>CAYYNW010000001.1:0-31093 GCA_964473145.1 uncultured Halobacteria archaeon
AAAGTTTGTTGCTAAAAAGTCTATGGTTATTTATCCTCTGAAACTTAGGTATTTAAATAATCTGAGGACGAATGGCATATCCATGCTATCCGAGATACCGATTGAGTTGGCAAAGGTGAGCAAGGAGAAGCGAGATTGGGAGATTCTCCGCGTCGGGATCATCGCAGAACTCGATGCCGTGAATTTATATGAGCAGCTCGCCGCGATGGCGAGCCGTGAAGAGATTAAGACACTCTTTCTGGATATCGCGAAAGAAGAGAAGACGCACATGGGTGAGTTCCAGACCTTGCTGCTCCGGCTGGACGAGGAGCAGGTGAAGGAGTTAGCAAAGGGCAAAGAGGAAGTGGAGGAGCTCTTAGGCTAACGGAGGGGAACGAAGCATGATCAGCACGCGTGAAGCGGGATAGCAGGTAATTAAAGGAAGCGAAACGAGGTGATAAAGATGGCAAAAGCGATCATTGTGTATGAAACCACGTATGGCTATACGGAACGGATGGCAAAGGCGATCGAGAAGGGGTTGCGTGAGTCGGGCATCACCGCGGTGGTGAGGAAGGCGCTCGAGGCGACGGTGGAGGAGCTGAAAGATTACGACGCGGTCATCCTTGGCTGTCCAACGTACTATAACGATCTGATCAGCTCGATGAAGTGGTTCCTCGTCGAGATGCGGAAGGCGGACCTGAAGGGTAAAGTCGGCGCGGCGTTCGGGGCCTACGGCTGGAGCGGCGAATCCATCGACCTGATGCGCGTGCCCATGAAGAACGTCTTCGAGATGGACATGGTCGAGCCGGCCTTGAAGAGTAAGATGACCCAGATTACTTCAGGCGAGGGCGAGAAGGCGAGCGTGGAGTACGGGAAGAAGATCGCCGAGAAGCTGAAGCAGAAGAGTGCGGGGAAATGACCCGACGGCGATGCAAGGTCTGCGGCTACGACCCTGAGGAAGAGAGCACGAGCTTCGAGGCGCTCCCTGAGGCGTGGGTCTGCCCTGTCTGCGGCGCGGACAAAGAGGCCTTCGAGATCAAGGAATGGGAGTAGCGTAGCATGAAACCGGTGGAGATCAAGCCCAACATCTACTGGGTCGGTGGCATCGACTGGCACCTGCGCAATTTCCACGGCTACCTGACGCAGCGCGGGACCACGTACAACGCATATCTCATCCTCGATGAGAAGGTCGTGCTCGTCGATACCGTGAAGCACTATCTCGGCGATGAGATGCTCGCGCGCATCCGTGCGGTGATAGATCCCGCTGAGATCGATTTCATCGTCTCGAACCACGTGGAGATGGATCACTCCGGGAGCTTACCCAAGATGATGGCGGTGGCACCGAAGGCGAAGGTAATCACCTCGCCGAATGGTGCGAAAGGGCTGCGGCGGCACTACAAGCAGGACTGGGATACGCTCGTCGTGAAGTCCGGGGATACCGTGCCGATCGGTAAACGCACCCTGCAGTTCTTCCTCACCCCGATGGTCCACTGGCCGGACAATATGGTCACGTATATCCCGGAGGAGAAGCTCTTACTGCCCAATGACGCCTTCGGGCAGCATATCGCCACTGCCGAGCGGTTCGACAACGAAGTTGGCTGGGATATCCTTCACGAGGAAGCGGCGAAATATTACGCGAACATTGTCCTCCCTTACGGCGAGCAGGTGCAGAAAGCGCTGGAGGCACTTGCCGGGCTCGACATTGCGATGATCGCCCCAAGCCATGGGATGATCTGGCGCACCTACTTGCCGCAGCTCCTCGCAGCCTACCAGCGCTGGGCCGCGAACGAGACGGACGCACGAGCGGTCATCGTGTATGATACCATGTGGGGCTCGACGGAGAAGCTCGCGTATAGCCTGCTCGAGGGACTCGAGGACCGCGGCGTTTCCGTAACGCTCCGGAACCTGAGGACCATCCACATTTCCGACATCATGACCGATCTGCTCACCGCAAAGGCGGTACTGGTCGGCTCGCCCACCCTGAACATGGGTATGCTGCCCACCGTCGGCGCGTTCATCACGTATCTCAAGGGGCTCAAACCGAAACGCCGGATCGGGTTCGCCTTCGGCTCCTATGGCTGGGCTGGCCAGTCCGTGAAGGAGATCGAAGCGGTGATGCGCGGCCTTGGCTGGGATATCCCCCTCGAGGGGGTCTCCGTCCAGTATATACCGGACGACGCGGAGTTGCAGAAGATGCGGGCGATCGGGCATCAGCTCGGTGAGCTCATCAAGAGCAATAAGAACTAACGTGGAGAACGCGGGGAGAGAACGGCGGGACGGCTAAGGTACCGGCCAAAGCACATATAGGATGAGGTGTAAGATAAGGTCAGAGCCTGAGAGCGCCCCGGAGCGGACTGATGCCGGAAGAGCGGGGGTGGCAAGCAAGAAGAGTAATGGTGAGCGGAGTGTCATGAGTGCAGCAGCGTTGAAAGGGCCGTATGTAGCCAACGTGGACGGTAAGGCGGTTCCCTGGGATCCCACCCAACTCCGGAAGATCCAGGAGCACCCCTGCTTTAGCAAGAACGCCTGCCATTTCTTCGGCAGGATGCACCTTGCCGTTGCACCGAAGTGCAATATCCAGTGCAATTACTGTGTGCGGAAGTTCGACTGCGTGAATGAATCGCGACCGGGCGTAACGAGCAAAGTGCTGACCCCGCAGGAAGCTCTGGAGCGCGTTCGCGAGGTTGTGCGGAAGGTACCGTATATCAAGGTCGTCGGGATTGCGGGGCCTGGCGAGCCGCTTTTCAACGAGGAGACCTTTGAGACCTTCCGACTCGTGAATGCCGAGTTCCCGCATCTGCTCCGCTGCTTGAGCTCGAATGGGCTGCTCCTGCTCGAGCGCATGGACGATCTCGAGGCACTGGATATCGGCACCGTAACGGTGACCCTGAACGCCGTTGATCCTGAAATCGGGAAGGAGATCTATTCGTTCATCAATTACCATGATAAGATCTACCGGGGGAGGGAGGCGGCTGAGATCCTCCTCAAGAACCAGTTAGCGGGTATTCGCGAAGCGGTGAAGCGGAAGATCCTGATCAAGGTGAACACGGTCCTCATCCCGACGGTCAATGACACCCACATCCCCGAGATCGCGAAGCGGGTCAGTGAGCTGGGCGTGTATTTACAGAATGTCATCCCGCTCATCCCGCAGGCGAAGTTCGCGCACCTCACCCCACCCACGCCAGAGGAGAAGCGGCAGATCCAGGAGGCCTGCAAGCCGTACGTCAGGCAGATGGTGCACTGCCGTCAATGCCGCGCCGACGCCATCGGGAAGCTGGGCCAGGACATTCAACGCGAGTTTGAGACGAGCTAGCTAGCTGGTTGGCTGGCTAGCTCACCGGCGTACAGGAAGATCACCATCGTTTATGAGCTTGATTTCTGCGTGGACGAGCTAAGCGTATACGCTTATTTTCAATTACGGGAGATCACTGACGGAAACGAAAAGTTTATAAGTTAACGCAAAAAGACGGGATAGCATGAGCGGTAGGACCGAGCTTGTCAAGGCCACACCCCTTCTCCGCCACCCGCTCCGCCTTCGGATGGTGGAACTGCTCATGCAGGGACCGATGAGCGTGCGGGAGCTGGTGGACGCGCTGGGTGAGCACAGGCGGCTCGTCTCGTACCACCTGCTTCTCCTGGAAGAGCACGGCTTCGTCAATGCTGCGCTCGAATTCCCGGGCGAGGCGGTCATGCATGAAGGGAACGCGAAACGATACCGCGCGACGGGAAAAGGACAGTTCTCCATCCGGTTCCTCTTCCTTGATGAGCAGCGCGTTCCGGTGACCGAAGACGGCGCCCTTCGACCGGAATTGAAAGGGCGGGCGATGCGCATCTATCAGGCGACGGAAAAAGCGGAAGGGGCATTGAACGCGCTAAAAGAAGGGCTGCCTCACCTATTGTAAACGGAAGATCCGCAGTTGCGCTAGTTCAACCCTTATAGATAGAGAATAGGGGGGTAGCATCGAAATGGATCAGGGGCTGTCGAATGGCGGGCCGGTGCGAAAGGTTATCGGCTCAGCCGACGCGCCCAGGGCGATCGGGGCGTATAGTCAGGGCATTCTGGTCGATACCATGCTCTTCGCTTCAGGTCAAATTCCGCTCCGACCTGAGACGGGCGAGTTACTCCGCGGCTCAATTGAGGATCAGACGCGGCAGGTGCTCGATAATCTGGGCGCCGTCCTTAAAGCGGCCGGAATGGACTATTCGGATGTGGTGAGCGTTACGGTCTTCCTCGCGGATATGGAGAACTTCGTGCGATTCAATCAGGTATACGCGGAGTATTTCAGGGAGCGGCCACCGGCTCGCTGCGTCGCCGCGGTCGCACGGCTGCCAAGAGACGCGGGCATCGAAGTATCTCTGATCGCGATCAAAACGTGAGTTCAACCAAGCGGTTCACGGATAAACCCGTGCACAGGGGCAGGCAGGAGATCATCTCGCTCTTGTCGCTTCTTTCAATGCCGCGCAGAACTCTTCCAGCGCCACGAGCAGTCGTTCAGGCTCGTCCTTATGCGTCGCGATGAGATCCACAATCGCACTGCCCACGATCACCCCCTTCGCACCGCTCGCGACGATTTCCCGCACGTGCTCCGGCTTCGAGATACCAAAGCCAACCGCGATGGGGATGTCACGCCGCCTCTGCGCGACTCGCTGTACCAGTGGTTTCACCTCGTCCGAAACCGCCACACGTGCACCGGTAACCCCGAGCAAGGAGACGAGATAAACGAAGCCAGAGGAGGCCGCGCAGATCTGCTCTATTCGATCATCCCGCGTCGTCGGCGCGATCAACAGGATCGGGTCAACCTTATGCTTCTTCGCCGCACTGAGTAGATCCGCGGCCTCTTCGACGGGGAGATCGGGCACGATGATGCCGTCTCCTCCCACCTCCGCAAGCTTCTCCAAGAAGCGATCGACCCCAAACCGCAAAAGGGGATTGTAGTAACTCATTACCACGATCGGAATCGCCGTTTCTGCCCTGATAGCCGCGATGATCCCAAAGATGTGCGAGGGCCTCATGCCAGCACGAAGTGCTCTCGTTCCTGCCGCCTGGATCGTCGTACCGTCCGCAATGGGATCGGAGAATGGTATCCCCAGTTCGAGAATATCCGCATGGCGTGCTACTGCTTGCGCGATCCGCGGCGTCAGCGCGGGATCGGGATCGCCGGCCATCAGATAGGCAATAAGTGCTCGCTCTCCACGCCGGTCGAGTTCCATGAAGGTATCACTGATGCTGCTCATGAAGTGCCCTCTCTATGAGTTCGACGTCCTTATCGCCCCTCCCCGAGAGGCAGACCACCACGTGGTCCTCTTCGCCTACTTCGTCCGCTTCCACCAATTTCGCCACGTAGGCAACCGCGTGAGCGGATTCGAGTGCCGGCAATATCCCTTCGTAGTGGCAGAGCAGTTCGAAGGCGTGCAGCGCCTCGTCATCGGTCACGATGTCGTAGGTGACACGGCCGCGGTCCTTCAGAAAGGCATGCTCGGGCCCGACGCCTGAGTAATCCAGACCCGGGGCGATGCTGTGCGTCGGCATGATCTGACCGTCCTCGTCCTGGAGCAAGTAACTGAACGCACCGTGCAAGACGCCCTTGCTGCCCGCACAAAGCGTGGCGGAATGCCGTCCGGAAGCGATACCCGCTCCCCCTGCTTCCACACCATAGATCGCTACCTCCTCATCGTCGAGGAAGTCGTAGAACAGCCCGATACTGTTACTCCCGCCTCCGACACAGGCGATGAGTGCATCGGGCAGTCGCCCCTCTGCGGCCAGCATCTGCTGCTTCGTCTCCTGCCCGATCACCCGCTGAAAATCACGCACGATCATCGGATAGGGATGCGGCCCCACCACCGAGCCTAACAGATAGTACGTATCCTCCACGTTGGTCACCCAGTCCCGCATCGCTTCGTTGATCGCATCCTTCAGGGTCCGCGAGCCACTCCCTACCGGGTGCACTTCCGCGCCCAGCAGCTGCATGCGAAAGACGTTCAACCGCTGCCGTGCGATATCCTCTTCACCCATGTAGATCTCCGCTTTCAACCCGAAGACCGCGCCCGCGATCGCCGTTGCCAGGCCATGCTGGCCCGCGCCGGTTTCCGCAATCAGTCTGCGCTTTCCCATCCGCTTCGCGAGCAGTGCCTGGCCCAGCGTATTGTTCAACTTGTGCGCGCCACCGTGCACGAGATCTTCGCGTTTCAGGTAGAGTCGCGTCCCCACGAGCGCAGACAATCGCGTGCAGTAATAGAGCGGCGTGGGTCTGCCAGCGAACGTTCTTAAATAATGGTCCACCTCACCCTTGAAGGGTATGTCATCCCGGTACTGCAGATATGCCTGCTCCAGCTCATGCAAGGCGTGCATGAGCACCTCGGGGACAAACTGCCCCCCGTATTCACCAAACTTACCTGCTTTTGGATACTCACCTAGGTACATCGCGCGTTCCTCACGAATTGAACAACCTTCTCCACACTCTTCCGACCCGGCGCGGACTCTACTCCGCTTGCAACGTCCACGCCATACGGCTTCACCCTGCGTATCGCCTCGGCTACATTCACGTGGCTCAGGCCACCGGACAGAATGACCGGTACGGGGCTTTGGTCTACAATCGCCTTGCTTGCGCTCCAGTTGTGCTTCGCACCTGTGCCACCCAGTTGTGCGGAAAAGGTATCGAGCAGGATAAAATCGACCAGCTCAGTATCAGGCAGTTCACCGTGAATCGTTCCACCCGCGTCAACATGAACCGTCTTTATCAGCTTCACCTCGGGCAGTGCGGTGCGAACGGCTTTTAACAGAGCGGGCGGTTCAAGCCCATGCAGCTGAACGGCAAATGGCTGGACTCGCTGCACTACCCGCGCCACGTCCTTCACCGAACTCGGCGCGAGCACCGTGACGACAGGAATCGCATCGCCGACCGCTTTTGCTAGCACGGCCGCCACATCGAGGGTAACCTTCCGCGGCGTTTGTACCGGCACGTCCACAATCAGGCCGAGCATATCCGCTCCGCTCGCCACCACGAGGTGGGCATCTGCCTCAGTGGTCACGCCGCAGATCTTCACACGCACTGACGACATTGCTGGATAAACTCCTGCGGGTTCGCTGCTTTCATCAATGCCGTACCGATGAGGACCGCATCCGCACCGCACAGAAATAAATACCGCGCATCTTCAGGTCCCCGTACGCCCGACTCACTGATCAGGTCTGCATAGCGGGGAACACCTGCTGCGAGTCGTGCAGTCGTCTCGAGATCCACACGGAACGTCCTCAGGTCACGGTTATTAATGCCAATGAGGTCCGCCCCGGCGTTCGCTGCACGCTCGATCTCCTCCGCCGAGTGACATTCCACCACCGCATCCAGCCCCAGATCGTCAACCACGTCGAGGAGCTGCTCAACGGGCGATAGAGCCGCAATGAGCAGCACGGCATCCGCACCATAGCTGAACGCCTCTCGCACCTGGAATTCATCGAGCACGAAATCCTTGGCGAGCACCGGAATGTCCACGCGGCGCTTCACCTGCGCGAGCGTCTCCACCGCGCCGCCGAATGAGGGCGCGGTGAGCACGGAAATAGCCGCTGCACCACCAGCCTCATACGCTGTAGTAAGGTCGAGAAGCTCGCGCGTTCCTATGAGGTCACCCTCACGTGGAGAGCGCGGCTTCAGCTCTGCGATGATCGCCGGAGAAGTGAGCTCGATCGCCCCGCGCAGGCTGAGTATCTCCCTCGCCCGCTCGGGTAAGGTCGTGCTCCGCCGCTTCTCCACTGCGCGTGTCGTCTCCTGCACTAACGGTTCAAGTAAATCGCTCAAGAGCCACTGCACCTCCCGTAACTTGGAGTAACTCCTCCAGCTTCCGATATGCGCTACCCGAATCGATCGACCACGACGCGAGCTCAAGACCGCTCGAAAGATCCTTGACCAGCCCGCTGACCAGCAATGCCGCGGCGGCATTTAAGAGTACCGCATCGCGCTGCGGGCCTTTACGGCCTCGGAGCAGCTGGACGGCAATGCGCGCGTTCGTCTCCGCATCGCCGCCTGCAAGCTCGCTGATCCGTGCACGCGTAATTCCCATCTCATCAGGCACGAGCCGGTAGGTCCGTATCTTACCGCCCTGCAATTCCGCGACCTGCGTCTCACCAACCGTAGAGAGCTCGTCCAGACCGTCCAGCCCGTGCACGACCAAGGCGCGCTTTACGCCGAGCCCCTGCAGGACCTCCGCGACTTTCTCAACGAGTTGAGCATCATACACGCCGATTACCTGTGCCTTGACCCGTGCGGGGTTCGCCAGAGGGCCCAGGAGGTTGAAGATCGTGCGGAACCCCAGTTCCCGCCGCGGCTGCAAGGCGAACTTCATCGCGGGATGGAATACCGGGGCGAACATAAACCCGATGCCAACCTCCTCGATCGCCGCACAGACCTGCTCGGGCGTGAGCATGAGCGGAACACCCAGCGCTTCCAGAACGTCCGCGGAGCCCGCGCGTGAGGATACTGCACGGTTTCCGTGCTTCGCCACAAGGGCTCCAGCGCCGGCCGCCACGAATGCCGAGACCGTGCTGATGTTGAAGGTCTTGATACGATCGCCCCCGGTGCCGCAGGTATCAATGAGGATCCCGTTGACCCTGGGCGAAATCACTGCAGCGTGCTCAAGCATCACCTCTACAAAGGCCACGAGCTCATCGACCGTCTCACCTTTCATCCGCAACGCGGTGAGTAACGCGGCGATTTGGGCCGGTGTCGCACGCCCGCTCATGATCTCGTCCATCACGAGCCGCGCCTCACCGGGCTCCAGATCCTTACGGTCCACCACCGCCGCGAGCGCTTCCTTTAGCATTTCACCAGCCTCAAGAAGTTCGCGATCAGCTGCTTACCACCTTCCGTGAGGATCGATTCAGGATGGAACTGTACTCCCTCGATAGGTAACGTCCGATGCCGAATACCCATCACCTCGCCGTCCTCCGCACGCGCAGAGATCTGGAGGCAGGCCGGGAGCTGATCGCGTTTAACGACGAGCGAGTGATAGCGCGTGGCGTGCAGGGGATTCTTCAGACCTGCGAAGATCCCCTGCGAATCGTGCTGCACCTGCGAGACTTTGCCGTGCATGATCCGCTCTGCGTAGCCGATCCCCGCGCCAAAGACCTGCCCGATCACCTGATGCCCCAGGCAGACCCCGAGAATCGGCCTCTGCAGCCCGAAGACGCGGACAACCTCGCCTGAGATGCCCGCATCCTCGGGCCTTCCGGGGCCCGGCGAGATGATGATCGCGTCAGGCTCGGGCTGCTGCAGCTCTGCCAGGCGCACATCATTACGCCTCACCACCACAGCCGCACCGCAGGCTCCAACGTATTGCACCAGATTGTAGACAAAGGAGTCGTAGTTATCGATCACGAGCACGTTCATGGCACGTCACGTAAGTCCCGCGGTGCTCACGAGAGCCCGCAATTTGTTCTCCGTCTCCTGGTATTCCAGCTCAGGCACGGAATCGGCGACGATACCCGCACCAGCCTGGAAATATGCTCGCTCGCCTGCCGTGAACATCGTTCTGATCGTGATAGCGAAGTCGAGATTGCCGGAGAAGTCGAAATAGCCGACTCCACCCGCGTAGATGCCCCGCCTGCTCCGTTCCTGCTCCTCAATGATCTCCATCGCCCGGATCTTCGGGGCGCCCGTGACCGTGCCTGCGGGAAATGCAGCGCGAAAGAGATCAAAGGCGTCCTTATCCGGTGCCAGGTCCGCCGTGATGTTCGAAACGAGGTGCTGCACGTGCGAATACTTCTCGATCTCCATCAGCTCGGTCACCTCCACACTCCCTGGCTGGGCGACCCGGCCCACATCGTTCCGGCCGAGGTCGACGAGCATGATGTGCTCGGCTCGCTCTTTCTCATCCAGGAGCATCTCCACCTTGAGCAACTCGTCCTCTTCGCGCGTCCCGCCCCGCCTGCGCGTTCCCGCAAGTGGCCGCAGCGTCACCACACCGTCCCGCAACCGTACGAGCATCTCCGGGGACGATCCGGCAACGATATGGTCGAAGTCCAGGAAGAACATATAGGGCGAGGGATTGGTCGCCCTGAGCCGCTGGTAAAAGGCTAAGGGGTCACCGCGGTAGCGCGATTCGAGCCGGCGTGAGAGGACGACCTGGAAGATATCGCCCTCCTTGATGTACTCCTTCGCCTTCACCACGCTCGCCTCAAATTCAGCCTCAGACGTCTCTGAGTGAAGTGCGGAAACCGCGAAGTGGTCGATCGTGGGTTCGTCCTCACGAGCCAGGATATCTTCGAGCTTCTCGCGCTCCTTCCCATAAGTAATGAGCAGCACCTCCTGCCGGAGATGGTCGAAACAGAGCAGGTAGGTGGGCATGATGAAGTGCGCATCCGGGCAGTGGAGCGTATCAGGAGCAGCTGCGGGGAGCGTTTCGAAGTAGCGCACGATATCGTAGGAGAAGAACCCGACGAGGCCGCCGGAGAAGGGGAGCGTGCCCACGCGGCCGCACTCGAATGAGCGCAGCACCTCCTGCATCTCACGGTAAGGATCCTCGACGGTATATCGCTCACCGTCGAGCTCCACCTCGTGTCCTTTCGCTTTGAACTCCAGGAGTGGGTCGAAGCCGATGAAGGAGTAGCGCGCGATCTTCTCACGCCCCTCGACCGATTCGAGCAGGAATGACTTCTCGAAGCCGTGCCTCAGCTTGGAAAAAACGGTAAGAGGGGTGAACGGTATGTTCACCCTTCTAACACTGCTCGTTAAGGTTCGCTTCTCCATCTATTGGCTCGCTCAATTGATCTTCGGCAGCTTTGCCAGGGCTTGTTTCACCAGCTCCGCGGGATACTCGTAATCGACCAGTTTACCCTGGAGGAACGCATCGTACGCACCGAGGTCGAAATGCCCGTGGCCGCTATTGTTGAAGAAGATCACCTCTTCCCGACCCTCTGCTTTACACCGCAGCGCTTCATCGATCACCGCCCTCACCTCGTGCGCGGACTCCGGCGCGATGATATGCCCCTCCGTCTCTGCGAAGAGCTTCGCCGCTTTGAATACTTCGGTCTGATGGTAGGCCACAGCCCCGATATACCCGTCTTTCACCAGCTTACAGAGCAAGGGCGAGTCACCGTGGTAGCGCAGCCCGCCGGCGTGAATGGGTGGCGGAATGAAGGTATGCCCCAGGGTATACATCTTCAAGATGGGCGCCATACCTGCGGTATCACCGTAGTCATAGAGATACAGGCCCTTCGTCAACGTTGGACAGGACATGGGCTCACAGGCGACGATCTGGAGATCAGGCTTCTTGCCACTGAGTTTATCGGCGACGAAGGGGAAGGTCGCGCCACTGAAGTTACTGCCCCCGCCGACGTTGCCGCAAATGAAATCGGGATACTCGTCGAGCTGCTCAAAGGCCAGCTTCGCTTCCAGACCGATCACCGTCTGATGGAGCACCACATGGTTTAAGACTGAGCCGATGGAGTAGTTGACATTATCATGTGTGGCCGCATCCTCCACCGCTTCCGAGATGGCGATCCCTAAACTGCCGGTCGTCTTCGGATCCTCCGCTTGCACCTTCCGCCCGTAGGCCGTATTCGCGCTCGGGCTCCGGTACACCTCGGCATTCCAGGTCTCCATCATGATCCTGCGGTACGGTTTCTGATCGTAACTGGCCCCCACCATGTAGACGGTCGCTTTCATGCCAAAGAGCATCGCGCCGAATGCGAGCGCCGAGCCCCACTGACCCGCGCCCGTTTCGGTCGCTATCCGCTCGATGCCGGCCTTCATGTTGTAGTACGCCTGTGGTACCGCGGTATTCGGCTTATGGCTGCCCGGTGGGCTCACCCCCTCCCACTTATAGTAGATCTTCGCCGGCGTCTTCAACCGCTCCTCCAGGCGCTTCGCCCGGTAGAGCGGCGTTGGTCTCCAGAGCCGATAGACCTCGCGCACCTCATCGGGAATCGCGATCCAGCGGTCCCCGCTCATCTCCTGACGGATGATCTCCATCGGGAAGATGGGCGTGAAGTCCTCAGCCTTAGCGGGCTTCTTCGTCTGCGGATTGAGCGGCGGATCCGGGAGCTCCGGCATATCCGCCTGAATGTTGTACCACGCTTTCGGTATCACGTCCTCGTCCAGTATCACCTTCTCTTTCGTCTCCATCTTTCCACCTCAATGTTCAGTACTGTACGCTGAAGTATAAAAGTGTACGTATATAAATACCCACGCGACCCGGGCTCAGATGAGGTGCTACTGCGTGGCACCACGACTTCTGGAAGCGCCACACCGGAGAAGAGGTACGCCCCTCACGAGTCCGGATAGGTACCTACTACCTCATCTCACGGCTCCTGGGAATCACCTTCGGCCTGAGGCTGATGGAGCGTGGCGAGGGCGAGGCCCAGAACTTCTACCGTGAGATCGCGGAGAAAGTCCCCGGAGCACAGGATGTGATAAAGGACGAGGTAAGGCACGAGAAGGAACTGCTGAACCTGATAGACGAGGAACGGCTCAAGTACGCGGGCTCCATGGTGCTCGGACTCAATGACGCGTTGGTGGAGCTTACGGGAGCGCTGGCGGGGTTCACCCTGGCGCTACGGAATACCTCCTTAATCGCGATGACCGGATTGATCACGGGGATTGCCGCAGCCCTGTCAATGGCCGCTTCTGAATACCTCTCCACCAAGGCCGAAGAGACCTCGAAAAGCCCGGAGAAGGCCGCCCTCTACACCGGCGGGATGTACATAGCTGCGGTAATCGTGCTCGTGCTGCCGTTCATCATCCTGCGAAACGCGTTCCTCAGCCTGGGCATTTCCATTGCCTGCGCACTCGTGATGATTCTCATGTTCACCTTTTATATCTCAGTAGCAAAAGAGCTCCCTTTTCGAAGACGGTTCCTGGAGATGGCGCTTATCAGCCTGGGTGTGGCAGCGTTCAGCTTCGGCGTTGGGATGGTCTTGAGGCTCTTCTTTTCGGTCGAACTTTGAGCTCTAATCGGTTACTTCAATGCCTCTTGTAACCCCGATAACGGGACGCGAACCTGCTTCATGGTGTCTCGTTCCCGAACCGTCACCGTTTCATCCTCCAGCGTCTGATAATCGATGGTAATGCAGTAGGGCGTGCCGATCTCATCCTGGCGGCGGTAGCGCTTGCCGATACTGCCGGAGGTATCGTACTCCACGAAGAACGAGGCAGCTCTGAGCTGCTCGAAGACCTCGTGCGCCTTTCGCTGCAAGTCCTCGCGATTCAGCAGCGGGAAGACGGCCACCTGTACCGGCGCGATAGCCGGCGTGAACCGGAGAACACGCCGCGTCTCACGCTCTACCTCCTCTTCGTATAACGCGCTCTCAAGCAACGCATAGATGATCCGATCGAGGCCGAATGAGGGCTCGATGACATGGGGTACGACCTTCCCTGATTCGGTCTGCACCTGGAGATCGAGATGCAAGCTCGCGGCGTGCGCCGAGAGATCGTAATTCCCGCGGTCCGCGACGCCCACGATCTCCATCCAGCTGTACTTCTCGCTCAGGAACTCCGCATCCCAGCAATCGGTCGCATAATGCGCCATCTCGTCCCGCAGGTGCTGCCTGAAGTGTACGTGCGTACGCGGGATCCCGATCTCCTCCAGGAACTGATCCACGCGCGCGAGATGATAGCCCAGATACTGGTTCGCGATGATCCCGCGCCTCACCGCATCGTCCACCGTCATCTCCGCCACTTCGCCTCCCTGAGGGACGAGCTTGAGCGACCGATCCGCGACCTCTGCAAATCGCGGATGACGCTCTTTCTCCGCAGGGGCGACGAAGATCTCCACCTCGGCCATGGTAAATTCACGCAGCCGGATGAGGCTCTGTCGTGGCGAGATCTCGTTCCGGTACGCCTTGCCAATCTGCAAAATCCCGAAGGGGAGTTTATCACGATTGAACTTCAGGAGCCGCTGGAAATTGACGAACATGCCCTGGGCCGTCTCGGGCCGCAGATACCCTTCACCCTTCCGCTGCGCCTGCGGATCCTGGTCGCTCTTCGTCACGCCGATTCGCGTCTGGAACATGAGCAGGAACTCGCCAGATGGTTCGAGCTCGCCACCGCATTCCGGACAGCGGACGCCGCGATGAACCGAAGCATCGACCCGGAAGACCGAGCTGCAGCGTTTACAGACCACGGCAGGGTCCGTGAAGCTAGCTAAGTGCCCGGAAGACGCGAAGACCTCGCGAGGTGCGATGGTCGTCGTTTCGATCTCGTAAAACCCTTCACGCAGATAGAACTCGCGCCATTTCGTCTCCAGCCGCCGTTTCAGCCGCGCACCTAACGGGCCATAATCATAGAATCCCGCAGCGCCACCATAAATCTCAAATGCCTGCCAGATAAACCCGCGTCTGCGCGCGAGCTCCACGATATCATCCCTCCGCTCTTCTTTGCCTGCGCCTGCCATCGCTTCCTATCCTCATCCTCTCTACAAGGCCCAGCGAGATAAGAACGCGCATGATGCTGAAGCGATCTAACCTTGAACCGTTCCCCTAGAAGAGTATGTCCTCACTCAGCACCGACCGTGCCGTGCCACGAAGCTTACAGCAACGTGCGGAGAAGATCACGATCGATGAGCATACCGATCAATTTCCCCCGCGCGGAAATCACGGGCAACTGATCGAACCGACCCTCACTCATCCGCTGGGCACAGGAACTCACGCCGTGATTGCGGGTCGCGGTGACCACCTTGGTGACCATAACGTCTCGCACCAGCTTCTCGGGCAAGCGGATCCTAGAGACGCTGTAGTACAGCTTCATGGTGTCCCGCATCCCGTCCAGGGACCATTCATCCTCGTCCGAGCCCAGCGAGAGGTCAGAACGGCCCAGTCCCTCCTCGATGACCGCGGCGTTGATGAGATCTTGATCGGTGATCAGACCCACGAGTTCAAAAGCGGAATTCAGCACGGGAACCGCTTTTACCTTCCCGAGCTCCATGATCCGCCCCGCGATCGCCAGGGGTGTCTCATCCCACAGTGCGAGCATCTTCTCCCGCACAAAGGTGGCGATCGGGGTCGAATCGTCCCATTTCGCTATCTCGCGAATGAAATCAGCGACGGTGACGATGCCCACGAGCCGTTCGTCCTCGACCACCGGTAAACGGCGGATGCCGTAGTCGCGGAGGAGTTTTGCCGCATCCTTCAGCTTGGTGTCAGGGGTGATGGTCACGGGATTTCTCGTCATCAGGAGTGCTAACTGCTCCTCGTTCGGGTTCCGCAAGAGATCCTGCCGGGTGACGACCCCGATTACCTTCCCCTCTTTCACCACCGGGACACCGGAGACGTGTTTCTGCTGAAATACCTCCAGCACATCCTCTCTCGTGCCCGGGACGGTGACATACGCGACCCGCTCCCTCATGAGGTCGCATACCGTGATCCGTTCTCGTTCGGCTTGCATCTCGCTCATTCTGCTCTCGTCAGTTTGTAGACGGAATCGCTCGGTCGCACCTTCTCCTTCACCTTCAGCCCAATGGCCTGACCTGCCGTCGCGACCTCGAGCTTCTGCTTCTCGATCTCGATCGAATCCACCAGTTGTTCAAAGGCGGTGGTTGCCCCTTCTATCCGTATGGTATCGCCCACCTTAAGATCCGCGCTCAGCTCGATCACGGCCACGCCGATCTTCGAGAAGTAGTGCGCAATTCTGCCTACGAGCTTCTTCTCGACCACGTTATTCACCTTCGCTCACGTTACGTTACTTTACATCCAGTTTGTATTTCCCTTCATAGTGTAAAAATGATATCTCTTTGCCCGGTTCAATCTTACCCGTGCCTTTCAAGTCCTCGGGGATCTTGATCTCGACCGTTGAATAGTCATCCAGATCCATCACCTGCACGGTGTCCTCCATGACGGAGAGCACCTGACCACTTCGCCGCTCGATGATGGGCACGTAGATCTTCGCCGTCACCGGCTGCACGGCAGACCGCTTCTGTGAATCGAAGACGCCCATTCCCTCGATTCGCGCTTTCGCCGCGCCGTGCTTGCCCGGTTTGGAATGCGTCATGCTCATGATAGTGCAAGGCTCGTCATCGAGGTTGACATATTTACCCTCCTTCAACATCCTCACTTCAGTCAGTTCCTTCATCGTTTATCCTCCGCCTCATTTTGCTCGCCCTACCCGCTTCCACTTGCTGCTCTCCTCGGAGCTGAGGTTTGCAGGACATGTATACGTAGATACCTTGATAAGTACTCAGGAGAATAAATAACTCAGGGGGACAAAGAACAAGGTGGCCTGGTTCGTCCTGAAGATTGTAGTCCTCGCTCTCCTCTTGCTTCTCTCCGGGTTCTTCTCGGGTTCTGAAACTGCTCTTATCCGGATCGGGAAGATTAAAGCGAGATCGTTACTGAAACGAGGCGTGAAGGGCGCTGATACGATCCAGAAGCTGGTGAACGAGCCCGAGGTACTGCTCACCACGGTCTTGATCGGGAATAACCTGGTGAATATCGCCGCCTCCGCGCTGGCGACCTCGATCGCCATTGAGTATTTCGGCGATCTCGGGGTAGGCATAGCGATCGGCGTGATGACCTTCTTTATTCTCACCTTCGGTGAGATCGTGCCAAAGACCTTAGCCATGCACCACGCGGAACGGATCTCGCTCGTCGTCTCGAAGCCGCTCGAGCTGATGATTTACGTCATCCGCCCGGTGGCCCGGGTGTTCGCGGTGGTCACGCAGGCTATCGGGCGATTGTTCGGGCTAAAGGTGCAGGCAAAAGGACTCCTTTCCGAGGAAGAGGTGAAGAGTCTGCTTGATATCGGTGAGGAGGAAGGTGCGATCGAGGAGGATGAGAAGGAGATGATGAACGGCGTCCTCAAGCTCGATTACATCACGGTGAAGAACGTGATGACCCCGCGCGAAGAGATGATCGGCATAGAGGCGACACAAAGCATGGAAGACGCACGGCAGCTGATCCGGCGATACGGCTACTCACGAATTCCCGTCTTCGCCGGCACGATGGACACCATCGTGGGGATCTTATACGCAAAAGATCTGCTCACCCCGCCGGATGAAAGCCCGAAAGCGGTCAAAGCGGTCATGAAACCCGCGCATTTCGTACGCGATACGGCACGGGTCGATAATCTGCTGAAGGAGTTCCGTGAGGGGAAATTCCACATCGCGATCGTGGTTAACGCGGCGGGAAAAACCGCGGGTCTGGTCTGCCTGGAGGATCTCTTAGAGGAAATCGTGGGCAGTATCTACGACGAGTACGACGTGAGAAAGAAACCCCCTCAAAAAAATAACGAACCGGAGAGGCAAGATCAAAGAACGGTGTAGCCACTACTTCTTGAATCTCATCTTCTTCCGTCGCTTCTTCAACTTGTGTTTCCGCATCTTGGCGATCTTTCGCTTCTTACCGCAGGGAATGTGCACTCACCACCTTTCTTAGCTTTTATTACTGGTGCTTCTTAATTACCTAGTACCACATAAATATCTGTGAGGCTGCGTGCGGAAGAGAAAGCGGGTGGGATAGAGTGAAGATGGGGCGGATAGAAAGACCACCAAGCTGGATATTGAAGTACCAGGATCGGATCGCGAGCGGTGCGATTAAGGTCGAGGAGATCCTGGAGGAGGAGAACAAACTCCGTGATGTTCCTATTAAGATCTCATCGGTGACGCGGGCTATCAACGCGATGGGCGTTCCCATCACGGGATTACGAGTCGGGACGACAGAACGAGAGGTGGCAGTAGCAGTCCCCGTCAGGGCACGTGAAGTGGTTGAGCACGGGAACCCGAATCAGACGGACCGGGGTCCGGAATGGCTGCAGACATACCGGGAACGAATTCTTCAGGGCACGATCACGGTGGATGAGATCCTGGCGGAGGAGAACAAGCGCCGCAGTGCGCCTATCAAGATCGCAACGGTGAAGCGAGCGTTAAATACCATGGGCTACCCCATTACTGGCTTGCGCAAGGAACCAGGTAATTCGGCAAGCGAAGTTGAGATTCCGGAAGCGCATGAGGCAGTAAAAAGCGAGGAGAAAGGCCCTGGCTGGCTGCAGAAATACCGCAAGCGGATTGTGCAGGGTACGATCACGGTGGATGAGATCCTGGCGGAGGAGAACAAGCTCCGTGAGCAGCCGATCAAGCGATCCTCAGTGACACGGGCGATCAATACCTTAGGTTATCCTCTTATCGGGATGCGGAAGGAACCGAGCGAGGATGAAAGCAAGGCCGAGGTACTACCCGAACCACCGCTCGTAGAAGCGAAAGGCGGTCCTGAGAAAGGCCCTGGCTGGCTGCAGAAATATCGCAAGCGGATTGTGCAGGGTACGATCACGGTGGATGAGATCCTGGCGGAGGAGAACAAGCTCCGCGAGCAGCCGATCAAGCGATCCTCAGTAACGCGAGCGATCAATGCGATGGGCTATCCCATTGCCGGGATGCGGTTCGAGGGTAAGGAAGCCGCAAAAGTGGTGGAGAAACCCAAGAAAGGCGAAGAAGTCGAAACGGTCGTCTTTGCGTCCAGCATCGGAAAACTCTCAGATGCCACCGCGAAACGATTCATGGCGATCAAGAAGAGCTGGGAGGAAGAGCTAGGGAAGACGCTCGCCAACGATCATTTCCTCAATCTCCTCCTAGCATTGGCAAAGCTCGTGGAGCACGGGAAATCGCTCACGCCCCGCGAACCGATACCCCGTGCATGAGGATACTGATAGCGGAGTACGCTGTTGGTGGCGGTGCGAAGAGCTCGTCCCTACTGGAGGAAGGCCAGGCAATGCTCTCCACGCTGAAAGCGAGCTTTGAACAGGCAGGTCATGAAGTCCTCGCTCCAGTCGCGGAACCCGATTTTGAGGCTGCGGTGGCCCGGTTATCGAGGGAGTGCGACGCGGGCATGGTAATCGCTCCGGACGAGCAGTTAGCCGGTCTCACCAGGGTTCTGGAATCGACTACCGTGAATTTGGGCAGCCCCTCAGCTGCGGTCGCTCGCTGCGCTGACAAACTCATGACCACCGAGCTGCTCCGCGCGGACGGCATTCTCGTGCCGAGGATCTATTCGCAGGCTGAGCTATCCGAGTTCGAGGACGATGCTGAGCAGCAGTACGTGCGTAAGCCGCGGTTCGGCTGCGCTTCGACCGAGGTCTTCGTGGTGCGCAAGAGCGCCCTCGCTGAGCTTCCTTCTGCTCCTGATCGTGAGGTGATTATCACGGAATTCATTGCGGGGACGGATATCAGCAGCAGCAGTATCGTGGGTAGATCCGCGGTCTTACCACTCACCATCAACAAGCAATATATGCGGAGAGATGGCGCCCGGCTCCGCTACGCGGGAGGGGTTGTGCCCTATGCGATTGCCCGCGAAACGGCAAACGAGGTGATGCACATCAGCGAGCGGGTGGCACGCCTGCTGGGCTGCGAGGGGTACGTCGGGATAGACTTCGTCCTGAATAGCGCGAACCGAGCATACGTGGTGGACGTGAATCCACGACCAACCACCTCACTCGTGGGCATCGCGCGCATCTTGAACTATAATATCGCAGATTTACTCCTGCGTGCGAAATGGGGCAGCTTACCGAGCGCCGCGGAGATCCGAACTGAGGGGCGCTACGTCTTTACACTCTCCTGAGCTTCGGTGGAACCGCGATACCTCATGAACCTCTTTAAAGCGGCGCACCGTACTCTTGGTACGTGAGGTGCAAAGCGATGCGCACGGCCCAGCGAATCACGGGAATCGCCGCGGCTACCCTGGAGTTCATCCTGGAAGTGGGCAAGTCGACCCATCCCCGCGAATTTATCGGGCTGCTCTGCGCCGAGGGCACCCTCATTTCCGAGGTGGTGATGCTCCCCGGCACGCTCTCCGCCGATGAGAGCGCGACGATGCGCCGGGACATGATCCCCCTGGGACTCTCCTCTGTCGGCTCAGTGCACAGCCACCCGCACCCAGGGGCGTTGCGCCCCTCGGCACAGGATCTCGTCGTATTCTCAAAGACAGGGAACTATCATATCATCGTCTGTTATCCGTATACATGGCAGAGCTGGTGCTGTTACACGGCGCGAGGAGAGAGCCAGGAGTTGAAGATCGTGGAAGCAGAAGGGGCGAAGATGCGTGGAGATGAGGAGCAGGTATGGTGAGGGTCTTAGCCACGGGCACCTTTGAACTACTCCATCCGGGGCATCTCCTCTTTCTGGAGGAGGCGAAGAAGCTGGGTGACGAGCTGATCGTGATCGTAGCGCGCGACGTCACGGTGAAGAAACGAAAGCGAGTGCCCATAATACCCGAGACGCAGCGGGTACAGATGGTGGCCGCGTTGAAGATGGTGGATCAGGCGATGCTGGGGAGCGAGCGCGATATCTATGAACCTTTATATAGGATAAAGCCGGATATAGTAGCAATCGGTTATGATCAGGATTTCAATGAAGAGCAGCTGGAGCAGGAGCTCAGAGCGCGTGGCTTTCAGGCGAAGGTTGTTCGAATAAAGAACCATAATTCTAATGCCTGCTGTAAGGCTGAAGAGATAATAAGACGAATCGTAAAATCCGTGGAGGGAGGAAGATGGGTGAAGAATGGGGGTTAACTCGCATCGGTGTATCGCTCCCCTCAAATCTGCTGCGCAAGTTCGATGGCATCATTCAGGGCCGCGGCTACTCCTCGCGGTCTGAAGGGATCCGAGATGCGATCAGAGCCTATATCGTAGAGTATGAGTGGATGGAACGCGAATCCGGTGAGGAGATCGGCACGATTACGTACCTCTACGATCACGATCAACGGGGGCTGGGCGACGAGTTAACCAATGTACAGCATCGGTATATCGAGATGATCAGATCATCAACGCATATTCACCTCGACCACGAGAACTGCTTTGAGGTCATCGTGATCCAGGGCGATGCGAAGAAGATCAAAACGTTGGCGGAGAATATCATGAGTCTGAAAGGGGTGAAACACGTTAAGTTAACCACAACACATGGAGGGATATGAAGCATGGAGCTATGGGACCAGGTAAAGAAGGGAACGACCACCGTGGGGTTAATTTGCAGCGGTGGTGTCGTCTTAGCGAGCGAGAAGAGGGCGACGATGGGCTCTTTCATCGCGTCACGGGCAGCAAAGAAGATCTATCAGGTAGATGACCACGTGGGAGTGACCACGGCCGGGATCGTCGGGGATGCGCAATCACTGATCCGTATTATGAGCGTGGAATTGAAGCTCTATAAGGTACGCCGGAGTGAGCCGATGACGGTACGGGCCGTGGCCACCCTCTTATCCAATGTGATGAGCAGCCAGCGGTTCTATCCCTATATCGTGCAGCTCCTGATCGGGGGTATTGACCGAAACGGAGCGCATATCTTTTCAATCGATCCGCTCGGTGGTGTCACGGATGAGAAGGAGATAGCAGCCACGGGATCCGGGTCACCGATCGCGTACGGCGTGCTAGAGGATCGTTATTCGCCGGAGCTCTCGATAGAACAAGGCACGGCGCTCGCGATCCAGGCGTTGCACTCCGCAATGAAGCGAGACAGCGCCTCGGGAGAATCGATCGAAGTAATCGTCATCACCAAAGACAAGTATGAGGAGTTGAGCGACGAGCAGATACGAGAGCTACGAGCATCGTTTAGCTGATTCTCCACGTTGGTAGCGGTAGGAATTCCGAAGGCCGAGTAAAGAGAGCAGTACGGTAAGAGCCGGGTGCTCTCACGAGTTACTCGAGCTCGCGCACACACCTCGCGAGATTACATTACGTAAGAGACGAACGGGAAGATCGTTTGAGAGAAGGAGGGGCAATGTCAGCAGAAGAGACCCTGTTGCAGCTAAAGCGGCGGATCATCGAGTTATTACCGGCGGACGTGACCATCACGGGCGTGGAGTTTGAGGGGCCAGAGCTCGTGATTTATACCGAAAATACCCAGGCCTTCATGGACGATGGTGCCATCGTGCGGACCTTAGCGAAGGAGTTGAAGAAGCGGATTTCGGTCAGACCGAGCAGTAACATCCTGATGGAGCCGGATAAAGCGACCAGGGTGATTCACGAGATCATTCCCGATGAAGGCGGGATCAAAGACCTCTATTTCGATCTGGATAAGGGTGAGGTGATCATCGAGGCTGAGAAGCCGGGTTTGGTGATCGGCACGCATGGCACGACACTCAGAGAGGTCGCGAAGGTAATCGGCTGGCGGCCGAACGTGATCAGAGCACCACCACTCCAATCCACCACCATCAAGAACATCAGACGGTATCTCCGCGAGGAGAGCGAATTCAGAAAGGACTTCCTGAAGAAGGTGGGGCGGAAGATCTACAGCGAGAAGACGATCGAGGATGAATGGCTCAGGGTAACCATGCTGGGTGGCTGCAGAGAGGTCGGGCGGAACGCCTTCATGCTCTCCACCCCGGAGACCAAGATCCTCGTGGATTGCGGCGTGAGTGTGGGCTCAGAGGGAACACCGTATCTCTACGTGCCGGAAGTATTGCCGATCAATCATATCGATGCAGTGGTCATCACCCATGCGCATCTTGATCACTCAGGGCTCGTACCGCTCCTCTTCATGTACGGGTACGACGGGCCGGTCTATATGACCCAGCCGACGCGCGATCTCATGGCACTCCTGCTCCTCGATTATCTCGAGGTCTCGGCACGGGACGGGAAGAAGATCCCGTACAAATCGGCCTTTATTCGGGACACCATCCGGCACACCATCCCGTTGAAGTACGGTGAGGTGACCGATATCGCACCTGACGTGAAGCTCACCCTCTACAATGCAGGACACATCCTCGGCTCGTCAATCGCCTATTTCCACGCGGGTAAGGGGCTGTATAACGTCGCATTTACCGGCGATATTAAGTTTGAACGGACATTCCTCTTCGATCCGGCTTTTAACGGCTTCACCCGGCTGGAAGCCCTGGTGATGGAGGCGACCTACGGTGGCATGAACGATCTCCAGCCGACGCGGAAGGAAGCGGAGAAGAACTTGAAAGAGGAGATCGAGCAGACGATCGCGAAGGGCGGGAAAGTGCTGATACCCGCATTCGCCGTCGGGCGATCCCAGGAGGTGATGATCGCGCTGGAGGGTATGGAGCTCGAAGTGCCGGTCTACCTCGACGGCATGATCTGGGAGGCCTCTGCGGTCCACACGGCGTATCCCGAGTATCTTAACAAGAATCTCAAGAACTCGATCTTCCAGGGCGAGAATCCCTTCTTATCCGCTATCTTTGTGCAGGTGGATGAAGTGGGGAAGCGGCGAGCGATCATCGAGGAGAAGGAGTCGTCAATCATTCTCTCCACCTCCGGTATGCTCAACGGCGGGCCGGTGCTCGAATACCTGAAGGGGCTGGCGAGCGATGAGCGGAACAAGCTGATCTTCGTGGGTTATCAGGCGGAAGGAACGCTTGGACGTCGTATCCAGAAGGGGTGGAACGAGATGCAGTTCTCGAACGGGGGCAAGCTGGAAACCGTCAAGGTCCAGATGGATATTTGCACCATTGACGGCTTCTCCGGACACTCGGACCGTAATCAACTGATCGAATACGTGCGACGGATCAGACCGCAGCCCTCGAAAGTGATCTGTATGCATGGCGAGTCGAACAAGTGCATCGCCCTGGCGAGCGGCATCCACAAGAAGCTCGATATGGAGACGGTAGCACCCATGAATCTGGAGACGATCCGGCTGATCTGAAGCTCGTGGTTCTGCTGCGTTGTGGTGACTTCCTGGCGGCTCCTGCCGGTGCTATGTACGTATTTATACTTCGAAGTACAAGAGTGATCGGTACCGGGGGGTGCAATGGATTACCTGTGGCTGGCGAGGGGCGAGCGGGCGAGCGAGTCGACGCGGTGCAGTGCGGCGGCGCGCGGGGCGACGAGGGTGAATACCGCATGAGCGGAATACTTGGGGATATTAACTTAACTAGGCAAGGAGAGATAAAGGGATAGGGAAGAGGGCGAAGGCGAAGCGAAGGAGTGAGGAGAGCATGACGAGCATAAGAGAGCGCATGGAGCGAATGGGCATAGGGAAGAGTATACGAATGGAGCGGATCATCGATCGGAATAGTGGACGGAGTGTGATTGTGCCAATGGACCACGGCGTGACAGCAGGCCCCATCTACGGCCTGACGGACATGCAGAATGCGGTAAACGGGGTTGCGGAAGGAGGAGCGAACGCGGTGCTCCTGCACAAGGGGATCGTTATAGCGGGCCACCGGGGCTACGGCAAGGATATCGGGCTCATTATTCACCTCTCGGCGAGCACCTCGTTAGGGCCTGATCCCCTGAACAAGGTGGTCGTCGCTCAGGTGGAGGAGCTGATGCGCCTGGGTGCCGATGCCGTCTCGATGCACGTGAACGTGGGTGCGGATACCGAGGCGGAGATGCTTGTAGCGCTGGGCACCATTTCGATGGTCTGCGAACGGTGGGGTATGCCGCTCCTGGCGATGATGTATCCACGGGGCAAGAAGGTAAAGAACGAGCATGATCCCGAAGCCGTGCGACACGCGGCACGCGTGGGTGCGGAACTCGGTGCAGACCTGATCAAGACGAATTATACGGGCGATCCGGACACCTTCAAGGAAGTGATACGGACGTGCCCCGTGCCCGTGATCATTGCGGGCGGGCCCAAGGCTACCACCGACGAAGAAGTGCTGACGATGGTCGAAGACGCGATCTCGGTTGGCGCGGCTGGGGTATCGATCGGGCGAAATATCTTCCAGCACGAGAAGCCGGCGAATATTACGCGAGCGATCTGTCGGGTGGTGCATGAGGGTGTTTCCGCGCGAGAAGCGATGGAGCTGCTGAAATAGTGCATGGTGAGGCGAACGAGAGCTCTTTCAGACTGCTGCGCTGGTGGTGGGTGCGGGGGACGCCGTGCAAGGGTTTACGCTTATCTATCTAACTAACCAGGTGACCAAGGTGTAAGAAGAGAAGATGGTGGGCGAGAAGAAGGAGATCTGGATAAAGGCCGATGCGGATGCGGGGAGCTGGGATGAGCGAAAGGCGCGCATCACGGCGGGGCTGGAATCCGGCGCCGATACTGTGCTGGTGGAGGGCGAGGATGTGGCGAAGGTACGGGAGCTGGGGCGAATTACGGTCGCCGCGTTCGCGAATGACTCGAACGTGGACGAACGCACGGCCCTCGCGGATATTCTGGTGTATGGTAAGGGCGGGGAAGGTGACGGCACGGTGCCACTTCCCGCGGATCTCAGGGAATCTCGCGTTCTGGCCTCAGTGCAGAAGGCGGCTGAGGCACAGGAGCACTCCACGGCCGCCTATGTGCAGCTGCGTGGCAAAACGTACGAACGTTTTGCCGTGACGCTCGCGGATTTCTGTGAGTATGTGATCGTGATCGGAACAGATTGGAAGATCATCCCGCTCGAGAATATCATTGCGGAACTGCAGTGCACGGAAGCGAAGGTGATCGCGGGCGTCCAGACCCTGGATGAGGCACGAACGGCGCTGGAGACGCTCGAGTCCGGAGCGAACGGTGTACTCATCGACACTGCTGATGTCTCGGAGCTGAAACGAGTGGTGGAGCTCAGAGCTGCGGGTACGCTGGGCGCGCTACCGCTCTCGACCGCGCGGATAACGAAGGTGAAGGAGCTGGAGATGGGCGAGCGTGTCTGCGTGGATACCTGCACCCTGATGTGCCGAGGCGAGGGCATGCTCGTGGGCTCGCAGTCATTTGCCTTATTCCTCGTGCATTCGGAATCAGAGGAGAGCCCCTACGTTGCAGCACGCCCGTTTCGCGTGAATGCTGGTGCTGTGCATGCCTATGTGCTCGTCGGTGAGAAGACGAGGTATCTCTCGGAATTGCAATCCGGGGACGAGATCCTGATCGTCGATGCGGCAGGTAGAACGCGGCAATCAGTGGTGGGCAGGTCGAAGATCGAGAAGCGCCCGCTCATGCTGGTCGAGGCCGAGGTTGTGCTCCCCGACAGCACCAGCCGACGATGCAGTATCATACTCCAGAACGCGGAAACCATCAAGTTAATGGGCAAGGAGAAGCCGGTTTCCGTCGTCGAGTTGAAGGCGGGAGACGAGGTGCTGGTTCATCTCACTGAAGCGGCACGCCATTTCGGCATGGCGGTGGACGAGCTGGTGATCGAGAAGTAGCGGTGGATTCAGCGCATTCAATTGTTCACGTGCGGAGCAGCTACCAGCACTAGTGCAAAGGGGTTCTTGATCTATCGCTTCAGGGCGATCGGAGTCTTCCTGCACTTCACCCTGTTCCCCGGTTTGACGAGCAGGTCGAACCCATCAGGAATCGTCACATCGACGCGAGAGCCGAAACAGATCTTCCCGAGCCGTTCGCCTTTCTTCACGCTCTGGCCCTCCTGCACCTCGCAGATTATCTTGCGCGTGAAGAAGCCTGCGATTTGCACGACGCGGATCTCACCATGGGCGGTGTCCAGGACGATGTTGTTTTTGGTGTTGCTATCCGCGCTGCGAGCGAACGCGGGCTTGAAGATGCCCCGCTCAGGGATGATACGCTTCACCACCCCGTCCAGGGGCGAGGTGGTGAGATGCACGTTATGCAGGTGCATGAAAATGGTGACGTTTCTCCCACCTGTGCCGAGCCGCAAGACCTTTCCACTCGCCGGTGAGAGGAACTGCTCCTCCGGGTGAAGGTTGTCAGAGCGGGTCATTCTGTGCAAATCCGTATTTTCCCACGAGCGGCACGAAGACGACATCGACTTTCCGACTCTTCTCTACCCCATTCTTCTTCTCTATCAGATATAATACCTGCTGGAATCGTCCGATGGGGATCACCAGTTTCCCACCGGATTTTAGCTGCTCGAGCAAGGGAGGAGGGAGATCAGGAGCGGCGCAGGTGACGCTAATCTTGTCGTAGGGTGCATGCTCGGGGAAGCCCAGGGTTCCATCGCCCTGGTGCACGGTCACGTTCCGGTAGCCCGCGCGCGCGAGGTTCTGCTGAGAGAAGTCCACGAGCCACGCGATCCTCTCAATCGAGTAGACCTGCCCTTCCTCACCAATCAGCTCGGCGATCACCGCGGCATGATAGCCCGAGCCAGCACCGATCTCCAGGACCTGCTCGCCCCGCTTCAGGTCCAGATAGTCACACATCATGGCCACCATGTGCGGTGCGCTGATCGTTTGCCCCTCGCCGATAGGCAGTGGATAGTCACTGTACGCCTGCTCACGGAGATGAGAAGGCACGAAGAGGTGCCGCTTGACCCGCAGCATCGCGGCTAAGACCGGTTCACTCACCCCGTGCCTCGCCAGTGCGGCGACCAATCTCCGTCTCGACTCCTCGTAGTCGCGCTCCTCTTCCTTCATCCCATCGGTCACCCCCGGTGATCGAGATGGTGAACCGAGGTGGTTTCTGGGCTGCCGGATCTGCCGTGGCAGCTGCTGAGACATCCCCGGTGAATCACCACCCCCCTTGCTCCTCTTCTGACCGCCGCTTTCGCTCCAAGAAGTTGTAGACCGAGCTATGCGGAGCGCCCCGGATCAGCATCTCGATCGCTTCATGCGCAGTTCGCAGTCGCAGCGGATCACCGATCAGACTGACCGTCTTCCCGTAAACCGAGATGTGCACGCCGGTCAGCTCCTCGATCGCTTGCCGGCTTTTCCCCTCACGCCCGATCACGCGGCCCTTCACCCGATTGAGCATCTTTGGAGAGATATGAGCGAGCGAAATCACATCGAGGAGGAGCGATTCGTCATCGAGCAATTTTGCGGCATGATCAGGTGAAAATCCCCGCCCGATCGCCTTGACCACCTCGATAACGCGAAGCGTTTTGACGGGATCGCCACCCTCGCGACCCTCAATCAGCACCTCGCCCTCGGTACTATCGACGGAAATACTGCTCTCGGATCTTCGTTCGATCTGCTCCTTGACCAACCCTTGTGGACCGATGAGCACCCCAATTCTATCCTGAGGAATCTTAACGTGCTGGGTAATCATATCGTGAGGACCTCCCAACTAGCGGAACCGCATATTTGTAGTAAACATCTTGATCGAGAAGGTATTTTAACCTTTAGACTGGGAGCAATCTTTACTTCAGATCGCTCTTCGTGGACTGCACTCATCCCGTCACCATCTGGACAATTTCCTCCTCAGAATGCGCGAGCCCGAGTTTGGCGAAGTAGGTACTCATATTTTGCGCGTCCCTGAGGAGAAAGGGCCGGGCATTGGGATGATCGAGCAGCGTCGCCTGCCCCATATCGATGAGAACTGGAGCAAGAGCAATGGCTGCACCCGCTTCGACACTCGATGCTAGTTCACGCTCAACATAACCTGTGAGCAGGATATTGAATTCGCTGAGATCGGCATGCACCAACCCGGCCTTCGCATAGAGGCGCTTCATGGCGGCCACGATCTGCAGGAAGAGCTCTTCAAGTCCGATCGCCTCAGCGAGCATCTCAGCAGGGACGTCCCGCAACCGTGGCGCGGCGATCCCGTCCGTTCCGATAAACTCCATGATCAGTACGTTTCGATCGCAGGCGAGAGGGGTGGGAACCCGAACCCCAGCTTCGAGGGCGCGCATGAGATTCTTGTACTCCTTCCGTGCCCAGGCGAAGATAATGCTCCGGTGGTCTTTCTTGATCCCTTTGAACCGCGGATCGCCCAGGATGTAATCGGCCATCGCATTGAAGGTAGCGGTGTTCATCTTGTAGAGCTTAATAGCCAGCTCTTTCTCCTCCGCACCGAGCGCGTGGAAGATAACGGACTCCTTACCCCGGCTTATCGGGCCGCCAAGGGCGGTAATCAGCCCTTTCTGGGCGAATTTATAGAGTGTTTCGAGGGTGGGGACGTCGAAGACGTACTGCTCCGTTTTGCGATCGCGGAAATCCTTCTTGCGCCATTTGCCCCTGGGTGCTTGCCGTTCGCTAATCCACTTCTCTATTTCAAATAGCCCTTCCTTTTCAACCATTCCACTTCTGGGCGCTTATAGCGATGGACGACGTCACCCTTTTCAGTTTGAAACTCCCAGGGAACGACGATGACGGTGTCACCCACGACCATCCACTGCCGCCGCTTCAATTTCCCCGGGATGCGGGCCATTCGTTCGACACCATCGAGGCACTGCACGGTCACCCGGCGGCCACCGAGCATCTTCTGTATAACGCCAAGCACTTCACCGTTCCGTTTCTGCGGTATACGGACGCGAATAACTTCCTCCGTCTCCTCTTGTCGCTCCACTTCTCTCGTTTCCTTCCCCTTTACTCTTCTTCTCTCCTCTCGTCTCTTCTATTCTATTCTATTCTCCCAGCCTCGCCTCGCCGTCCCGGACCCCGCGCTCCTGTCCCTCGGGGCTGACGTTCACGAGATCTTGGCGAAACCTTTAAATTTGAGCTGCGTGATAAGTAAACCAAAGTGGTAGCGTCATATTAAGGTTAAGCGTCGCTTTACGTAACCCACAGTTCGTTTCAGGACAAGAATGGAGGAGGCTTAAAGGTGCGAAAGAGGAGGAATAGCGTTTTAGCACGATTACTCCGCGCATTATTCTTCAGGGGGGGGACGGCGAAGATCGGGATTTATGGGCCGCCGAATGCGGGCAAGACGACCCTGGCGAATCTGATCATCCATACCTTCGTGAGTGAGAACGAGGACATCGGCCCAGCGACCGAGATACCGCATGAGACCCGGCGCGCGGTCAGGAGGCGGGGCATCATGATCGATCTGCGATCGAAGCTCGTCCAGAGCTCTTCCCTCAATCCGCTAGCCGAGCCGGGCACTCCAGCAGAGCAGGAGCAAAAGCCGAAGGAATCGAGATCGAAGTTGAAGATAGACATTGTCGATACCCCGGGATTGGCGACGAAGATCGACTTTCACGATTTCCTCGCCTTTGGGTTGGACGAGGAAGAGGCGAAGAAGCGGGCGAAGGAGGCGACGGAAGGGGTAATCGAGGCGATCAAGTGGCTCGATGATATTGACGGTGTGGTGCTCTTGATGGATGCGACCGAGAACCCCTACACGCAGACGAACATCGTGATCATCGGCAATCTGGAGGCACGACAAGTTCCCGTGATCATCGCGGCAAATAAGATCGACCTCCCGGAGGCCGCACCACAGCGGATCATCGATGCGTTTCCACAGCATATCGTGGTACCCATCTCGGCCTTGAAAGGCGAGAACATGGAGGAGCTGTATCGGGAGATGGCGCGGAAGTTCAGGTGAGAGAAGAGGGGCGGGGGCGGAGAGAATACACGATGGATATCAAGCTGGATTTGATCTCTGAGGATAAAATCAACTCCATGAGTTCAATGGAGAAGTTGCGATTCGTGCTCGACGGCGTGAAGTCGGGCAACATCGTCATCCTGGAGGGTGGGCTCACCCCGGAGGAGCAAATGAAATTGATCGAAATGACCATGGCCGAGGTGGACGAGGACTTCCCGGGTATCGAGATCAGCGGCTATCAGCCGAAGAAGCGCAGCTTCTTCAACCTGCGGAAACGGACACGGCTCACGGTGATCGGACCCGCGAACGTGATGCGCACGATCAAGCGCGACAAGGACCTGATCAGCGCGGTCGTTTCCGCCGTCTGAGCGTACTGTATGTAGAGCGAGAAGATGCACAAGTGCTTGAAATGCGGGACGAAATACGAACGAATCTCGAATGAGATGCTCCGGGGCTGCCCGAATTGCGGTGGTAAGCTCTACCTCTACGTGCGAGAAGGTGCGTATCTCAATGCAGCCGAGCTGGTCGATCGGATCCAGGTAGAGGAGCAGCGAGAGCCGATTGAGGAGGAGCGGATCGAAAGCCTCCGGATCTTGAGCCCCGGGGTCTACGAGCTCAACCTTGACGCATTGATGGAGCGCAAGGAGCTCATCCTCAAGCTCCAGAAGGACGGCACGTACATCGTCCCGCTTTCAGCGTTATTTCGGAAGATGAGGAAGCGAGCGAAGCGGTAAGGTAACGTCAGCATACCCCTTTCATCGTGCAGGCGCCTCCACTGACTTACTTCGCGGAATACTAACGAACGAGTCGGCAGCTCTTCCCGAACTTTCTTCTCCCGTTCTGTGGAGGAGTTTAGACGATCTCGGACTTGTAGAGCGAGAGCAGCACGAACGCGACAATCGCACTGATCACCCATACTCGAATTTGCGCTCGTAGGTTTTGTGGTCCATCCATTCAAGTATGATCGCAATAACAATAACTTCATCCCTTGCAACCGAATAAATCAGCCGCCAAGCATTGGGCAGGTTATATTTCCACCACTCGTGCTTTCATCTAACCACTAATTCCGGTCTGAGAAATGTTCGTACCA
>CAYYNW010000001.1:31193-32332 GCA_964473145.1 uncultured Halobacteria archaeon
TTCATCTAACCACTAATTCCGGTCTGAGAAATGTTCGTACCAGTTCAGGGTTCCATATCCACGCTACCTTACCTTCGCGGTCAATAGCTATTTTTCCCGACTCTTCGAGATACACAAGGGTCACGCAGAACGTTTGGTACATCATCTTCTTCGGCAGGTGCTCCCAGAGCTGCCGCTTCTTAAACTCGCCGCTGTGTTCTCTGACGAACTCCTCTACCATGAGCACCGTATCCAGACGCGGATAGTGCAGTATCTCTGCACCCGCTGAACTGCGCAGCATCAGTTGTCTCTTTGTTATATAACTATATATATCTTTTCGAACGATCCTACGCTGTACGGGATCCGTTCGCCGCTCAGAGGGAGATCATGTTTCTTGCCCTTAAGAGGCCACAAGAGCCTATTTATCCTCTTTCGCTTCGTGCTCGCGGCGTTGGTACTCATTTCTTCTTCTTGGCGTGCTGCGCAGTGAGCAGCGCGAACGTGAGAATCGCACTGATACCGCCCTGCGGGGATACCGATGAAGAGCGAGAAGAATATGACGTCCTCGAGGAGCCAGGCAACGAAGAACATCACAGCGACGAAGATGACGAGCGAGATCACGAGCCTGAGTACCAGGTTGAGGATGGTTCGGGGCATTTTGGCTGCGTGTAGTAGTAAGCTCGAGGCGAAGAAATAGACCTCCGGTTTGCTCCGGTGCGGGCTACAATTTCCCTCAGCCAACAAAAACAAACCACTCCCTGAAGTTCGGTACTCACTTCAGACTGCCAGGTCGCTAACTGCGACTTTCTGGCAGTCTCGCCAGTTGCCTCCACGTGACCTTGCGGGTACTGCTTACGATGCGGTTTATCGGTTTGAGATCGTCTCTCAGCGCATTCAACTCGCAAAGGGGGGGCGGCAAGAGGCTTGCGTCAGCTCGAAGGGGAGTTGCCGAGAAGCGACCCGGGATGAAGCGAGCGTGATGCTGCGGTAAGTCGGGTACCGGGAAAAGCCGCTATCCTTTTATAAACTCGCGCGTGAATGAAATATACCAACGGCACTCGTGAGTGGCTCAGTGCTGCACGTACGGGCCCGTGGTCTAGGTGGAATGACGTCGCCTTGACGAGGCGGAGGTCATGCGTTCGAATCGCATCGGGCCCATT
>CAYYNW010000002.1:0-4678 GCA_964473145.1 uncultured Halobacteria archaeon
AAAATTTCACGGATCATAATAAGGTTTTCAGCCACTTTTTCAGAAAGATAAGCGCCTTTGAAAAGTTCAGCGGCATTAAGAGGAGGGGTTGTTATTCGCGCACCAACCGCAAGTAAATTTTCAAGTTTTTCGAGGGCGTCTTTATCCTTCCGAATCAACGCAATAAGAAAATCTGTCTCTAAACAGGCCATCAAATATTGACCTCTCTTCCCGACATCTTTCTTCGCTCATTGTAGAACTCTTCGATCTTATCTGCGAGTTCTTCAGAAAAATTCGTTGCCCTTATATATTCAAGTAAATTCATTCGGTCTGCTAATCGCGAAACCACATCATTAATGCTTTCATCCTTCCCTTTAAGCTTTTCCAAGGCTTTATATGCCTTTTCCGATATTGCTATCGTCTTGTTCACCATGATAAACTTTTGCCCGTTATCGTATTTAAAGCTTCGTTTGTGGCTGGAATACCCGACCATGCCACGAGTTCCAGTTACGAAGAGCCGCGCTTTGTCCCTCGTTCATCAGCATTCACGGTGCAGTAAGAGCCGTCTTTTTATGATCCTTTTGTAGTACTAGAGTGATGAAAGGCCATGATATCGCTCGACGAAGCGCGTGACTTGATGGAATGTGAAATCGAGACCGACGCGCTCAGGAAGCACATGCTCGCTGTCGCGGCGATCATGGCGGCGATCGCGGATAAGCTGGCCGTTCCGAAGGACGAGAAAGAGAACTGGCTGCTCGCAGGCTTACTGCACGATCTGGATTACGAGCTGACCCAGCATGAGTTTGAGAAGCATGGGCTCATTACCGCAGAGCTGCTGGCGGATAAGCTGCCGGCGGCGTGCTTGGAGGCGATAAAAGCGCACAATCCCCGCACGGGCTGCGAGCCCCGGAGCGAGATGGCCAGGGCATTAATCGCTGCGGACGCTCTCGCCGGGTTGATCATCCCCACTGCCCTGATGATGCCGTCCCGCAAACTGGCTGATGTGCGAGTGGAATCCTTGACGAAGAAGTTCAAGGACAAGTCGTTCGCGCGCACGGTGAGCAGGGATAAGATCATGAGCTGCGAGTCGCTGGGACTCACGCGGAACGAACTCTTCACACTCGCGCTGGAGGCGCTGCAGCCGCTGAGTGATGAACTCGGCATTTAACCGCGCGTCACCGCTCGCCTTCTTAGCGGTGTGCCAGCTCGTCGAGTCGCGCCAGAAACGCCTGAGCGCGCTCGCTCAAGCTCTGCGCCTGCTCGCTCATCTTCCTCAGCGTCTCCACGGAGCCCGAGACCAGGAACCTGAGCAGCTGATAGTTCTCAGCCCAGGATAATAACCGCTCCAGTTCGTCGTCCCCGAGCTCATGGTACCATTCGTCGTGCCGCCAAATGAGGATCGCGCCCAACATGCTCACCGCTTCCTCAGGTGTGAGATCTTCCACCGGTGCGAGCGAGAAGGGGAGCCCGCCGATAAGAAACCCCACTGGATCCTTGACCGCGGGCAACTCGTCAAGCGTAAGGTGCACATGCTTCATGACGCCCGGGAGTGCAAGAAAGAGCTCGGCAGTACTGACGCGTCCGCTGAAGTACGCGATGAGCGTCCCTTTCGGTGTGGCCACATACAACTCCGCGCCACGCTTGCCCTCGCCTATCTTCTGGACGAGATGTGCTCCTGCCATCTCGGGCAGCTTCCTCAAGAGGGTAGGATAGGGGATTGCTGTCCCTTTGGCAATGGCGTATTTGCTCGCGGTCCCGTTCTTGATGAGGAACTCGAGGATTCGCTCATATTCAAGGCGTGCGCGTTTCATATTATGTTCTATTCGTACCTGGATATGATGATAAAAGGATATGTTTTTAAAGGCTGAGCGGTAAATCGCGAACATGGCAGGAAAGAGGAGAGGGATACTGATAGTAATCGTGGTGCTGATCGTTGCAGGCGTTCCTGGCTGCCTGGAGCAGCAGGAGGAAGCAGGTGGTGAAGGGGCGGCCATCGCTATGAAGGTCGGCGCCATGCCGGACGAGGCGACGCTCCCGTATTACGTCGCGGAACGCGAAGGCATTTTTGCCGCGCACGGTCTGGATGTCGAGGTCGTCCCGTTCATGAGCGCGCTGGAGCGCGACAGCGCGTTCATCGCGGGAGAGACCGATGCGGGTGAAAACGACCCGGTGGGCGTGCTCGTGCTTCGGAATGCGGGCTATGATATCAAAATCGTGAGCCGCGAGCTGGAAGAGACGCCGGCTAAGATGCGGTTCGCCATCCTTTCCAGTCCGCAGTCTGATATCCGTTCAGTCGCCGATTTGGAAGGTAAGCAGCTCGCTATTTCCAGCAATACCGTGATTGAATGGATCACGGATACGTTGCTCGGTGATGTCCAGGCGATTAAGATCGAGGAGAAGAAAGTGCCGATTCGACTGCAGCTCCTGCTCGAGGGCAAGTATGAAGCCGCGACACTGGCAGAACCGTTGGCGAGTTATGCCATCTATAAGGGTGCGCACTTGATCAGCTCGGATTCGATGTACGATGAGACAATTGGATACACCGTGATCGTGTTCCGGGGGGAGTTCATCGAAGAGCATCCGGAGAGTGTGGCTAAATTCCTGGCGGCGTATGACGAAGCAGTTGACCGCATCAACGCTAATCCCGAGCAGTACCGCGAGCGGGTGGTGGAGATCGCGAAGGTGCCCGAAGAGATCGCGAGCACCTACCAGATGGCAACCTATATGAAGGCTGCACCCTATCCTGAGGAGAGCTTCGACCAGGTACTGAGCTGGATGGAGCGCAAGGGCCTGGTGACTGAAGCTATATCATACGATGATGTGATGTATAATCGTGGATGATTGAAGCGAGGCACATCACCAAGATCTACGCCGATGGCACGAAAGCACTGCACGATGTCACCTTCGCTATCCCGTGCGGTGAGTGCTGCTCCATTATCGGTCCCTCGGGCTGCGGGAAGACGACGCTCCTCCTCATCTTCGCCGGTATCTTGAGATCCACGAACGGCATGGCACTGATCGACGGCCGGGAGGTTATCTCAGCCTCGAAAGATTCCGCATTCATCTTTCAGGACTACGGCCTCTTCCCCTGGAAGACGGTCTACGAGAATGTCGCCCTGGGGTTAGAGCTGCGAGGCACGAGCAGGCAGGAGCAACGTGAGATCATCTCCTCGCTCCTGCGAGACCTCGGCTTACAGGGCTTTGAGCGGAATTATCCCAAACAACTCTCCGGGGGGATGCAGCAGCGTGTGGCCTTTGCGCGTGCCCTGGCGCTGAAGCCAAAGATCCTGCTCATGGACGAGCCCTTATCCTCCCTGGACGCGCTTACGCGAGAGACCATGCAGAACCTGCTCCTGCAACTCTGGAACCAGAAGCGAATGACCATGCTCCTTGTCACGCACAGCATCGAGGAGGCGGTATTCTTCGGTCGAAAGGTGATTGTTCTCTCGCCGCGACCAGGAGCTGTGCTCAAGACGATCGATAATCCCGGGGTAGGCGAGCGAGATTACCGAACGGAGGAAGTGTTCTTCGAGAAATGCAAGGAAGTACGACAGAGCCTCGATGGCGGAGCTACCTGATTACCGCGCTGGCGATCTATGGGATCTGGCACGTAGTATCAGTCCTCCTGGATTCCATCGCGTTACCTACGCCGTGGACCGTGCTCTTTGCCCTGCTCGCAGGTCTGCAGGACAATCTCCTCACGCACCTGCTCATCAGCACAACTCGAATCGTCTATGGCATCACCTTGGCATTCTCGATTGCCGTGCCCGTCGGCTTGATCAGCTACGAGCAGAGCGTTGATAGGCTTGTTGCTCCGTTCATCTATATGCTCTACCCCATTCCCCACATCGTGCTCCTGCCCGTGATTATCCTCCTCTTCGGTATCGGTGATCTCTCGAAGATCATCATGATCGCGCTCATCGTCTTCTTCCAGATCCTCGTCACGACCCGCGATGCCTCACGGAGCATCAGCAGGAACTACCTCTATCCGATGCTCAGCTTGGGCGCAAGCAAGCGCGCGATCTATAAGCATGTCATCGTTCCGGTCTGCATCCCGAAGATCCTCACCGCGATGCGGATAAGCGTCGGCACGTCCATCGCGGTGCTCTTCTTCGTCGAATCGTTCGCCACGACCCGCGGGCTCGGCTACCTGATCATGGATGCCTGGAGTCGCGCGAATTATCCTGATCTCTACGCCGCAATTGTAACGATGGCGCTGCTCGGGTTCGCCATTTATGTTGTGCTCGATCGTGTGGAGCGGCAGGTGTGCCGGTGGGTCTACGTGTAGCCCCTACCTGGTCGGCTCCTTGTGCTCGCGTGACATGTTCTGCGTTGCGGTGCAGATGAAGGGAAGTTGCGAGGTTTTTATGGCACCAGAAGTAAAGGAAGGATGAACCATGTCCGTGGAAGAACTGAGATCATGGATCGCGAGCCACGAAGCGGCGATCTTCGCGAACGACGCGGTTGGCACGGGCTGTTTCAGCTATTTGCCAGGCGAGATCATCTGGGCCGTGACGAAACGATGCAACCTGCGGTGCAAGCACTGCTCGATCAGCGACGAGAATCCTGAGGAACTCAGCACTGAAGAAGGGTTCCAGCTCATTGAGGACGCTGCAAAGTTCGGGCCCGTTAAGTTCGGGTTCACGGGTGGCGAGCCGCTCCTGCGTGAGGATATCTACGACCTCATCGAATACGCTTC
>CAYYNW010000002.1:4778-24238 GCA_964473145.1 uncultured Halobacteria archaeon
CGGGTGGCGAGCCGCTCCTGCGTGAGGATATCTACGACCTCATCGAATACGCTTCGTCCTTTAACATGCAGGTCGTGATGGCGACGAACGGGACCCTCATCACGAATGAGGTGGCGAGACGGCTGAGGAAAGCAGGACTTGAACGAGCCGCAATCAGTATCGATGCGATCGGCGACGCCCACGACGCGTTCCGCGGCGTGCACGGCGCGTTCCAGGAGACGATGCGTGGCATACAAGCGTGCAAAGAAGCGGGGGTGGCAACGCAGCTCTTCACCACCGTTACTAGGACGAATTATGCGGAGATCCCCAGGATTATTCAACTCGCTGACGAGCTCAAGCAATGGCGGATTTATCTCATCTATCTGATCGCCGTCGGTCGGGGACGTGAGATCGCGGACATCTGCCTGAGCACTGCTGAGAATCGGCAGTTCTTCGGGGATATGATCCGCCAGCAGATGGAAGCGAAAACGTGGCTCAAGCCGATCTGTAACCCGCAGTACTGGGCGTATCTGAAAGCTACGGGCCTCATTGATCCCGAAGACGGCTTTGAATTCACCGGCTGCACGGCGGGGATCACGCGATTCCATATCTTTCCCAACGGCGACGTCGCGCCCTGCGCTTATTTGCCCCTCGCGGCCGGCAACCTCCGAGAGGCGCGCTTCCTGGAGATCGTCGAACATGCTGAGCTGTTCAAGGCTATGCGGGCACGGGCGGTGAAAGGGAAGTGCGCCACCTGCACATACAAGGCAATCTGCGGCGGATGTCGATCACGCGCGTACGCGGTCCTGGGCGATGCGTTAGGTGAAGATCCCCTGTGCCCGCTCGGAACTGAGGAGTGCTAGCAGTCGAGCGAACCCCTGGCGGACAGTTCCTGCTATTTATCTCCGTGCCTCCAATACCTTCTCGGAGTGCAGAGAGAGGACGATGCCGAAGTTCAATATCAACTGGAACGTCACGCGCGCCTGCAATCTACGGTGCAAGCACTGCTACTATGACGCGAGCACACCCCTAGAAGATGAACTTACAACTGACGAGGCGTGCGCGCTCATCGATGATATCGCCGCAACCTTCGGGGATAACGTACGCGTCACGCTCGGTGGTGGCGAGCCCTTGGTGCGCAAAGATCTGTTTGAGCTTATTGAGTACGGTACGGCGAGCGGGGTGAGTCTTTTGCTCGCCTCCAATGGGATCCTGCTCTCTGAAGGGGTCGCGCAGCGGCTGAAGGACGCGGGCATCGAGGAGGTCATCATTGCGATTGACGGCATGCAGGAGACGCACGATGCCATACGCGGCAAGGGTGTCTTTGATAAGGCGGTGAAGGGCGTGCGTGCCTGTAAAGCCGCGGGGTTGAGTGTGGTGCTCGATCCCTGCATCATGAAGCAGAACGAGAGGGAGACCGCGCAGCTTCTCGATCTCGCGGAGACACTGGGTGCACGACAAGCACGGATCTTCCACTATATCGCAATGGGCCGCGGCAAGGCTGAGATACCGGATGACGAACTCGATCGTGATGCGTACGCGCGGAACGTGCTCACGCTTTACGAGGAGCAGAGGAAGCGACCTGAGTTGGAGATCTGCACGACGCAGGCCTGCCAGTACTGGGTGGTCTTGAACCGCAAGGCGGCGGCGGGGATGCCCGTGCCTGAGTTCTATTTCCACGAAGTACCCGGGTGTCGAGCGGGTATTGGCATGATCTCGATCAAGCCGAACGGCGACGTCGTGCCCTGTCCGCTGTTGAACGTCAAGGCGGGGAACGTGAAAGAGCAGAGCCTGCAAGAACTCCTGGACTCCGCGGTCTTTACGCGACTGCGGAGCCGCGCGATAAAAGGTCGGTGTGGAGCATGTAAATTTAAAGAGCTATGCGGCGGCTGCCGCGTGCGCGCATACCTTGCCACGGGTGATTATATGAGTGAAGATCCACTCTGTGGTGAGGCGTTCTTTGAAGAGGCAGAGTGAGTGCGCTATACAGAAACCTGCAAGATACGAATCACTACTGGACTGATTTGTACCCGTTTGCTTACTTCTTCTCTCTCTTCCCGTACGCCTCTTCGGGCTCGAAGACCTTCTCACCGACGATCTTGCCATCGATCGTGCGATAAAAGCAGGACCGGTAGCCGGTGTGGCATGCGCCCCCGCGCTGCTCCACCTTCAACAAGATCGTATCCTCATCGCAATCGATGAAGATCGCCTTGACGAGCTGCTCGTGCCCCGATTCTTCACCTTTCAGCCAGAGTTTTCCGCGGCTCCTGCTCCAGTAATGCGCCTTGCCCGTCTCGCGCGTCAGCCGTAGCGCCTCGTCGTTCATGTAGGCGAGCATGAGCACCTCACCGGTCCGGTAATCCTGGACGATCGCCGGCCTCAAGCGCTCCGTTGTACTACTCGTCATCGAGTCTGTACCCCTCAAATCGGTGCCCTCATTCAGGTAGGTGACCACACCAGGGAGTGGAACTATCTACCGCTCCTCGTGCTCCTCTCTGCTCATGACGCGGACGCTATCGCCGCGAACAGTAACGGGTATGGGTACCATCGCTTCAAAGAGCTCGATCGTGATCTCCTCGTGCGCCTCGTCCACCTTCTTCACACGTGCACGTTCGCCTTTAAAGGGCCCGGAGATGATCTCAATGATGTTGCCCTCTTCTATCCCCGTGACTGAGGGCTTCGGGGTGAGGAAATGCTCGATCTCCTCCATCCCCATGGCACCCTTGACCAGCCCCCGGGCATGTGGAATGCTCTGGACCAGGTGCTCCACCACCTCGGGATACTCCGCTTCAACGAGCACATAGCCCCGGAGCTCATCAGGGACAAGAATCGCTTTCACACCATGCTCGCGCGTCGGTTTATCCTTGATCGCACCCTCGACGAGCGTGGCGACTGCCTGCTCCTGATTCACCGTCGTCTTCACGGCGTAGATCTTGGCCATCACCTACAACCCCTTTGGGAGGACGGCCATCACGAGATAAATAGCGAACCCGATCATGCCGATCACTGCCATAGCAATACCCGCGATCTTTGAAATGCGGAAGAACTCAGCTCTCGTGGGCCGTTTCGCCAGCTTTAAGATCCTGAGATACTCCTTTAGCTTCTTGAACTCGTCCTCGACTTTGAATTCCATCTTCAGTTTTTACCCCCGATCAGTACCCAGGTAGTGACTTAGTGCACGATCTCGATGCCGAATCGCTCCTTCCTTACTTCCTTCCGCTCATAAATTTGTTCGGACTTGACCCCGGTCACGATGAGTAATGTCCGAATCATATTCTTCAGCTCCGGACTTACCTGGACGCCCCAGATGATCCGAGCATCGGGGTTCATCATCCGATAGACCTCCTGGAGCGCACCTTCTGCTTCCTCGACGGTCATGTCATTGCCGCCGATGACGTTGACGAGTGCAGCCTTCGCATCGCTCACCTCGACCTCGAGGAGTGGTGAGCTCAAAGCTTTGCGAACCGACTCGATCGCTTTACTCTGGCCGTCGGATTCGCCGAACCCGATCATTGCCATCCCACCGTCTTTCATTACCGTTCGCACGTCGGCGAAATCGAGATTGATGAGCCCGGGTTTGGTAATCAGCTCCGTCAAGCCCTTGACCGCGCGCATGAGCACATCATCGGCGACCTTAAAGGCTTCATTCAGGGGCAATCGCGGCACCACATCCAGTAATTTGTCGTTCGGGATGACGATCAGCGTATCGGTATTCTCACGGAGTCGGGAGAGGCCATAATCCATATTATCGCGTCTCACCTCACCTTCTGCACTGAAGGGTAAGGTAACCACGCCGATGGTGAGTGCTCCGGCTTCCTGCGCCGCCTGCGCCACGACGGGCGCGGATCCTGTACCCGTACCGCCGCCCAGGCCACAGGTAACGAAGACCATGTCCGCATCCTCGACGATGGTTCGGATGTCCGCGTCATTCTCGCGCGCGGCCTCCTCGCCCAGCTTGGGGATACTGCCCGCGCCGAGCCCGCGTGTGGTCTTTCGCCCAATCAACAACTTCCGCTCCACCTTCGAGAACAGCAGATGTTGAGCATCAGTATTCAGTGCGTAGAGTTCAGCGCCAAAAATGCCCTCTTCAGTCATCCGCTGGATTGTATTCGTCCCGCTGCCGCCGCACCCAATCACCTTGATGATGGTGCGTGCCTGCTCCAGCACCTTTTCCAGCTCCTCGGCCTGCATGGTCCGTATCTCCTCCTTTTGAGAGAAAGCTTCATTCCCGATTTGCCTCATCTTCTCCCCCCTCAGTTAGTCTCTCTAGGCATTTCGCCTTTATAACCTTTTCCGTCAGCTCAGATGATCAGCCAGGGCAGGCCGATGCGGAGGGAGGGATTCGAACCCTCGAACCCCTACGGGACAGCGACCTCAACGCTGCGCCTTTGTCCTCTTGGCAACCTCCGCATGCCCTCATGGTAAGCAGAGTTGAGTGCGGCTCAGCTCCCCAGCTCTAGCTTAGTACTAGTCCATTTGGACTACACCTAGAAAAAGGTTGATTCCACCATCCTGAGCACGTCCTTCACGGGCAAGTTCAGCTCCTGCGCGAGCCGTTTCACGTCCTCAAACTCCGCAGCCATGCTGAAGATCGTGCCCTGTGCATTACGGCCGAGCTTCACGCCGACTTCGCGCTCCACTCCGCCGATCCGCACCGTTACTCGTCGCGTTTCGCGATCCGCGACGAAGCGGTGCTTCACCTGCATCACGCGAACGCCTAACGAGCCGGTCTCCTCCATGAGCCGATAGGCAATGCGAGCGGTATCGTGCGGCGCGGTGATCACCTTGATGATGTGTCCGGTCCGCCCTTTCTTCATGAGCGCCGAGCTGATCGCCACGTCCTTCGCACCCTCAGCCATCAGCACCTCGATAAGATTGCCCAGCACCTCGCCCGTCACGTCGTCCACATTCGTCTCCAGCACCTCGATCGCATCCCGTGAAAGATCCGCAAGCTCACCCAGGCTCGCGCGCAGGACGTTTGGCTGCGGTAAGTCCATCGAACCCGCTCCGTACCCGGTCGCCGTGAGCCGCAGCTGCGGGAGAACGGGCTCCGCGCGCTGGACGTAGTGGGCCAATAGTGCCGCGCCCGTCGGGGTAAGCAGCTCAGCAGCCGCCGCGGGAGGTCCGCCCTGAACGAGCAGGGATGACTCTGTCAAGATGGCCATCGTGGCCGGCGCAGGAACAGGCATCAGCCCGTGCTCGGTCTTCACCAACCCCGTTCCGGCCGCAATGGGGGTGCTGATGACGATATCCGGGTGGAGCGCCTGGAAAGCCGCGGCACCCCCCACCAGGTCGCCGAGGGTGTCGCAGGCACCAAGCTCGTGAAAGGTGAGATGTTCCTTCGGCATACCGTGCACGGTCGCTTCAGCATGGGCAATACGATCGAAGACGGCCAGAGCATTTGTAATGAGCGGCTCACTCAACCCGCTCTGTGCTATCACCGCCGCGATATCCGCATAGGAGTGCGGGTGGTGTTCCGTCCCCCCTCCGCCTCGCGTCACGAACGTGACCTTCTTAGCCAGTATGCCCCCTTTCTCCACCTCCTGCACCGCCAGCTCGAGATCGACCGCAGCAAGTGCCGCGGCTATGCTCGATTCTGTCGCCCCGAGCGCCAGAAGGCTGCCGATGATCATGTCGCCCGAGGCGCCGGAGAAGGGCTCAAAGACCAGGGCTCTCACCATGCTCGTGTAATAGGAATTACGCGACTAAGAACTCTACGCTTTCCGTGCGGCCCAGCCGCGCGCTCGCTTCACTGCAGAGACCGATGCCCGCATCGCAGGGGTCCAGGGCGGGGGGGGAGTACTACCTTTAAATAGACACTCGCCCTAGATACCAAGTGGTGATACCAAAATGCCTGGAGAGGACAACGTGATATATGTCGGAAATAAGCCTGTGATGAGTTATGTCCTGGCGGTAGTGACGCAGTTCAACAACGGCTTTGATGAGGTCTTGATCAAGGCACGAGGACGCGCGATTTCGAGGGCTGTGGATACCGCTGAAGTCGTACGGAACAAGTTCATGCCAGGAGTGGAAGTGAAGGAGATCAAAATAGGGACAGAGCAGCTAGTGGGCGAAGGAGGCGAGAAAGCAAACGTTTCTTCGCTCGAGATAACCATGAAGTCGAAATAACTAGAGCGACGTTATCTCGGCACAGCGATATCTCTCTGCGTTTTTTTCCTATTTCCCTTTTTTATCCCTTTCCCGTGGTTCGCCTTGTCTGATAGCTTCTTATACGGGACCGTGCTTACCACCTCTTAGGGCGATGTTTACCCGAAGACACATCATCTCGACCCGAGAGTTCACGAAGGAGGAGATTGATTATATTCTAAGCAGGGCTGAAGCGCTGGAGCCCTACGCGCGTGGCGCGAAGCGGAGCGATGCGCTAGCGGGAAAGATCCTCACGAATCTCTTCTACGAGCCGAGCACGCGGACGCGGCTCTCCTTTGAGGTGGCGATGAAGCGGCTGGGTGGCGAGGTGATCAACGTTTCCACGCCCGAGATGAGTTCCGCGGCAAAGGGCGAGAATCTGGTCGATACGCTACGGGTCGTCTCACAGTACTGCGACATCATTGCGCTTCGGCATCCCAAGGAGGGCGCATCTCGGTTGGCCGCCTCATTCTCTCCCGTGCCGATCATCAACGCCGGTGACGGCGCGGGGCAGCACCCCACGCAGACCCTGCTCGATCTCTACACCATCAAGAAGGAGCACCTGCTCGACTCGCTCAGGATTGCCTTGATCGGCGACCTGAAATACGGGAGAACGGTCCATTCACTCGCCTATGCACTCGCGCTCTACGGTGCGACGCTCTTCTTTGTCGCGCCCGAAGCGCTCCGGATGCCCGAGGAGATCAAGATGGACTTACGAGAGGCGGGCGCGGACATCTTCGAGGCCACTGAGATCAACGAGGTAATCCGGGAGATCAACGTGCTCTATGTGACGCGAATCCAGCGTGAACGTTTCCCAGATCCCACGGAGTATAGCAAGGTGGCGGGCACCTATCGCGTGACCGGCGAGCTCCTCAAGGAGAATGAGTCGGTGATCATCATGCACCCGCTCCCGAAGCTGGACGAAATAGATCCTGCTCTCGATCAGGCGAAGCAGGCACGGTATTTCATTCAGGCCTTCTACGGTATCCCCGTGAGGATGGCCGTTCTTTCTATATTACTGGAGCGCGCGTGAGTAAGCACTAGCAGGTAGAAGCAGTCATTCGGGGAGGGAGAGAAGATGAAAGGCGATATGCAGGTTGAAATAGCGAGCGTGGTGGATGCGGTGCGAGGGCATCATGAACTCTTCATGCATGCACTACCGCTCATCGCGAGTGAGAATATCACCAGCAATACGGTACGTACGCTCCTCGCCTCAGATCTCTCGCATCGGTACGCGGAGGGCGAGATAGGCAGGAGATATTACCAGGGTTGCGCCTATATCGACGTGATCGAAGAGAAGGCGATCCGGTACGCAGCCGAGCTTTTTCAGGCGGAGCACGTGAACGTCAAGCCGATCTCCGGAGTCATGGCAAATATCGCGGCCATCTTTGCCCTGACCAAGCCCCGGGACCGAATGATGGCGCTGTCTGTGCCGAACGGCGGCCATATCAGCCATTCAAAGCACTCCATACCCTCCTTGCGCGATTTAGATCTCGTTACCTTCCCGTTTGACCGCCGTGAGATGACTATCGATGCGGCCCAGATGCAGGCGGAGATCAAACAGAAGAAGCCTGCACTCTTACTCTTCGGGGCTAGCCTCTTCCTCTTTCCGCACCCGCTCGTGGAGGCCCGGGAGGCCGCGGATGAGGTGGGTGCGACGATCATCTACGACGGCTCGCACGTGCTGGGCCTGATTGCAGGAAAGCAGTTCCAGGATCCCTTGCGCGAAGGCGCGGATGTCGTGGCGAGTAGCACCCATAAGACCCTGCCGGGACCGCAGGGTGCGATTATCCTCTGCCGCGCGGAGCACAAAGAGAAGATAGATCTCGCGGTCTTCCCCGGCACGGTGAGCAACCATCACCTCCACCATGTCGCTGGTCTGGCCGTGACCCTGGCAGAGATGCTAGCCTTCGGGGAGGCGTATGCGGCTCAGACCGTAGCGAATGCAAAGGTATTAGCGCAGGCGCTGTACGAGTCAGGGTTTGAGGTGCTCTGTGAGCACAAAGGGTTTACCGAATCGCACCAGATCGCGATCGATGTGCGAGCCCTCGGCGGCGGTGCTACAGTTGCCCAGAACCTGGAACGGGCACATATCATCATCAACAAGAACTTATTGCCCCGCGATAAAGATCCCGATCGCCCAACGGGGATCAGGTTAGGTGTGCAGGAGCTGACGCGGCTCGGGATGAAGGAATCGGAGATGCAGGAGGTCGCGGAGTTGATCACGCGGGTGGTGATGAAGAACGCGGACGTCGAGACGATTGCGGAGGACGTAAGCGCATTCCGTGAGGAGTATCAAACGGTACAGTTCTGCTTCGATGGACGGGCTGCATATAAATTCCCGGAGCTCCACATTTAAGGTAATATTTATAAAGGTGAGGTAAAAGATATAGGTAAGGATGCTCGAGGAACTAGAGGAACGGAGAGCAGAAGTCATCAAGAAGGCCGAGGAATACAAGGCACGCCGGACCGAATTGAATACCGAGGCGAGCAAGTGGGCTGAGTTGCGAGACGAGCTGAACGGCCGGATCAAAGAGGCGGTGGAGAAGGCAAAGGAGTTCAAACAGCAACGCGAAACCTACGAGACGGAGATTACCGAGAAGAAGGCGAAACGGACCGAATTGAACCGCAAGGCGTCTCAGTACTACCAGCTGGTGGAGAAACAGCGGAAAGAGAACGATCTGCAGAGCATCCAGACATTTGAGCGCATGAGAGCGCGAATAGATGAGTTAGAGTTGAAACAGCAGGTCGAGGTGCTGAGCAAGGAGCAGGAGAAGCGGCTCGTGGCTCGGATAACTGAACTGCGACGCGAGTTCGAGCGGATGGAAGCGGAGCTGGAGCAGGACAAGAAGCTGAAAGAGCAATTGAAGAAGGCGCAGAAATACCGGAAAGAGTCGGATAAGTATCACGAAGAGGTGATCAACCTCGTGAAGCTCTCCCATGAATGCCATGAGAAGATGGTTGAGCACTTCAAGGAGGCAGATCGGGTCCGAGAGAAGGCGGATGAGGCGCACCGGCTCTTTTTAGAGGCGCAGGAGGAGGCGGATGAGGCACATAAGCGGTATATCCGGTATCTTCGTGATATGAAGGACTTCGATCGCGTCATCAGCGGACTGCGGCGCAAGATCCGTGAAGACTGGACCTTCCGCGAGCGAATGGAAGCGCGGAAGAAGGCGAAAGGGATTTATGAGAAGTTCAAGGAGGGTGAGAAGCTGAGCACCGAGGATTTGCTCATGCTGCAGCGCTCCGAACTGGGCTTTAAATAGCTGAAGAGTTCGTTCGGTGGTCTCTCGTCTTACCAAGCTGTTACCTCTTCATATCGTGTTTGTCAATGTGGTTCTGCGCTGAATAGCTGGGATGGGTATGAGTGATGCTTGATATTCACTGTCACCTGACCTTCAAGGAGTACGATACCGATCGTGAGCAAGTCATAGCGGACGCGAAACAGAGCTTGCGCGGCGTGGTGATCAGCGGCGTGGAGCCGGAAGATGCAAAAAGGGCCGTCGCGCTCGCCACCGCGCACCAGGAATTTATCTTTGTCACGCTCGGGCTACATCCGATCCACGTGGAGGAGCAGAGCGACCAGAGTCTCGAGGCCTACGCGGAGTACATCAGTGAGCACAAGCGCGAGATCGTGGGCATCGGTGAGATCGGGCTCGATTACTACTGGATTCGCGATCCGCTGAAGGTGAAGCGAATGCATGAGGTCTTTGTGGAGCTGCTGGGGCTGGCGAAGGAGTTACGGTTGCCCGCGGTGCTCCACCTCCGGGGCACGGGCAGTGAAGCGATCGAAGAAGGCCTGAAGATCGTTCTGGACGAGGACGTGAAGCAAGCGGTTTTCCACTGCTTCACCGGGAAGCTGCAGGTAGCCGAGCTGATTGCCGAGGAGGGCTACTTTCTCTCGATTCCGACCTCGATCGTGAAGAGCAAGAGCATGAAGAAGGTGGCGAAACGCATTCCGCTCTCCCATTTGCTCACTGAAACTGACGCTCCGTATCTCTCGCCGGATGAAGCTGAGCGGAACGTGCCGCAGAAGGTCGCGGTGGTCTATGAGGAGATCGCGCGGCAGCAGAAGCTTGACGTAGAGACCGTCGATAAGGAGATCGAGCGCAATTTCGAAAGGGGTTTCGGCGTCTCCGTGAGCTAATCCAAAAACCACCGTTTGGATTTTGGTATTGGTGATTTTAGAATGATTGCCCCAGCCGGGAATTGAACCCGGATGTCAGGCTCCGCAGGCCAGACGGATGTCCGTTACCACACTGGGGCTCTTTCTCTCTCTTTTTTTTACGCCGTTAGCTGAGCACCGATACCGCGACTTCACGCCGCCGCGGACCGTCGCATTCCACGAAGAAGATGCTCTGCCAGGTACCGAGCGCCAGAGAACCGTGCTCGATCGGGATCGTCACACTGGAGCCCAGCAGCATGGCACGGAGATGCGCGTGCGCGTTATGATCGATCCGATCATGTAAGTAGCCCTCGCCGCGCGGCACCAGGCGGTCCAGCAGGTTTAGAATGTCGCTCTTCAGCCCCGCTTCGTTCTCATTGATGATGATACCTGTCGTGGTATGCCGTGTAGAGACCACGCAGATGCCTGACTCGACGCGGTTCTGGCTCACCAGCGCCTGTACCTCGCGGGTGATGTCGATCAGCTCGGTGCTCTCCTTCGTGCTCACTGCTATCCGCTCCATGCTATACACTCTTTATATCGCGTCCATTAAAATGTTAGTAGCTAGCTGGCAAGGTGAGCTAGGCGAGGGAAGAGAAGTGCAAGTCCTGTTCATTCATGCGGATTATCTCGAGTACGAGGTGAAGGAGAAGACGCGTGTGGCCGAGCCGCTCGAGCAGGTGGCGAAGCGCGCACGAGTGGACGAGGTGCTGGTTGCGTTCATCGCGGTCGAGCGAGGCGACGCGCAGAATCTGCGGTACATCATGGATAAGGCTGCGGAAGAAACGATCGCGGTCGTTGAGCAGGTGCATGCGGCACGAATCGTCCTCTATCCGTATGCGCATTTGAGCGCTGAATTGGCCGATCCGGATACGAGCGTGGAGCTCTTACACGGCTTGGAAGTGAGCTTACGCGAGCGCGGGTATGAGGTGACTCGGGCACCGTTTGGATGGTACAAAGCCTTTACGCTCCGCTGCAAGGGCCATCCCCTGTCCGAATTATCCCGGAAGATAACGGTGCCTGAGGGCGCGGGAGGCGCGGCGGCTGCCGCAGAAGCGGAGCCAAAATCGAAGGCGCTGGAAGCGGAGGAGAAGGCTGTTTCGCACTTCTTCATTGCAACTGAGGCGGGTACTCTCATCGGAACAGATGCGTTCGAATTCGGTGAGCAGCACGAGAACTTAGAGAAGTTCTTCAGGTACGAGAGCGAGAAGCGGCGCGAGGTGGATAAGATCCCGCCGCACGTCGAGCTGATGAAACGGTTAGAGCTCGCGGATTACGAGCCATCCTCGGATCCCGGGAATCTCCGGTTCTATCCCAAGGGCAAGTTGATCAAGTCGCTCCTGGAGGACTTCGTACGGAATGCGGTGGCCGAATACGGCTCGGTCGAGGTAGAGACGCCGATCATGTACAGTGTGCTGCACCCCGCCTTGAAGGATTACCTCGAACGGTTCCCGGCTCGGCAGTACTCGATGCTGGGTAAAGAGGGCAAGCCGGAGCTCTTCTTACGCTTCGCCGCCTGTTTCGGGCAGTTCCTGATGAGCGAAGGGATGAGCATCTCGTACAAGAACCTGCCGCTGAAGATCTTCGAGCTCGCTCCCTCGTTCAGGAAGGAGAAGCGGGGCGAGCTGGTGGGGCTCCGGCGGCTCAGGAAGTTCACCATGCCGGATATGCACACCCTCTGCCGTGATATGGGCGAGGCCCTGGCGGAGTTCAAGAAGCAGTATGAGTTCTGTATGCGGGTCCTTGCGGAGATTGGCTTCTCGCCGCGGCACTATGAGATTGCGATCCGGTTCACCCGTGAGTTCTACGAGGACGGGTCGAATAAAGCTTTTATCAATGATCTTCTGGCGATCGCCGGTAAGCCCGCGCTGATCGAGCTGTGGGATCAACGGTTCTTCTACTTCGTGCTCAAGTTCGAATTCAACTTTGTGGACAACCTGGCGAAGGCTTCCGCACTCTCCACCGTCCAGATCGATGTGGAGAACGCGGACCGCTACGGGATCGCGTATACTGATGCGGATGGTGCGCGCAAGAGCCCAATTATCCTCCACTGCTCGCCGAGCGGCGCAATTGAGCGGTGCATGTATGCGTTGCTGGAGAAGGCGCATATGGCGAAGGAAGCGGGCTTCCTGCCCATGCTGCCGCTCTGGCTCTCACCGACCCAGGTACGCATCATCCCGGTCGCCGAGCGCCATCAGGGGTATATCGAGGAGCTGCTGCCACTCTTGAACGGGATACGGGTGGATGTGGACGATCGTGACGAGACAGTCTCGAAGAAGATACGCGATGCAGGTCGTGAATGGATCCCGTACGTCGCGGTAGTCGGAGATCAGGAAGTGGAGCGTCACACGTTACGGGTTACCATCCGTGAGGAATCGAGCAAGGATCGGCAAACGGGCGAGGAGCTGAGCGCTGCGGAGCTGAAGGAGCGAATTGCCGCGGGCATTAAGGGCAAGCCATACCGGCCACTACCGCTCGCGCGGAGATTGTCTGAGCGTGCGAAGTTCGTGGGCTAGCCTTTCAGAAGATAGATTGGATAGATGTGGGGAATGCCCAAAATAAAAGATCTGCCTTTGGAGGAAAGGCCGAGGGAGAAGCTACTCGAGCATGGAGCAGAGGGGCTCTCGGATACGGAGCTTTTAGCTATTATTCTTAGAACGGGAACCAGAGACAAATCAGCGCTTGATTTGGCAGATGAGCTACTTTCTAAATTTGGTGGATTCAAAGGAATGTCAGGGCGAGACTTTGAGGATTTTAAGATGATCGGAGGGTTGCGTGATGCGAAATTGGCTTCTATTTCTGCCACACTTGAGATATCCCGAAGGATAGTAAGGCAGGTATTGAAGGATTACCATATTATTTAAAATGCCAAAGAAAACACCGACACCATTCGATGCGCCAGAACTGAAGTATACCGAGTGGTGGGCATCGGGCGAATTAAAGGAATGGATAGATGAGATATGCAAGGATAAAGGACTCAAATACTACGCTCATATTGAGCGAGGGATTGAAAGAAAAAGACCGGACATACTAATATTCGCGGAATCAGAGAAACCAGTTTGCGTAATAGAAGTAAAACCTCCCTCGTGGGATCCTGTAACAATAGATCTGGTTAAAGGTAGCTTCTTTAAGGCTGACAGAATAAAAGCGCCTTATTTTGCCACCTGGAATATCAATAAGTTCGTTTTCTTTAACACCACTGAATTCGATAGAACGAGATTATTGAGAGAAGGGATAATACAAATTTACGATGTAACTGATGTAGCAGAGTTAAAGGATATCGAGGAATCGGAACATAAGATTAAGATACGAAGTTTTCTTGAGACGTTTCTGGAAGAATTGGTGCTCATTTACGAAGGAAAGAAGGCAGCGCCAAAGATACCGATTGACGAATATTTCATATCTCACTTGCATTTGACTGTAGAAGCATTGACAAACTCCTATCGCGTGACTATCGCAAAGGAAGCAGAAAAGAGCCGGGATTTAAAGAGAGAGATTGCGAAGTGGTTTACTGAGCAGATGTGGTCATTTAGCGGGTCTAAAGAGGATTACGCGAAGATAGCGCGACAGGCGGCCTATCTGCTGATAAACAAGGTTTTGTTTTACACCGCACTGCAGGAGAAATTTGATCTGGATCCGCTGGAAGTCCCCAAAAATATGCGGAAGGGCGATGTTCTGGAGCAAATACTCAAGGCGTATTTTGGGCAAATCCTGAAGATCGATTACGAGACAATATTTACGACCGAATTTATCGATGAACTCGCCTTTCCGAAAGATGAAAAGGCGGTCGAAGCGATACGGGATTTGATTGGCGAGATTAACACGCACAAGATTTCGGCAATTGGTTACGATTTCTTGGGCAATTTGTTCGAAACTTTGATACCGGAGAAGGAGCGGCATATCTTGGGCCAGTACTTCACGAATTCAGATGTGGTCGACCTCATTCTGCAATTCTGCATAACATCTGAACGTGACTTGGTTCTCGATCCCGGCTGTGGGGCAGGCACATTTCTCGTGCGGGCTTACTGGCATAAAAAAATGATGAACCCCATGCTGAAGCATGAGGAGATTCTCTCAACGGTCTGGGGCGTTGATATTTCTAAATTTGCGGCTCATTTATCCACCATCAACTTAGCAATAAAGGATCTTGGGGTCAAAGAGAATTATCCAAGAATTGTTCATTCTGACTTCTTTGAAATTAACCCACCGGGAATCAACATGGCGAGCATTCACTTTGATGTTCCGAAGAAGATTACCGTAACAGTTCAGACCCTGGGTGTTGAAGAGAAGGAAATTGAGTATCCTGAAAGCTTCGACTGCGTGGTAGGGAACCCACCGTACACGAGACAGGAGGAGATCGAGGAATTAGCAGAGGCAGGGTATAAGACGAGTTTGATCGAAAAAGCCTTGTTAATCAATGACAAGAGACTTGCTGAGATGAGCAAGAGAGCGGGCATTCACGCGTATTTCTTCGTTCACGGCTATAAGTTCTTGAAGGCAGGTGGGCGATTTGGGTTTGTCGTATCAAATTCGTGGTTGGATGTGGATTGGGGAACCGGCCTGCAAGAGTTCTTCTTGAAGCATTACCGAATTTGGGCAATTATCGAATCGAAGGTGGAGCGATGGTTTGTTGATGCGGACGTGAACACTTGCATCGTGATTCTTGAACGGTGCGATAACGAAGCGAAAAGAAACGAGAATATTGTAAGATTTGTGCAGCTCAAGAAACCTTTACGATACTATATTCCTAAGGCGGAGAAGGAATGGGATAAAGAGGTGAAACGGCTTCACGAGATCGATAACCTGGTGAAGCTGATTCAGACACGTACCGATTATTACGAGACTGCGGATATACGGATTTATCCAAAGCGCCAAGATGAGCTTGGGATGGAGGGTTACAACGAGGAGACTCAAAAATATACAGGCTCGAAGTGGGGTAAATACATCAGAGCACCTGAGATTTTCTTCACCCTTATGGAACGATGTAAGGACTTGTTTGTTCCACTAAAAGAGGTCGCTGATGTGCGATTTGGGATTAAAACAGGGGCAAATGAGTTTTTCTATCTTACAGAGGAGGAGATAGAAGCGTGGGGGATTGAAAAGGAGTTCTGGTGCCACAAAGAGGGAGAAGAGTGGATCCCGAATTATGTGATTAAATCGCCGCGGGATTGCAAGGGAATAATCGTAAAGCCCGAATATTTGAAGTTTCGAGTGCTACTGATTCACAAAGATAAGCAAGATTTAGAGGGCACAAATGTCTTGAAATATATCGAATATGGAGAGAGCAAGGGATATCATGAGAGGCCTACCTGCAAGTCAAGAGTGAGGTGGTATGATTTGGGTGAAAGAGAACCTGGAACAATCCTTTTCGCAATGATTCAGGCTTATCGGCATATTGTCTTTTATAACCCTTTCAAAGTTTACCCTGATCATAATTTATTCGAAATACTCCTGGATGATAGTGATTCAATTTCAACTATCGCTTTTCTTTCGTCTGCTATTACAATGCTAATCAAAGAATTTTATGGCCGCTCTTATGGAGGAGGTAGCGGCCCGCTTAAGGCTGAAGGGGGTGATATTGAAAAGTTTCCAGTTTTAATACCACTAAAATTATCGATTGCGCAGAGGAAAAATTTAAGTGAAAAATTTGAGAGCTTTTTGGCTAATTCCCTTGATGATACCTTCTCCGAACTCAATGCTTCTTCTCCTGATGAGGTCTCGCTCGATAATGTAAAACCTAATAGGAGAGAACTTGACAAAGCAGTATTCGAGATTTTAGGCCTGACTGAGGAAGAGCAATTAGAAGTTTACAGAGGTGTTGTGGATCTGGTGAGTTCGAGGATGGAGAAGGCCAAAAGTGTTTCCAACAAGAATAAAAAGAGGTATTCAGAAGTTGATCTGCTGGTAAAAAGGATCTTAGACTCTTTAGGCGGAGAAGACATCCTAAAAAGCTTCTTTGCTAGCATAAGTGACTACGAAGAGCTGATTTTACCGAAGTTCAAAAGGGAGGCACGGATTGAGAAAACCCTAACCGGCTGGCAGCTAACTGATGGAATAGAACGGGTATTCCTCGAAGATAGAAAACAAGCCAGGTATTGTGGGCTATTGGCGTCGGTCGGGATGGAGAGAATAAAAATACCGCGAGAATTGACCGAGGAGAACGTCACTGCAATCCAGAATATAGTGATTACTCTGTTTCAGGCCCTTAACGAGACGCTGGAGACAATTACGGATAAGAAGACTAGGGAATCAGTTAAGAACTTGGTTATCGGTAGAATCATATCAAAAACGAACGAAACTGATGCGCCTCTACAACGCTCTTAAGCCCACGAGCACCAAAACTTTTTATTGCCCGGGGTCCATGCTCCCGCTCCGGTACCCTTCGAGATCGAGTGTGATGTAGGAGAACCCGAGCGCTTTAACTTGCTGAGCTACTTCGCGGAGCACTGCGAGATCGCAGAAAGCCCCGAGCTCTTCTGGTGCCACTTCGATCCGCGCCAGACCGCCGGGGTGCAGTCGAACCCTGAGCTGCGTAAAGCCGTGACCCCTCAAGAGCTCCTCGGCCGATTCGATCCTCTTCAGGCTCTCAGGCGTGATCGGCTCGTCATACGCTATCCGCGTCGCGAGGCAGGGTGACGATGCCTTATTCCAGAACGGTAGTCCGAGCTCTCGCGCGATGAGCCGCGCCTCGGGCTTCGTGATGCCCGTGTCGAGCAGCGGATGCCAGATGCCCGCCGCTCGAGCGACCGCAAGGCCCGGGCGGTGCTCCGCGAGGTCCGAGACCGTAACGCCCTCCGCAACGGTCTCGATACCTTCGGCGGCCGCGATTGCCTTCAAGAGCACCACCATTTCGCGCTTGCACACCGCGCAGCGATCGCGCCGATTCTGCCGAAGCGCAGGATAGCGCTGCCAGGGGAACTGCACCACTTGATGGTTGATCTTCCGCTGTGCAAGAAACCGCTGCACTTGCTCGAGGTCACGCTGCGGGAAGAGCTCACTGACCACCGTCACGGCCAGGACGCGGTCAGTCCCGAGCACCTCAGAGGCAAGCGCGAGCAGGAGCCCGCTATCCACGCCGCCGGAGAAGGCGATGAGCAACCGCTCAGGGCTGCTGAGTGCGGCGCGTACAGCTTCGAGTTTTGCACGAACGCTGGGATCGAGCATGACGGTATGGGCGAATCCTTTATATAGGAAAGGCGGGCAACCTTTTTAAAGATGAGATGAGAAAAGTAGTGACCAGGTCGCAGGCGAAGCCGCTGATCTTCTTCGGGCTCTTGCTCATACCTACCTTCGTCCTCTGCAGTCAGCCCGGCTGGGAAAGCGGCAGCATGCTCTTCTTCATGGTGATCACCGCTATGCTGCTCACGAGCAACATCGAGATTCCCGTGCATACCACGCGGACGAAGAAGCCGGATTACAGCGAGGCAGAAGCGCGGTGCATCGGTGCGCTGTACGGCGTGCCGCTCCTTGAGGAGCTGCAGAAGGACGCGGAGAAACGATATACGAGCCGCGTCACCGTGAATATGGGTGGATTTCTCATTCCGGTCCTCTACTCCGTCATGCTCCTGCTCGGGCTTACGCTGCTGGGGAAGTATCCGCTCCCGCTGCTCGAAGTGGCGATGGCCACGCTCTTCCTCGCGCTCCTTTCCTACCTGCTCGCGGAGGTGAAGGGCGGTGTGGGCATCATCATGCCGACCTACGTGGGCATCTTCGCCATCCCGCTCGGGTTCATCCTCGCACCCGCTGACCTGCCGCTCGCGCTCGTCGCGGAAGTCCTGATCTTCGTGCCCGCGATCTTTGGCATCCTGCTGGGAATGCTCGTCGTCATGATCACGTTCCCCAAGGAGGAGGTCGGCAGTGCATTCTTCAATCTCGGCGGTGTGGGCAGTTTTTACAGCATGTACCTCATCGCCTTCCTCGCACTCATCCTGAGCAACATACCTTAAGATATCCGGCACGAATCTGGTTACTCAGGCAGCGCGAATGCGATGCGAGTAACGATACTTGGCGGCGCCGGTGGCATGGGTGCGTGGTTCGCCCGGTTCTTCAAAGCGAACAAGTATGACGTGCACATCGTGGATAGCAGCGCGAATACCGCGCGCGTGGCAGCGGAGCTGGGCGTGGACTTCACCAGGCTCGATCTGCTCACCGCTGATTCGGCGCAGCTGATAGCGGCGCTGCGGGATGCCGAGATCGTGCTCGTCTCCGTGCCGATCGACAGCACCGGCCGGGTGATCGAGCGTGTGGGGCCCCTCGTGGCTGCAGGCTCGCTCCTCATGGACGTCACGTCCGTGAAACGCGAGCCGGTGGCGGCGATGGTGCGGTGCACGCGCGAGGACGTGGAGGTTCTCGGCACACACCCGCTCTTCGGACCATCGGCCACGAACTTGCACGGCATGCCGGTCATCTTCGTGCCCGTTCGAACAGGCCCGCGCTACGAGCAGATCGTTAAACTCTTTCGAGGCACGGGCGCGAAGCTCGAGATCTTGACGGCTGCGGAGCATGATGAGCTCATGGTGGTCATCCTGGGGCTGCCCCACTTCGTCCTCTTCTCCCTGGGGATTACCTTGAAGGAGCTCGGGCTCGATGTTGATCGTGCGCGGCACTTTATGGGCCCGATGTACGCGGTCGTGCTCGATTTCGTCGGCCGGCTGCTGCACCAGGATCCGCGGCTGTACGCCGAGATCCAGACGAGCCTCGAGATGCAGGCGGTGCACGAGGCGTTCATCGCGACCGCCGTGAAGTTAGCCGCGCTGGTCTCGGCACAGGATAAGGCGCGCATCATCCAGGAACTGGAAGCGGCGAAGGCGCAGTTCGGGGATACGAAGAGCGCGATGCAGGACTCGGACCGCATCATCGAGGAGAAGCTCAAGCTTTCGCGGGGAAAGAACGCGGTACTAAAGAACCGAAAGGAGCAGCTTCGCACCCCCTAATTCATTTCACAGCAGCAGTGCGCTCAAATTTGCTCTCCTGGAAATACCCGGCGAGAAGGTAAATACTGCCCCTACGTCAGCACTATCCGCCACGATGTCTCACGTTCAGCCAACTCAGGAAAGAACGTCTTCCAAAGGCCTTATCAGGTCTCCGGGCTACTCTAAGGACTGCCGGGCACCGAACCACACGGGCAGTACGAAGTCAGTCTCCTTTTCAGACGCGGGCCAGACGATCT
>CAYYNW010000002.1:24338-30092 GCA_964473145.1 uncultured Halobacteria archaeon
AACCACACGGGCAGTACGAAGTCAGTCTCCTTTTCAGACGCGGGCCAGACGATCTTCGGCCTCGTCTCGTTCACTGATTCATCCCGCTAGCAGCTGCTGCATATAGAGCTCGAAGTGGCACTCCCGGTACTCCGGAGAGAAGGATATCACACCATCCTTCATCAACTTGATCAGCTGCGGCATCTCAAGCTCAGCGAGTGCAGCCCTGACCGCTGCTTTATCCACGATGCCTGTAATCTCAATCGCTTCCGCTTCGATATACACGCCCACATAGGTGGCGACGTCGCCGTCCAGAAAGCTTTATATAGCTCCTCTCACTTCTGGGAATTAGTAGGAGGTGAAAGCGAACAAAATGTGGTTTGAACTGCTGGTACTTCTTGCTGGGTTGGCTTACGGATACATGAAGCCGGGTAAAGAGGATCGCATGGCTCTGCTCAAGAAAGGGATTATCATCGGCATCATCCTCGGCATCGTCTTCGGGCTCATCGCGTTCTTCGTGGGCAGTTATCTCGGCTCTGTCGCAGGTGGACTCGTCCTCTTCGCCGGGGGCCTCATCGGTATCTTCATCACTGTGATCATTCTCGTGATCCTCTTCATCATCGGCACCTTCATCGGCGACTTCCTGGAAGAGAAGTTCAAGAAGTAACGGACCCGGTAAGAAGACGCGCGAGAAGCGCGTTGGCCACCTGAAGCTGCCTGCCTGAGTGAGAAAGGGCAGTGGCCGCAGATTGAGGTACTATGTGTGTTATTTTCTGACACGCAGGGAACCGCTGCGAGCTTGGTCACTGCTTCTTTATTTCCAGTATACGTGCTCGGATTCGACATACCCGCAAACGACCCGCCCTGTATCTGGGAGCGGCTCCAAGGAGCAGCTGAGGTGCCTGCGATGACGCTTACCGGATTAGTCGTACTGGTGGTCGGTATACTGAGCGTGATAATCTCACGAACAATCAGAAGGAAGAGGTAGACCTATCTTTTTCTCCTCTCCTCTCCTTTTCTTTTCCGGTCCTACGGAGTCTATTTAAAGCAGGCACGAAGAACTTATATGACGCGAGATTTTTTTTTACGTTGACTCATGCCAAGCCCAGGGCTCCATCTCGCCATCACGCTCTTCGTACTCGCCGCGATCCTGACGGATGATGAGCTCAAGCCCGCGCTGCTCCTCATCCCGTTCGGGCTCATCAGCGATCTCGATTCGTTTATCGGCGTGCACCGCGCGACGCTGCATAGCCTCTTTGTCATCCTCGTGCCGCTGCTCGTGATGCTCGTCAACCAACGGGTGAAGTTCACCACCATAAAGAGCCAGTATTTCAGCTTCGCTTCGCTCCTCCTCGCGAGCCATATCCTCCTGGATGCCTTTTATAACGGCGTCTTTCTCCTCTACCCCTTCAGCACGAAGAGCTACAATCCGCAATTCTGGCTCGGGCTGAAAGAGACGGGCTTGAGCATCCTCTTTACCTGGCTCGTGCCCGGTAAGGTCGGCGAGCTCGAATACGTGATCACGCCGCAGCCAGCAGTGCCTGCGATACCGATCATCGAGAGCGGGATCGAGCTCGTCATCCTGCTTTTTGCCGTCCTCATCTTCGTCGTGCGCTTCAAAGGCGCGCGTTTCAAGCTATTTATACGGCACGAGGAGATTAGGAAGTAGCCCGGTGGTGTAGCGGTCAATCATGCGAGGCTCTGGACCTCGCGACGTCGGTTCGAATCCGTCCCGGGCTATCTTTACTACAGTTTATCCGCGAAAGAAATGCCGGTACGAACGAGCGAAACGGAACTCAAGCACCTGGTGATCGCATGGCTTGCGATAGGCCTTGCCTTTACGATCATCCTGCAGCGGGGGCGGAGCCTCAACTTCATCTCCGTCTTCGTCGTTGCGTTGCTTACTGTTGGCGTTGCCTTCATCTGCCACGAGCTTGCGCACAAGGTGGTCGCGCAGCGCTACGGCGCGTGGTCTGAATTCCGGATGGCACCGCTCATGCTGCTCCTGGCGATCCTCACCGCGTTCCTCGGCTTCATCTTCGTCGCACCCGGCGCGGTGATGATCTTCAATCCGTATCTCACGCGCGCGGAGAACGGCAAGATCTCGCTCGCCGGACCGATGACGAACGTGCTCTTAGCTGCGGGCTTTTTCGCGCTCTTCCGGCTCGTCCCGCAGGGCATCATCGGCACGATCGGCACGTTCGGAATGACGATCAATGCCTGGCTCGCGGTCTTCAATCTGATCCCGGTCAGCGTCCTGGATGGCAGGAAGGTGTTAGCCTGGGATAGCCGCGTGTACGGCCTCGCGGTGGTCCTTGCGATCCTCGTGCTGGTTGCAAGTATGGTGTTGATCTAGCTCACTCAGGGGGGTATGAAATGGAACGGAGTCAAGATTGGTTAGACGAGGCGGCTGGTGATCTGGAGCATGCGCAGAGCGATTCTGAGCGCGGTTACTATAACTGGGCATGCTTCTCGGCACAGCAAGCGGCAGAGAAAGCAGTAAAGGCGGTATTTCAGAAGCTCGGAGCCGAAGCATGGGGGCATTCCGTGGCTGATCTGCTCACCGAATTGAGCAAACACTATCCGATTGGCGAAGAACTTCTCAGTGGCGCTTTGGAGCTCGATAAAGCATACATCCCGGCAAGATATCCCAATGCGCATCCCTCTGGTGCGCCGAGAAGGAGATATATCAAGGAGGAGGCGGATAGGCTGATAGGACATGCAGCACGCATCGTCAAATTCTGTGCGGGTCTATTATCCGCGCTATGATACGGAATGGCTCGTTCAGGAGCTCAAAAAGCGGCTCAACGAGCTCAACGAGGAACTCAGTACCTCGCTCATCGTCTTATTCGGCTCCTATGCGAAAGGAACGTATACCGTAGCAAGCGATGTGGACCTGCTCGTGGTATACCAGGGCGCGAGACGCGAAGATGCCTTCGCCACGGTCAAACGTATCCTCAATATACCTCGTCTGGAACCGCATGTATATACCGAGCAGGAGTATGCTGCGATGCGCGGGGTGCTCAGCAAGATGATAGCGGGCGGGATCGTGATAGAACCATGACACGCGATACTGTGGCTCAGGAGCGCCTGGTAGATGCCTACGGGCGCGAGATCAGGAGTTTACGGTTCTCGCTGACGAACCGGTGCACCCTGAACTGCCTCTATTGCCACCGGGAGGGCGAGCACAGGGATCAACCGCCCACGGAGGAGATCAGTGCTGAGCTGATCATCGCGATCGCACGCGTCGCCTCACAGCAGTTCAACGTCCGGCGGGTGAAGTTCTCAGGTGGCGAGCCCCTGCTCCGTGAGGATCTGGCGACGATCATCCAGGGCATCCGGCCCTTTGAAAAGGACATCTCGCTAACGACGAACGGCGTCTTCCTGCAGCGGTATGCCGCGGAGCTCGCCGCTGCTGGCCTGGATCGCGTGAACGTCAGCCTGGACACGCTGCAGGAGGACCGCTACGATCTCATTACGCGGAGCACGAGCAACCACTCCCAGGTGATTGCTGGCATTTACAGCGCGATTGATGCCGGGCTCGTTCCCATCAAGCTCAACATGGTGATCCTCAAGGGGATCAACGATGACGAGCTGCCTGCGATGATGCGGTTCGTGCGTAACTGCAACCAGCGAGGCAGCGGCACGGCAGTTATCCTCCAGCCGATCGAATTGATCCCATCATTCAATCCGCCGATGGAGCGGTACAAAGCGGATTTTGGGCGCGTCGAGCGAGAGCTCAAGGCACAGGCGTCCGCGGTGAAGACGCGCCAGCTCCACCGGCGGAAGAAGTATTTCATCGACGGTGTCGAGGTGGAGGTCGTGCACCCGATCGATAATACGGAGTTCTGTGCCAATTGCTCGCGGCTTCGGATAACTTCGGACGGTAAGCTCAAGGCCTGTCTGCTCCGCGATGATAATCTCGTGCCCGTTGAGAGCACCGATGAAGCGCACATACGCGAACGATTGCTCGAGGCGATGAAGTATCGCGCACCATTCTATTGTTGACCCGCGAAGCACCATTTTATAGCTCACGGGCTCTACTAGGTAGCGGTGAATAGAAATGAGCGGGTATGTCCAGGTGCAGATCGTGGTGGATAAGAAGGGGATCGAGACGAACGAGTTTGTGCAGAATGTGATCGGCAAGGCGATTGCGGGCGCGGTCTCCGCCTTGAAAGGAGTGAATGAGAACTGGAAGGAGATCGAGGTCACCGTGCAGCGTGAGAAGTGAGGCGCGACGCGCAAAGTCGCTTGCTTCTTCGCATCGCTTCTAAAACAGTACGGTCAGGAGCTCGCAGACCCGCTCGAGGAATGCCTGATCTTCGACCGAGAAAGGTGCTTTGAACTGTGAGTCGATGTCCAGCAGACCGAGCAGCGCACCATTCCTCAATATGGGAATGACGATCTCCGCCTTCACCTGTGGACTGCAGGCTACATAGTTCGACTCCAGAGAGACGTCCTGGGCCATAAGAGTCCCCCTGCGTTCCGCGGCCTGCCCGCAGATCCCGCGCCCGAAAGGTATTCTAACATGCTCGGTCGGCGCGCCGGCAAAGGGGCCGAGGACCAGCTCCTTCTTCTCGGGCCGCCCAACGAGGTAAAAGCCAACCCAGTGATAATGCAGGACGTTCGCAGCAAGGAGTATGCAGATCGTGCGGAGTTTCTCATCCCGCTCGTGTGGGCCTTCAACGAGCGCTCGTACGCGCTCGAGCAGGTGCTTGAACGTTTCTGGTGCCGCTTCTTCCTGGTGATGCCCGCTGGTGCACATTAGGTCCTCCCCGCTTCGCTTCACGGCGAAAAGTCGTGATTGCTTCAGCGCAGCCGTGCCATCAGCCCGACTTGATCAACTTCATCACGAGTGCCATGATATCTTTCCCGATATGCTTTGCCCGGACCGTATTTCCCGAGACTACGCCCAGGATCTCGTACTCATAGCCCGGTACGCGGCCAGTCGTTGTCACTATCATATCACGTTGCATCCTCTTCGTTCAATCCCTCGATACTCTCTTCCCGTTTCCTCACTATAAGAAGACCAATGCCAAGAGTAATGAGCGGAATGGCATACAGCAAGGTAAACGGAAAGCCAACAGCCGGGAGCACTGCGCCCACGGCGATAAAGAGCAAAACCCATTTCGTCTGACGTTCCCAGCATATACGACGTTGCGACTGAAGGGAGCAATGTCCCGAAGGGCAAGGGCGATAACCCCTGGCGTATATGTGGTGCTCGGCGACGTTGCTTGTCCATGCTTTGCCTTACTTTGATAGGATTTCCGCTGCCTTCTCAACTGCAAACTTCAATCTCTCAGTGCATTCGTGATCATGAACCCTTGCAAAGTATTCCTTTAATCCCTCTGGCGTCTTTAAGTTCAAACCGGTGAGTTGCCTGCAGTTAACCGCTCCAAATCTCTCCTTGAAGGCGGCTATATAGGTATCCATCATAGCCCATACCGGCTGGGGATTCTCTTCAGGGCTGCTTCGCCCGTATTTGATCCCTATCGCCATCGCCACACCCGAAATAGAGCCGCAAAGGAGTCCATTTAAGCTAACTCCTGCACCTATCGCCGTGCCAATCTTGGGGATCAGCTCAGAATCTATGTCACTATACTCTGCCAGAGTTAAGAGAACACTCTCGCAGCAGTTATACGGTCGTCCAGCAGGAAAGTTGCTGGGTCTGTCGCAGAAATATCGTACCACCTTTTCTTGCATTTCCTTCACGTTAGGATTCTCCTTGGACATTTTTCACCTCGAATATCCTTTACTCAGACAGCCCGTTTTATC
>CAYYNW010000003.1:0-29570 GCA_964473145.1 uncultured Halobacteria archaeon
TGCTTGAATATTCGAAAGAAGTTTCTACTGTTGGAATTATATCGTCACAACTTGTCTACCTTCATCTATTTTGCTTAAAACAAGTACCTCGTACTTCTATGGTTATGAAATTGTAAAATAGGGAGGAGGTTAGATGGCAAGGAAGTTGACTGCGTCATCGGTGAAGAAGAGCGTAAATGTGTGGGGCTTGATGGTGGTTTTGGCGATTTTTACGAGTGTATGTGCTGCGCTGGTTTCTGGGAATAACATCTTTGAGGGCAATAAAACTTTGTCATCGAACCTCATTTACGTGCCTGATAACTATACCACGATACAACAGGCCGTGAATTTAGCAACTGCTGGTGCTACCATCATCGTACGTGATGGGCCATACCTTGAAAATGTAGATGTATACAAAACCGTAACAATTCAATCTGAGAACGGCAGTGCTAACTGTATTGTACAGGCATCTGATCCTGATGATCACGTATTCGAAGTAACTACTGGTTACGTGAACCTAAGCGGTTTTACGGTGAAAAACGCGACAGGCTCTTGGAAGGCTGGCATTTATCTTAAGGATTTCGTTGATCACTGCACTATATCAGATAACGCTATAGCGAACAATCGCTACGGAATCCTTCCTTGGTACGCCACGGATAACACAATTATCAACAATACGATTTCAGATAACTACTGCGGCATTAACGTTTATTCCGCGAGCAACAACACAATTCGAGACAACATATTCGAAAATAATGGGATTCTTATCATGGGTTACAACCTTGCCCATTACAACACGCATTTGCTTGCGAACAATACACTCAATGGAAGACCCATCTACTATTACAAGAACGCGGACGGCATAACAGTCCCCGAAGATGCGGCTGAGGTTATCCTTGCAAACTGCACCAACATGAAAGTGCAGAATATCAACGCATCAGATGGTACTGTTGGTGTTGAACTCGGTTATACTACGGGTTCGACCTTATCAAAAAATATCATTACTGCAAACGACTATTACGGCATCTACTCATTCTCATCGAGCAAAAACACAATATCAGAAAACAATATCTCAAACAATTACTGTGGCATCAGCTTTTATTCATCAAACACGAATAACACTATTTCAAACAACATTGTTGACTCGAATGTGTGGGCGGGCATCAGCCTCAGTGCTTCTGATAACAACCACATCTATAACAATTACTTCAACAATACCAACAACGCCTATGATGCTTCATCAAACATCTGGAACATAACAAAAACAGCAGGAAGGAACAGCATCGGTGGGCCCTACCTGGGCGGTAACTACTGGAGCGATTACACGGGTGTTGATACAGATGGTGATGGTCTAGGTGATACTTTGGTGCCGTATACTGCGTCGGGAAATATAACAAGTGGCGGCGATTGGCTGCCGCTCGTAATCGGAAAACCACCAATAGCAAATTTTTCCTTTTTACCACCAAATCCTGCTTTCTATGAAATCATCACCTTCAACGGTTCCCTCTCTTATGATCCTGACGGAACCATAGTTAATTACGAGTGGGACTTTGGCGATGGTAATGTGACCTCCACGACTGCGGCGACCATTCTGCATTCGTACACCGCACCCGGTCTCTACCAAGTTAATTTAACCGTGACTGACAATTACGGTTTAGTAGCACTCACGACTCAAACTGTAAATCTATCTAACGTATTGTGTTATACCACCGAATCACGGACTTTCGAACCATTTAATCTTCCGAATAGCGACGATTACCCAATGTATGCAGATAGCCAAGATATAGATCTCCTGGTAAATCTGCGAACCTGGGATGAGGGAAGCTACAATTATACCAGAGGTCCTTGGCCAGCGATGATAACGGAGTATACGTACTCGATGGTAGATTCACAGCACAAGCTGCCAATTGGTGGTTCGCCAAATACCACAGGGTTCGCATTTCCTATTACTGAAAGCGCATATCAACTGGGCTTAGGTGGTTTTGAAAATACTGACGGCGATCCTTCGAGGTTAAACGTGGTGAGTCTGAGCTCCGTAGCTGGCAACGTAACACCATTTGGAACGACACCGAACGGAACGATTCGAATTGAAAAATCCTATTTTTTAGCCCCAAGCGAGACAGTTCAATTTTTTGACCATAAGTTACGGTACTTAGGAACAGATGTGGGAAATAACTCAATTTGTTCCATCTGGTATACGGGGAACGCAGACGATGACATGCAAACTATCATAGTATTGCCGAATGGCCAAACGGTTTACTTTGATAGACACAATATTCTTTACACCACACCGCAGCATCCAGAAAGAACTTGGTACGCACGCTTTGAGTTTAGGTTTCAAGAAGAAGATATTGCATCAATCTTCATTGGCAAAGAATTGAGCAGCGGGGATACGTTCTACGTTAACAGTGTTCGGTACGATGTCCCAGAACTCTGGGTGAATGAAACAACGGGTGATACAACTGCGGACATGTTTGAGCGCATTACGCTCAGCGCCCCCTTACCCCAGGGAGATTCCAGGCTTATTGACGACGGCTTTGTAACCTCACAGTGGCTCACTGAGCTCGAACTGAATGCGCTTGTCCCTGTCCTTCCACCGTATACGTTGAGGTATAATATTCCAATTCAAGCAAATTTCACTGCCACGAATGCCTGCTTCTGTACGAACGTAATGTTCACAGACAATACTACGGGTGGAACTCCTCCGTATACCTATCGCTGGGACTTTAATAACGATAGCACGTACGAACTTGAAGGGAACTATCCTAATACAAGTTGGCATTATGACTCTGCAGGAACCTACACCGCCAGGCTGAATGTCACGGATCAAAATAGTTATAGCAATGAGACGACACACCTGATAACGATGTATAAAAACCCGGTAGCGAATTTCGTTTTCTCCGCGGTCTGCTATTGCATGGATACGAGCTTCATCGACGCCTCTGTGCCCGGCGACGGAGCACTTATCTCGTGGTTCTGGGAGCTCGGTGATGGCAACGCGACCTATGGCGCTAATATCTCGCACCACTATGCTTCCCCGGGGGTTTACGCGGTCTCACTGACCGTTACCGACGAATTTGGCTGCACGGATACGGTAGTCCAACCGGTGGCTGTGTATGAGAACCCGATGGCAGATTTTATCGCCCCTACGATCTCTTTCGGTGAAACAACGCAGTTCACGAGCTACGTAACTGGTGGAACACCGCCATATGACTTTAGTTGGGACTTTGATGACGGGAATACCAGTACTGAGATGAATTCTGCGCATCGCTACGCAGCTCCGGGTACTTACAATGTCTCGTTAGAGGTCAGTGATAGCTTTGGATGTGCTGCTATTATCATTAAGATGGTTGAAGTAGCAGCGCCAGCTGGGCGGAATGAGACACTGATTATCTCTAAAATATCCGTAACGAATATCACGACAAACTCTGCATCCATAAGCTGGGATACCAATGAGCTAGCTAATAGCTCTGTTAAATATGGTATAGAACTGGGGAATTATACGTTAGAGAAATACGACTCAGCTCGTGTCACTGCGCATTGCATTAATCTCACGGACCTCCTCCAAAATACTACGTATTATTTCGTGGTGACCAGCACAGATCAAGACGGGAATTCGAATGAGAGTATCGAATTCAGTTTTACCACTTTACGCCTGTATACAACAGAAGCGGTTGGTGTAGCAACAACCATAACACCTGCCAGTCCAGAAGATTTAGCGGCATATCTCCCTCCAGAATATGCAAAGATGGACTTACGTGATGCAATTGTGCTCAACGTAAACGTTACGGATGATACGCCCGGTGATCCGACTGACGATGCCTATATAGACATCACCATATTTGTCCGGGAATTCGACGTTGCAACCTGTAGAGTCTTCAAAGCTGGGACAGGGTTCTTACCCGAAGTAGAGGATGTGCGCACGCTTCCAGCCACTAACGGCAATCCCGCATTCTCGCGGAACTTGCGCGATAATACCGTTACCGTCCGGTTATACGTAGGCGATCCACTTCTCGCTGTGTTTCCGGTTGGAGGAGCGGTGACTCCAAAAGGTGGCGGCGGTGGGGTTCACAAGGATTCAGACGGTGATGGTCTCACTGATTTCCAGGAGCTGCTTCTTGGTACAGATGCCGATAATCCTGATACTGATGGCGATGGCTTCAAGGATGGTGAGGATCCATACCCATTAGATCCCAAGATCCCCGTTAAACCCACACCAACGCTAGGATTGAGCCCAACGCCTGTACCGACTCAGTCATTACCACCAGTAAAACCAACGACGACCGCATCGCCTGCACCGACTCCCCCCGGGGGGCCAGAGTCGGTTTCCGAGTTCCCACCAATACCGGGCTTTGAAGCGCTCTTTGCTATCGGTTGCTTATGGACGGTGACTTATCTCATGGTGAGATGGAGGAGACGAAAGGAAAAATGAAGAACGGAAGAAGAAAAAAATTGGAAGTGACAGTATTTGTGGCTCTATTGGCATCTGTGCTGTTCTCTTTCTGTTATACCTGTTATGCTGACAATCCGACGAAGGATATGCGAGCAGATTTCATAGCGAATGATGTTTGCTACGGAATAAACTCTTCTTTCGTCGATAATACCACAGGGGGAACACCCCCATATTTCTACAGATGGGACTTTGAAAACGACGGAATATGCGACCTTGTAGGATATGATTACGAAGTTGCAAATCCTTCATGGCATTATCCAGCTCCTGGAATTTGGGAGGCTCGATTGAATGTTACTGATGCAAATAACAATTGTAGTGAAAGGATTAAGCAAATATTTGTAGATGACTATCCCATTGTGGTGTTCACTGTCGCCACTGGTTGTAGCTTAACAGCTCACTTCAAAGATTGCTCCCTACCCACAACTGGACCAATCGTCTCACGGGAGTGGGATTTAGGCGATGGTAGTCCACATATGTATAATTTTACGGATATATTTCACTCCTATTTTGCTCCCGGAGTTTATTTGGTCTCGTTGACGGTTACCGACATTTACGGCTGCTTTAATATGACCTCTAAATCCATACAGGTTTATGGAAACCCAACTGCGGCATTCAGTGCTACTACGGTATATTTCGGCGAAGATACTGAATTCACAAGTCTCGTCACGAACGGCACACCGCCGTACACCTATAACTGGGACTTCGATGACGGGAACATAAGCACTGATCGGAATCCAACACATCACTATTCGGCTCCTGGTACCTACAATGTGACGCTCACGGTTATTGATAACAATGGGTGCAGTGCTGGCCTTAGCAAATTGGTCGAAGTTATGAATCCTGTACCGAAGACAATTTACGTCCCTGACGACTATGAAAAGATCCAATGGGCAGTGGACAATGCTTCTGATGGCGATATCATCATCGTGCGTGATGGCTTGTACCTCGAAAACGTGGATATAGCCGTGAATAATTTAACCATTCTATCCGAGAACGGGTCAGCAAATTCTTCCGTTCTCGCTGCGAATCAGAGCGATAACGTCTTTGAAGTAACTGCAGATTATGTGAATTTAAGTGGGTTCACGGTGACGGGGTCAACAGGATTCAAGAAAGCGGGGATTTATCTAAATACCGCCCATCACTGCGACATTTCTGATAACGATGCCTCGAATAACTACGATGGCATCTACCTGTCTTCCTCGAGCAATAATAGATTCATGGACAATACAGCTAACTCGAATAGCAACAACGGCATCTGTCTGTATTCTTCGAGTGATAATAGACTCATAAACAATACTGCCACCTCAAATCACTGCGCGGCCATCGACTTGTATTATTCAAATAACAATACACTGACAAACAATATCGTTAAAACGAGCCATCTTGGAATTTCCCTATTCTCCTCCGTCAATAATAGCCTCATTGGAAATATAATGATTGAAGGGGGAATTAAAATTAATGGATGGAAACCCGAGCACTGGAACACTCAAAGCATTGATACATCAAATACCGTCAATGGTAAGCCGGTATATTACTGGAAAGATCAGACAGGGGGCACAATTCCACCCGGCGCTGGTGAGGTCATACTCGCCAATTGTACCAACGTAATTGTAACTAATCAGGATGTTAATGAAGGAAATGTGGGAATTGAGTTGGGCTTCTCGTGCAATAATACTCTCACTAACAATACTGCAAGCGCTAATATTTTTGGTATTTTTTTAAGTAACTCGAATAATAACACTTTAATTGGCAACTTTGCTATAAACAACTTTGATCATGGTATCTACCTGGAGTCGTCAAGCGACAACATCATCTCTAACAATTATTTCCGCAATTCAATAAACGCCTTAGATTATGGAAACAACCTCTGGAACGTCACGAAGATCGAAGGAACGAATATCGTCGGCGGCTCTTGGCGCGGCGGCAATTACTGGAGTGATTATTGGGGAGAGGACACCGATGGGGATGGGTTAGGTGATACGTTGCTGCCGTATAATTCCTCGGGTAATATTCGAAGTGGTGGTGACTGGCTGCCGCTCATAACATTCACTCCGTACGTAACTATTCGCTCAAACCAGGATTTTGAGGAACGGAAATACGTAGCAAATGGCAGTTTTTCATCGGCTCCTTCAGATCTGACATACCGCATGAGGCTCAGAATAGATGCTGAGAGTGGACCCTTCACTGTCCCCAAAGTCGTTATTTTTAATACCACTCTGATTGCCTTTAACAGGACGTATTATCAGGTTGATAGCATTGAAAGTAGCCCTGGAAACTTTGTACGATTTCCAGACCACATCGAGTGGACGGGAAACAATGAGACGGTGTCATCCTATTTTGAACTGGGTATATATGAGTTCAACACGCATGAGCTAATCCCACCGTTTTCATCGTCCAGATCGGTGGATAAAGAGGGCTTCTCGGGAAATGAGACAATAATTATGACTTTTAATGCCACACCGACCGCTAATCTTAACCAATTACGAATTACGGCATTTTCAGAAGAAACCGCTGATGCATATTCTGAGCTATTAGTGGAGACCGTGACCCACCCTGAATTTATTAGTAAATCGAGTCCTGAAGAGATACTCTGGAGAATTAGCAATCCAGATATAGGACAGAACTATTCAGCATCAATAAACTTGACAGTCATTCCAAAGACCCATTTGAGAACGCGATACTGGCCCTACCTTAGAGTCGAAGGAGATTACGGGTCCTTTATCAATTCCAGCACTGGTCGTAATCAATCGGTAGTAGAATATAGAGACCCAATACTTGGAGCTGTGCGAGTTCATTTTGAAACGCCCGTTGCTTACTCCTTAGATGCCAATGGAAAGGGCTCATATTATGAGCGCTTCAGGGAGTTCTCAGAGGTCGTTGAAAGTGGTGAGCCTCACACCGTTGGGATAACAGTGAATGCATTCAAACCAGGCGTCAGAACCGTGCCCCGCGGAACAACGGTTACATGGACAAATAAGGAGGACCTCGTGCACACGGTAACGAGCGATATGGGGTTGTGGGATTCCGGCAGCCTGTCGAGAGAGCAATCGTTCTCCTATACGTTCACGGAGCTTGGAACTTACTTCTATCATGATGCGCTCCATCCCTCAGTAACGGCGGTGGTGATTGTGCAGGAAAGCGCAGTATTACCCGTCCACAACCTCGACACGGGCGAGAACTTCGCGACGATTCAAGCGGCTATAGAGGATGCTGATACGTTGGATGGGCATACAATCACCGTTGACCCGGGAATGTACGAAGAGAACGTGAACGTGAACAAGCAGCTCAACATCCGCTCAACCTCGGGAAATCCGGCTGATACTCTTGTTTACGCGGCAAATATTAATGACCACGTCTTTGAAGTGACTGCGAATCAAGTCAATATCAGCGGCTTCACTGTGGCTAATGCAACAGGCAGTGGTAAGGCGGGCATTTATCTCGCTTCAACGCACAATAGAATTACCAACAACATCTTGACCGCCAACTACTACGGTCTCACTGTCGTGAATGCTACGAGAGATGCCGCGATTCGCGCGGTAAATGCCCCCACTGCACATGGTCTATCCAGTCATTTCGTGGATCGCACCCCCTCGCCATACCTCTCGAGGATAGATCCGAGGACGAGCTGCGGGGCTACTCCATTATCCGATGCGAATCCGCTGATTTCTTTACAGAACATGCTCGATGGCTGGAGCAGCCATAACCTGATAACCGATAACCGGGTAAACTTTAACGACTATGTGGGCATAGCCTTGATCGGTTCTTCAGAGAATACGCTGCGCAATAATCAAATCGAATCAAATGGTGAGACAGGTGTATATCTGGAATTAGGGTCAAATAATAACGAGATATCCAGTAATACCGTACAACATAATAGTTTTGGTATCCTCCTTTACGACGGGTGTACGAACAATAGCATAAAAAATAACCAACTTTACTCTAATCTTTATGAGGGTGTTTCTTTAGGATGGAGCAACGGCAATGTTGTGACAAACAATGCTGTAAGTTATCTACATCTTTGGGCTGCTATAAGTCTATGGGGTGCTAGTAGTGACAATATGATAAGCCATAATGGTGTAACCTCAAATAGTGGATCTGGCATTACACTATGGGACTACAATGATAATAATAGCATAACGAGTAACAATGCGAGTTACAATGAATATGCTGGTATCGGACTATTTGGGTATAGCAGCAATAATATGGTGAATAACAATATCGTTAATTCAAATATTGGAGCTGGGGGGATTGGGGTCTTCGGTTCGGCCAAGGATAATATCATTGCGGAGAACGCGCTCGCCTCTAATTTCTACGGCCTGGCTCTTATCGGGATGGGGGACATGATCGGCAATCAGATTTATAATAACACGATAAGCGACAGTAAAACCTACGGGTTATGGGTGCTTACTGATCCATTACTAGCACCGAATTATATCTATAACAATGACCTTTCGAATAATAATTTATTTGGCATCCTCCTGCAATTGTCTACGAATAATTCGATCTACAATAATACTGTTAATTCTAATAAACGAGGCATAGGACTCGAAGAAGCACGTGACAACCTGATAATCAGTAACGCGGTAAATTACAATGAGATCTCAGGTATTTCGCTCATCAACGCTTCGCATAATACTCTCTCTAAAAATACCGCTGAGTTTAACATTTACCATGGTATTTATCTCTCTAACTCAGATTCGAATGACATCACGCAAAACAAGGTAGCAGTCAGTTACTTCGGCATTTCGCTCTATACGTCAGATAATAATACCATCGTGAACAATACCGCCGAGTCGATCTATTACTGTAAGATCTTCACCTATGCCTCAACGGGCAATACCATCGTCGGATTCATGCCCGAAGATGTCTATAATCGGACGGAGATTGTCCACGGAGTTCGGGTCTCCATCCCTGATTCACTTACACCATCGCTGCAGTTCGTGGATTCGGGGGTAACTGCCACCTATTTGGTGATCGCTGAAAACCTCGGTAACGTGCCTGATACGTTCACGGTGAGTGTGGCGAGTAGCGACAATCCCGATATGATAAATTTGGATCGCGATAGCGTAACGCTCGGGCCGGGGGCAATCTCAGCGAGCGTTATCGGGACAGAATTGGATACTATTACGGTCAATGTGACCGATGCTCAGCCAGGCATCTATCGCGCAACTGTCGATGTGGTCTCACAGAGCGAGGCGACGGTGAAGGATCACGTGGAGACTTGGATGATCGTGCGTGGCGCGGTTAATTCGGAGCAGAGTGCTGCAACGGTAACCGACTCGGTGCTCATCAACGCGTCGGTCGTCGAATCCGTTATTTCGAGATCCGCAATTATTAATTCCCGCGTCCGCCAGTCCACGATCGCTGACTCGATCGTCTCGAACAGCTCCGTCACGGACACGGTATTGACCGAGGTAACTCTTGAAGGTGCAATTGTCACAAATGGCAATATCTCACGCGGTGCGATCACAATCAACGGCATTCGGTACGTGATCCAGAATGAGAGCTCGATCGCTGCACTCATCCTCGGCGCGTACAGCAGTGACAGCAACCTTGTCGGTCTCAAAAACGCGAAGCTACTGGTGCTCGATGCTGGAAATGTTAATATGGGCTTCGAGATCAGTGCGAGTGATGATTACTTCGCTGGCTCGCTCAGCACCCAACAGGCAGTGATACCGCCATTTGGGATACCGTGCTTTAGCAACAATGTCGGCGGCTATATCTATGTCGAGCCCAGTGAGAATCTGGCAAAGAGCACGGGATGGGTGATCCTCAAGGTATTCTATAATCCGAACGCCCTTGGTAGTCTCAATGAGAGCACGGTTACGCTCATGTACTATAATGAGCTTCTCGGACGATGGGAGGCGCTGCCCATCACGGAGTTGAATATAATCGAAAAATTCATCACCATCAATATCTCGCACTACAGTGTCTTCGCACTCATGGGTAACCCTGCTGCTCCGGCTCCTTATTTCACAAAGATGGACGTAGGAGTCTCTTCAAACATAACTTCGGGTAATGCAAGTGAGTTAGCCGCGTATCTCCCACCCGAATACGCTGATACCGAAGTCAGCGACGCAGTGGTGCTTATCGTAAACGTCACGGATACGACGCCTGAGAATTCAACCGATGACGCCTATACCGATATCACCATCAACGTCGGTGCTATGGATATAGAAACCTGTAAAGTCTTCAAATCCGATATGGGCTTTTTACCTGAAGTGCCAGACGTTACGACGCGTCCAACTATGAAACCACCTGGTGTTCCGGCATTCTCCCGTAACGTGGCCAACAACACCGTCACGGTGAGGCTCTATGTCGGAGATCCGCTGCTCGCGGTATTACCACCAACAGAACCGATTTTCGATACCGGAGAAGGTACGTATCCGAGTATCGCAGGCACGTTCAACGGCACCATCCGAGCAAACGAAACAATCACCGTACGTAAGCTTTACACCTACCCTTGCGCAGGCACCGGCGGGCACACCGAATACGTGAAGATCTGGAACAGCACCGACTGGAACGTAACAGCAACGTGGAACGGCTACAAAGGCGACTGGCACAATATCACCTTCAACAACTCATTCACCCTCTACGCAAACGAAACCTACAACTACACCATTGTCACCGGCTCGTACCCGCAGATCATCCACGAGCCGTCGTGGAACGCAACCGGCGGCGTCATTACTTGTTCGGAGTTCGTGGACATCAACGGCAGGCGGCACGAGGGGTGGATACCGGCGTTACGGCTGTTCTGAGACCGGAAACCTCAACAGTGAGAAAATACTCGTCGTACGCAGTAATATCATGCGGGGGGCAGGATTCGAACCCGCGAACCCCTGCGGGAGCAGATCTTGAGTCTGCCACCTTTGTCCACTCGGTAACCCCCGCTTAGCTTACTACGCTACCACCACGGAATCAGATAATAATCGTGGCTGCGGATGCGAGCTTGGAGAACCGTTCCACCGCCTCACGGGCTACGGGCCCGCGGATCTCCGTACCCTTGGGCATGCCCTTATCATCCACGAGCACCGCGGCGTTATCCTCGAACTTCACGCGCAACCCTGAAGGACGCCGGTACTCTTTCCGCTGCCGCACGACGACCGCCTTCAGTATTTGCTTCTTGATCTCCGGCCGCCCCTTCTTCACCGAAACGATGATCATATCGCCAATGCCCGCCTTCGGATACCGGTTCTTCACACCCCGGTAGCCCTTCACCGCAATGATCTGCACCACTTTCGCACCGGTGTTATCCGCGCACTCCAGCCGTGCACCGGTGGGTAACGCCCGCGGGATCGTCGCCTTAATCGCCTTCATCTCGTTTACTTCACCTCTTCTCGATGACCACGAAGCTCTTCGTCTTGCTCAGCGGCCGGCATTCCGCGATCTTCACCGTGTCGCCCACCTGCGCATTGATGCAGGGCGGGTTATGCGCATGGATCTTTGACCGCCGTTTCTCATACCGCTCATACTTCGCGATCTTCTTGAGGTACGACCGAAGCACGACGACCGTCTTCGGGGCCCTGTCGCTGATCACCTCGCCTTCAATGATCTGTCCGCGAACGGGTAAAATCCCGTGGAAGGGGCAGTTAGGATCGTCACAGTCCTTCTCCGGCTCCCTGACATCTATCCCAATGTCTCTCATCTCTCTTTCGCTCTCTCTCTATCTCTCTCGCTTTCGTCTATAACTCCACTTCTCTTCAGCCCTTAATTAAGTTTGAATCACGCACTCACGCACGTCACGCTGCGCGGAGAGCCGTGTTCATGCTCATGGCGCTCTGCTCGCACAATCAACTCTTCTTGATCCGATCCTCAGGACGTGCGATGAGCCGCTCGCCCTTGACGCGCACACGTGGTCCGTCGGGGATGACGAAGCAGAAGTGATTCCCAGCTTTCGGGAGCTTCTTCTCCGCGCCCGTTGCCGTCTCAATCACGAGCATGTTCCGGGACTCATCGATGACGGTGCCGGCGAGCCCCTGCAGGGACGGATTGCAGCCTTCAAGCACGCAAACGGGCAGGCCGATCAGTTCATGCTGCGTGAGGTTGCCCGGCGTGAGCTTCATGCTACTCTTCACCCTCCATCGTATACCCCATGTTCCGCAGCGTCTTCTTCGCTTCTGCCTTCTGATCGCCCTGGAGCTCGATGCAGCCCTGCTTGACCGTTCCGCCGCAGGCAAACTTCGACTTCAACTGCTTCGAGAGCCCTTTTAAATCCACTTCCTTACTGTTCAGGCCCTCGATCACCGTAATGATCTTCCCGAATTTCTTCTTGAGCGTGAAGACCCTGACCACTTGCTGCTCTTTCGCGATCTCCCGGCAGATGCACAAATCGGTCGGCAATCCACACTTATCGCAAATTTGCATGCGCAGATTACCTCCCCGCCCCCCCGGATCGCGCTGCTTCCCGCTGGACCGTCTTGATCCGCGCGATCGTCTTCCTGATCTCACCCACTCGACCCGGATTATCGGGAGAGCCACCCGTGGCAATTACTCCGCGCTCACGCATTAAATCTTTCAGCAAACTCTCAAGCTCCTCGTTCCGCTCACTCGCACTCATCTTGCGTATCTCATCTATTCTAAAGAGGGTCATTCTGCACTCCCCGGCACTCCGGGCTTTAGCGCTTCCTCAACCGCTACTCGCGGTGCCTCGGCCGTTATCGCCTCTTCCGCCTCTGCTTCTCCACCTACCCGAGCACCAGGAATCATCCGAAATGCATCGGGGATCTTCGCATCAGGCCTGACGATCTTTACCTTCACCCCAATGACCCCGGCCTTCTTCATGGCTACCGCGAAGCCGGAATCCACAATCTCAGCGGCAATGGAGCCGCAGTGCTTGATGTACCCCTCCACCATCTTCTCCATCCGTCCGCGCGGCCCCTTCAGCTTGCCCGTCATGCGGATCTCACAGCCGAGCGCACCACGATCCATGATGCGTTGCAGCGTCGACCGGCCTGCGCGCCGGAAATGCCAGCCGCGCTCGATGAGCTTCGCGAGCCGGTTCGCCATCAACTGCGCGTTCAGCTCAGGCACCTCAATGGGCTGCACGTCGATCTGCGGATTGTCCAGCTCCTGCCGCCGTACGATCTCCTCGGTGAGCCGCTTGATCCGCCGACCGTCCTTGCCGATGATCATGCCCGGCTTCTCCACCTTCACCGTAATCTGCGTGCCCATCGGCGTTCGCTTAATATCCATGCCGCCGTAGCCTGCTCGGTCCAGCTCCGTCCTGAAGTACTCATCCATCCGAACTTTCTTTATCCCTTCCTCGACGAAAACCCTCTCTATCACGTTCAACTCCTAACTAACTCCCTTCTTCACGTAAGATGATCTCAACGGTGACCGTTTGCGTATTGTAGGGTGTAGCGCGCCCGAATGCGCGCGGAATGATCCCCTGGATCGTGCGCCCTTGCTTCGTCGCCACCCGCCAGACGCGCAACGCCTCGGTATCCAGGCCTTTGTATTCCGCGTTGCCTTTCGCGCTCCTCAACAATTTCAAGATCTCCGCGGTCGCCCGCGTCGGGTAACGGCCAATATTCCACTTCGGGAGCCCCCGACGATGGCCTACCTCACGCTTGAACCGCTTGAACGGTACAGCCGCTCTATGCTCAAGCACATCTTCCAGGAAGGCCTCGGCCACGTCCACCTTCTTGCCCTTGATCGCCCGGGTGATCTCGTACGCATGCTTCGGTGAGATATGGAGCTCAGAAGCCATGGCCCTCGCTGTGGTTTCCAGATCGAACTCGTGTTCCAAGGAATAGTTAAGCCGTCCCATCTTGCCTGCTCTCTTGTTCCATTATCTCATCTCAGTGGCACGTACTTCGAGGACCTCGTGGCACCGACGCCCGCAGCGCCGTGCAGCACTTTCTTCCGCGTCAATACCAGTTCGCCCAGGTAATGGCCGATCATCTCAGGTTTAATCTCGATAAATTCAAATCCCTTGCCGTCGTGGACGCCGATCTTCTTGCCCACCATGCTCGGCAGCACAAGGGCATCCCGCAGGTGGGTTTTGATCTCCTCCTTCCCGGTATTGACCTCCTCGAGCAGCTGCTCCTCCTCGGACCGGAGCGCTCGCTTTATCTTGCGACGCTGCCGCGCACCCATCAACTGGGCGAGATCCTCGAGCTTCATCTTCTTGAGCTTCGCAACCGTATAGCCACGGTACGTGAACTCCTCCTCCTTCTTCTTTAACGTGGTCTTAGCCTTTTTCTTCTTCGCCATCTCGATGACTTACCTCATTTCCTTCCCGTTCGCTTTGCCGCGAAGCTCCCCACTTTCCGGCCGGGTGGAGAGCCCCTTCCGGGTGTCTTCGATTTCCCGACATGCTGATGCCCGCCGCCACCATGCGGATGGTCAACCGGGTTCATGGCAACACCGCGCACGGTAGGGTATTTCCCCGCGTGCGTCTTCATCTTATGGTATTTCTTGCCTGCTTTCACAAAAGGCTTCTCGGTACGGCCTCCGCCGGCGACCACGCCAATAGTGGCGAAACACTCCGAGGAGAGCCATTTCTTCTCCCCGCTCGGGAGCACCACGAGGCTCCGGCCCGTATCGACCTCATGTGCCACGAGGGTAGCAGCACCGCCGGATGACCGAACGAACTTGCCACCGTCGTTCGGCCGCGCCTCCAGATTGCAGATCGTGACACCCTCGGGAATCGAGCGGAGCGGGACGGTATTGCCCGTCTTGATCTCCGCAGCTTCGCCGTAGGAGATCGTGTCACCCACGCCCACGCCCTCGGGAATGATAATGAACCGTTCCTCTCGTTTCTGCCCTCCACTATCCTCACGATCGACCCGAATCCGGCCGATCGGCGCACTCCGCGCTGGATCGTGCGTGATCTCCAGAACGGTGCTGGCAACCGTCTCGTGCTCGGCCACCCGCACGTGCTCGAGATTGCCCTTATACAGGTGCGAAGGTGCCCTGAAGGTGGACGAGCCCTTTCCTCTCCGCTGTGCGATTATTCTCTTCCCCATTTCTCTCGTACCGTACTGCTACTTACTTACAGGATGCCGAGGGAGGTGCCGATCTCCTTCGCCTTACCCTCCGCCTCTAATGCTACTATCGCTTTCTTCTCGCCCTTAAAGGTGATCATGGTCCGTACGCTCTTGACCGGAGTGGCGAAGAGCCGCTCCACCTCGCGCGTGATCTCGTCCTTCGTGGCGTTGAGATCCACGATGAACTGGAGCTTGTTCTGCGCATCGATCAGCAGCGTTGCCTTTTCACTGGGGACGATATGTTTCACGGTTACTCCCATTGCTCATCAATCACCCCGCGAAGCCAGAGTTGCGAGGGACGATTCAGTCCAGATAGTCAGCCTGCCGGGATGCGTTCCCGGTGCGAGTAATTCCGCATTGAGTTCCTGGGCGTACGCTACGTCCACGCCAGGTAGATTCTTCGCGGCATGCATAATCGCATTTGTATCCTCACGAGGTTCCCCCTCGCGCGCAATCACAATGAGGACACTCCGCTTCGTCTTGTACCGGCGTCCGCGCATCTTGCCCCGACCTGCCCGCACCTTCCGCGGCTTCGCACGGATCACATCGTCCCAGACGCCGAGCGCCTTCAACGATTCCACGACTTCCGCGGTCTTTTTGAGGTTCGTAAAGGCATCATCAACGACGAGCGGCAGCTCCACCCCTTCCGCCAGCCGGTGCCCGCGCAGCCGGACATACGCGGCGTTGCCCGTCGCGGCAATGGCGGACCGTATCGCTTTCCGCCGTTCCTTCTTATTCACTTTCCGTGCAAGGACCCGCGCAGTCTTTGGCGGATGCGCCTGTCGCCCGCCGACCGCTTGCGGTGCGCGTGCTGCCCGCTGGCCACCCTTGATCCGCGGTAGTCTGGCGACGCCCCTTCCGGTACCCCAGCTCTCGGCCGAGGTCCTTCGGCCCGCTAACAGATCGGTGCCCTTCGGCTGCACTCGATGCGACTGCATGGCGATAACAGCTCGCTTTATCAAATCAGGACGATAAGCCTCCGAGAAGATCTGAGGAAGAGTAATTTCCTTTAGCACATTCCCCGATACGTCTAACACCCGTGCCTTGCTCACTACTTCGTTTGCCATCGCTCTCCTTCTCGCAGTTCTTATTTATACTCCCTGTTGTGATCTTGTACAGATATGCTCAATTACCGGCGTGACCGGCTTCGGATGTGCGCGCAGTGCGGGCGTGATCCGGATGAGCCGCTTCTTCGGGCCCGGCACGCTGCCCTTGAGGACGATGTACTCATTTCGCACGATGCCGTAGTTTAAGAACCCGCCCTTGGGCGTTACCTCCTCTCCGTGCTCCCCGATCTTCAAGATCCGCTTGGTATACTCGGTCCGCTGCTGATACCCGGTCTGGCCGAGCTGGGGGACGCGCCATCTTACCCGCGCCGGTGTCCAGCCGCCGATTGCGCCGACCCGCCGCGAACGTCCTGACCGCGCAGACTTACCAATCAGCGTCATAATCCCCCACCGCTTCACCGGGCCCTGCGTTCCTTTTCCCTTGGTCACCGCGGTAATATCAACATACTCGCCCTCTTTCAGGACGTCTTTAATGCGCAACTCCTTGCCGAGTAGCTCTTTCGCATACTCAAGGTCCTTCTGGACCTCACCCCGCATCTTGATCTCCATGAGGTCGTGCTTCTTCTTCGGGACGCCGCTGACCGCCTCGGGTCTCGTGGAAACGATAAGATGCAAACTCACCTGACGGAGATCCGGTGTGTGCTTGAGTGCCTCTTCGATCGGCATGAAATCGCCTCCACCCGCTGTCCCCGATCGGGCCCACACCTCGGTAACCGCGTGCTTACCGTAATTCGTCATCCGGTAGAGCCGTACCCCCTCCGCACGCAAGGGTGGAGTCTCAATAATCGTCGCGGGCACCGCAATCTCCATGCCCTTCGTACTGCTGAATGGATTGTCATCAATCATCATCAGGTGCGTCATGCCGGCTTTAAAGCCGGCAAAGCCCTGGAGTTTCCTCCCTGCAGCTAAGACCTCGCGCTTTATCCGGCATCGCTCACTTCGTGCTCGTTTCCTCGGCGAGTAAGCAAGCGAACCTCTCCGTGGTCGGTGTCTTTTCGGCATCTTATCCTCTGTTAGAGTTAGTTAGATACTCATAGAGAATAGAGTATAAAAGTATATAAACAAACACATTCGCCCCTTAAAACGCGAGCTTTACGCACTCTTCCGTTGTACAGAGCCGCGCTTCAGCACCACTACAGAGCAGTGGCACGTAGCGGAACATCTTGCCCGAGTTCGTGATCACGCACCGGAACTGCTCGAATGCCGGGGAGACAACGAAACAGGTATCGCAAATCACGGTCACGCCGTACTCTTCCAGCCGCTTCACCACGTCTGGCATGCGCTCCTTTATTGCGCGAGCCGTGAAGATGAAGAACTCTTTCTGCACCTTCCGTCCCCTGCTCTCCGCGTGCAGGAGCTCGAGAATCCGCTGAAGCTCCGTGGCGGAGCAGTGCGGACAGCCGATCGCGATCACCTCGCCACGGTCAGGCGGGCGAAAGAGCCGCGTCAAGTCCGCTTCTTCGAGCTCGATCTTCTCCGCTGGGATTTCGGTATACGCAGCGGCTTCGGGCGTGATGCCACGGAGGTGGAAGAGCCCGACGGAGCCCGTAGCGCCGATCGCCGCGGCTAAGTGCTTCAATTCATCACTGCTCGGTCGTGAAGAGGGAGGGAGCTCAATCAGCGGGATCTTCGTGCCGACGAGGTCACCAATGAGGTAGCCGAGTGCACTGTAGCCCGCATCAGCCACCGGGCAGTGCACACAGACCCGAATAGCGGGCACGCGACTCGCCGGTAAATGGAGCCCGTAAAGCGGCGTCTTCCCGATCAATGCCGCGGCGAGCGCGGAAGGCGCTCCTTCCATATTCGTCCGTGCACCGAGCACCGAATTCACATAGAGGACCGCCGAGGATTCGGACCATGCGAGATGCTCAGCGGGGCGCGGCGGCTGCCCCAGGAGATACGGGACACAGGTGCATTCGAGCGAGACGCCCAACCGGTGATAGGCCTCAACCACCACCTGCTGCTTCTTCACAAAGCCCGGCGGGATCCGCATCGTGGCCCAGCGCTCACGGTCCATGCCGGTCGGGTTCAGGGTGGTCTTAACCGCGACGCGCCCCTTGAGACTCGCGATGAACTCAACGGCATCACCAATGGTCTTATATGAGGCGCCGGAGAGGTGCGCGCTTGTAATCGGGATCAACCGTGCCGCGCCATGAATATCTCCAATCGCGACGAGTATCTCCATCGCCTTTTGCTTCGTCCAGCCCGCTTCTCCTGCGAGTATCCGCTCTTCTTCTCGGGTGAGATACATCTATCCGTTCCTCAGCAGCATCCTCATCTAAAGATGGTCGCATGCACTTTTCTTCGTTCGACCTCCCCGTTCAGCCCACGGAGCTCAGGGAGTTTTGATAAGCACGAGTGGTCTCAGACCATGAGTACAGGTGAGTGCCATAGGTATTTAAGTACTCACGGTAAACGTTACACTGGTGATCGCAAAAATGGTAAAGGTAAATTTGGACATAGATGAGAGCTTGCATAAGACGATTCGGAAAGCGGCCATAGATAGGGACATCACCATGAAAGCGTACCTCGTAGAGCTTATCGAGAAGGGCTTAGCTACCGAAGGTGTCGAATAGCTATAAACGCTACCACGGATTTTGGAGGTCGAATACCTTTAAGCAACTTAAGTTAGAGGTTGTACTCCACCAGTTATGAGATAAAAGTAACTTAAGCAACTTTCAGAGTTTTAACTTTTTGAGGTTGTTAAGTTATATTAGAATTAAAAGTATATATTGTCATCACACATTTTTAAATTATGAAAGCTCATAAGCAAAGTTAACTACTAAAGGTATAAATGGTATATCAACCATTTTAGTATTTAAAATAATTTAACTACCTTATACATTTTCTTGTTTTCTGTAAGGTAATATAACTATCATTACATCAGCCTTTAAAACTATTAATATCTTTAAAATAACAGTCACAACTCAGGTGGTGTATGATACGAGAACTAGCGGCAGCACCGCAGACCGGCTGAGGTGCGCTCCCGTTCTATCGGCTTTACCGGTATACTTATGGTTGACAGCGTCTTTTCATTAAAGTATCGATGAGGAAGCATTTAAATACTAATCAGCCAATTAATATTGAAGTCAACCGAATATGAAGGGTCGAAAGGGGCATTGGGTACGGCAGAAGGCACGAGGTAAGCGGGCGAAGGTCGAGGAACTCGTTTCGGTCTCCGCGAAAGTGACCAACCCCGAGAAGGAGGAATTTTACCGGATCTGCTACTATGCGGCCCAGCAGAGCCTGGTACCGATCACGCCCTCCACGGTCTTGCGCGCCTCGATCCAGCAGATCATCGCCGCGGGCGAACTTGCGCCTGAACTCATGACCAGAGTTGAAGTGATAGAACGTGCAAGAGCGCAGGAAAAGGAGCGGATCGCCTAACGCAGGCTAGACACTAGCTCTCCTGAGACTGGCTCTCTTCTACCGGTCCGTGCTTAGCGGGGTAATAGTAGATCCAGCCTGCGGGTATCAGATCCAGCCTTCCACCCAGCGCCGCATCTCCTTCTTCTCCTCTTCAGTGAACGGGAGGTTGATGTAATGCTGGAGCGAGGTGAGCGTGGTATGCCCCTGGGAGAGAAAGATAAGATTTGAAGTTTCGGGGTAGCTCATAATCAGCCAAGATTCATAAGTCTTTCTGAGAGTGCGAGCACTGATACCCGCTGAATCCAAATCCTGCTTCTGAGCCCATCTTTTTAATTCCTTGTTCCATACGTGCACGTCGGGAAGCTTTGAGGGGCACAGGAGAAAGTAAGGAACTATCGCCTTACCTAACGTGCTCAGCCGTATCCAGCGCTCATTCTGCTTCCGTTTCGCCTTCAGCTGCGCTTCCGCGGGCAGATGGATGAAATTACCGTCGAAGTAGTCAGGATTGCTTTGTATCCGCCGGCATTCTTCATATCGCGCCCCAAGAAGTAAGCACCCGTCGAGGAGTGTTTTTTGGTTCATCGTAGTTGTGCCACTTCTAAGAGTATCATATTCTATCGGCCGTAAGATCCGGGTCTTGATCTTGCCCCCTTTAAGTATGGGTTTCATAGCTATACCTTAGGATACAGTATTTAAATAACTGTACCCTTCCACCTGCCATATTCCAGCTATAGTGAAAAGGAAGGATTGAGAGAGATTTGAAAAATAGAGTTCTTCTAAGATCTGTTCCGTCTGCGGAAAAAAAGGTACAGTTTTAGGATAAAACTGAACCTATTATGCGGAGCGGGTGGCGAGCCCCTCACATAACCGCTCTAACGTACATCGTGCCTATAATAATTTTATGGTGGTACACCCACGTAGTGACCTCCTTCGTACGTGCGTTCTGCGCGAATTTCTTCAGGTGGAACGACCTTATCCCCGCATCGTGGATTTCATTGAGTCTTCGCGTAGTATGGCTCGCACGCGGTTCGTGGAGTCGAAGAAGGTGAAGTAGCTCACATTACCTCAACTATAAACGTAACCGCTTGTAACGGTACCACGTAAAATTCTCTAATATTGCTTATAATTTAAGGTTAAGTAGCAATATTCAACACTTTCGTAGCTCTATGGTTTAACCGCGTTGTAGCTACTACTACCACCGTGATAATTGAGATTAGCAAAGTTACTTAAATATCCAAAAGAGAGCAAGAAGCTCACGCTCTGCCGCAGCGTCCAGTATCAACGCGAACCTAAATTAGTGTCATATAAATAGAAATTAGATATAACTGGTACTCGATACAAACCAGCCAACTACGTTGGCACATTAGGAACTTCCGTTCCCATACTTCCCTGCGCTTCCAGCGTGGCGATGAACTCATCGATATCGATCGCACCAGGGAAGAGCAACTTGCCATCTCGCGTGAGGTACATATCTCGGGTCTCCGATTGGCCCAGCATCGATACATTCATCGTGACCTGGTAGAGGTTACCGGTCTTCAGCTCCGTGACCTCGTCCAGGGACACCTCAACGCCCTCCGGTACCGCATAGGTGGTGATGAAGTCGATTGCGCGCTCGCCGGCCTCTTCCGGCGTGAGCTCGTTCGGCAGGCTCGTCTCTGGCGCCGCGTTTCGCGTTCCCGCAAGAAGCGACCCGCTAACGGCAATACCCAAGAGCAATCCGATGATCAAGCCGATCGCTAAGAATCCCCAGACGAAGGACTTCAGCCCGCCGTCATCCGTCTTTCCGGCTCCTTCTCCCGTCATACTGGTAGTAGTAGAGTGCGCACGAGTATAAAAACCCCCCTTTTTACTCGGCACGGGCAAAGATACGTAGTATGGAAGAGCGAGCATACGAGTTCGAACTCGCGCGGGTGATCGCGACCATCCGCGATCGTGGCGCGCGCATAGTGGGCTTACAGCTCCCGGAGGGGCTTAAAACAGTCGCGCTTTCGCTCGCCGCGGAAATTGCCGCGGAGACCGGCGCGGAGGTCATCGTCTCGGGCAATAGCTGCTATGGTGCCTGCGACCTCGATGAGCAGCTGCTGGGGCTCGTGGATCTCCTCGTTCATTTTGGACATACCGATACTTTTTCGTGTAGTACAAGCAAACCTGCGCCAGAAGAAAATTACGATGATAAGGTCCTTTTCGTCGAGCTCAGGAGCACCGTTGACCTCAAGCCGGTGGTGGAGCGCGCCATCCCCCTGATACACGGGTCGTGTATAGGGCTCGTAGCGACCGTGCAACACGTTCATGCCCTGGACGAGGCTAAACGGGTGCTCGAGCGTGCGGGAAAAACCGCGCTGATCGGCAAGGCTGCATTGCCCGGCATGCACGACGGGCAGGTGCTCGGCTGTGAGTTCTCAACTGCAGAGGTGCCGTGCGATGAGCTCCTGTTCATTGGTAGTGGCGCATTTCATCCCGCGGGGCTCGCGCTCTATTCCGGTAAACGGGTGATCGCTGCGGACCCGTTCACGCACCAGCTCACGGTCTTCGAGCCCGATGAGCTGCGGAAGAAACGGTGGGGCGCGATCGCGCGCGCACTGGATGCTGAATCAGTCGGCATCCTCATCGGGCTGAAATCCGGCCAGGAACGACTCAGTGCTGCGCGGAGGCTGAAACGGCAGGCGGAATCGAAGGGCTTAACCGCCTTCCTGATCGCTCAGGCTGAGATCACGGAGGAGCGCTTGCTCGGCTTTCACGTCGACGCGTTTGTGAATACCGCCTGCCCGCGGCTGGTGGAAGATCTTACCCAGCTCAGAAGACCGGTGCTTACGATGGCCGAATTTGAGGTGGTGCTTGGCGAGCGTAAATGGGAGCAGCTCTGGGGGTAGTGGCTTTACACCTCGCTCAGGCCCGGTTGGATGGAGGAGAGGTGGCGAAACGGATAAATGCGGGTAACCTCATCAATCCTTAGAGTGAGGACGCATGGCACTGGGCATTATCGGCGGCACGAGCTTATTTGAGACGGAGCTGCTCAGGGGTACGGAACGCGAGGTGACGACCGCTTATGGCACGGTTTTTATCCGCTCCACCACCATCCGAGGTATCGAGCTGTTCTTTATCCCGCGCCATGGCAGGGATCGGAATATCCCGCCCCAGCGAATCAATTTCAGGGCGAACCTGCAGGCCTTCAGAGCGCTGGGCGTGGCGGAGATCATTGGCGTTACCTCAGTCGGCAGTTTGAAGCGGGAGATACCACCCCACCACTTCATCGTGCCCCATGATTATATCAGCCTCTTCAGTATCCCCACGTACTTCGATACTGAGCTCGTCCATGTTACCCCGGGACTGGACGAGGCGCTGCGGCAGCGATTGATCGCAGCTGCTCGGGCGCTCGGCTTCCCCGTGATCGCCCGCGGCGTGTACTTCCAGGTTCTGGGCCCGCGACTCGAGACCCGGGCGGAGATCAACCTGATCAAGGGGTATGCAGACGTGGTGGGGATGAGCATGGCCTCGGAAGCGACGCTGGCGACCGAGTTGGGGCTGCGCTACGCCAATATCAGCACCGTGGATAATTTCGCGCACGGCATCGTTGAGGAACCGCTGGAGTACCGGGAGATCGTTGAATCGGCAGCTCGAAGCAGAGAAGATCTGGAACGGGTGCTGCTTACGGTGCTTGAGGGCATGAGTGAGTGAGGAAGAAACGAGGTAATTAGGGAACTACCGTACTCACGTCTGCTGCACGCGGTAAATTCTCTTTTACTACCGCGGGATTTACCTAGTATTAGAGAGAACATGACCGCTGAGAAACGGAAGCAAGCTTTTGTGATCGGCCATACAAATCCAGATTCCGATTCCATCTGCTCTGCTATTGGCTATGCGTACCTCAAGAATGTTCGGGATAAGAAGTACCTCTACGTCCCGGCCCGGGCGGGCGATCTGAATAGCGAGACGAAATTTGTGCTCGAACGATTCAATGTCGAGCCGCCGATGGAACTAGAGAGCCTCGCAGCGACCGTCGCTGATATGGACTTGAAAGAATCTATTGTCGCATCACCCACCGATTCGATACAGGATGTCGCCTCGCTCATGCGAGAAAAGAGAATCCGCACGGTGCCGATCGTTGACCACGACAAGACGCTTTTGGGGGTGGTGGGGCTCAAGGACATCGCCGAATATTACATCGCCAATCTAGGACGCAAAGACTTATCCACCACGCCGATCGACCTGAATGTCTTGATCAGAACGTTACATGGCAGGGTACTTATCAATCCCAAGAACAGTGATAAATTAACGGGCAGAGTATTCATTGCGGCGATGCAGAGACTGACGACGCTCAGCCGAATTAGCGCCGGAGATATCGTTATTTTGGGCGACAGATCTGATGTCCAGTTGGATTTGATAACTGGCGGCTGCTCTGCACTTATCATCACGGGTAGTTCGCCAATTAGCCCAGAAATCCTGAAAGCAGCAGTGCAGAAGGGCACCTTGCTCATATCCTCACCACACGACACCTTTACGACCACCCGATTACTCGAATTATCCACACCACTGTATTCGATAATGTCACAGAAGATCCCGGTTGCGGAGCTTTGTACGCGAATCTCAGAATTACGGCTGATAGTTCTGGAATCTGAGTATCGAAGTGCGTTAATTGTTGATGGCGACCGTCGATTGCTCGGAATCGTCACCCGGACTGATTTGTTGCAGCCCATCCAAAAGAACGTCATTTTAGTTGATCATAATGAGACCTCGCAAGCGGTTGAGAGCGTGCAAGAGGCGCATATACTCGAGATCATCGATCATCATCGCGTTGGCGACATCTCAACACTGATGCCCATTCACGTGTGCAACGAGCCAATCGGCAGCACCTGCACCATAGTGGCGGAATTCATGCGGCTCCGTCGAATTGCTATTCCTCACGATATCGCGGGCTTGCTGCTCTCCGGAATATTGTCCGACACCTTACTGCTGACGTTATCAACCACCACGGATCGCGACAAGGAGGTTGCACGTAAATTAGCTCGCATCGCGCGTATTAAAATCGCCGAATACGGCAAAGAGCTTTTAGCCGCGAGTATAAGCATTAAAGATAAATCCAGCAAGGAGATCCTGCTTCACGATTTTAAAGAATACGAACTTGGTGCTAGGAAAATAGCAGTGGGCCAAGTAATGGTGATCGATAAGGAAGAGATCTATGCTAAAGAAAGCGAAATAAAAGCGGAGATGGAGCGATTACGTACAGAAAGGCGCTACGATCTGGTCGTTCTCCTCATTACTAACCCCCTGGAACCAGGTGAGGAACTTATCGTTAAAGGTGAGAAGCGATTAATCGAGAAGGCGTTTGGAATCGAGATAGAGGATGATAAAGGCTTTATTCCGCAGACCTTATCGAGGAAGAAGGAGTTCATTCCAAAAATTGGCTACGTCTGCACTACTTCCTGAGCATTTTTTTTGAGGCAGAACCGTCCCTACCTATCGGACCGTGCTCGAAGCGCGGATCAGCGACTGGCAGGGCTTTCGGAAGACGCTGCGTAAAGAAGATCAGGTAGCGTTGATCGCCTCATGGATAAGGCTCGTGGCCTTGCCAGTGCCGCGGGCTACGACCCGCGGACCGACCCGATGGAATCGGTCTTCATCTCGATCCTAGTGGAACTGGAGAAGCGGGATACACAATAGTCAGATAGGAAGAACTGAGTTCAGGATCCGCGTAACTACGGTGCCTTTATTTGCTCTTTGGTATGAGCCCCTCAACAGTCTTCGCAACGTCGCCCAGTAGCTTCTTCCCCTCGTCACTCAGATTCGGAGATGCCTGCAGTCCCTTGAGCACACCCATGGCTTCAAGAGCCTTGCTCATCGGTGCAGGCTCAGGCTTCGCAGCCACTTTCTTCGCTCGCTTCTTCGCTCGCTTGTGGTTTGACCTGACATGCCAGGCCAGTGCTAACGGCTTATCAAATGCTTCGCCACAATATTTGCATTTATATTCTGCCATAAGTAGTGAACTAGTATTGCTCTATTTAAAGGCTTCGATTTGAGATGGGTAATCTTCGGTATTAGAAGGTCACTCAACACTTCGAGCTGCGAGTAGCCGGCCGCGCCGATTTCCTATGGTATGGCGCGTCATATATCAGCTTCATCCGCCAAAAGGTATCGCGTTACTATCCTTATGATGCTCTCCATACGAATCGAGTACCATCATATATCCTCCATATTGTGGGAATTACAATCTTCGCCCGTCTTGCTTAGCACTGCCGCGGCACAGGCATGGCGTGTGGTAACTAACCACACTGAAGAGAAACTAAAAGGTTAACGGGGGGAGAAGTGAGGATGAGCAAGGAGGATTTCGAGGCCTGCATGACTGAAGTGGACTCATTAATCGAAACAGTTGAGATTCTGAGTGATGAGGATTTGATGACGCAGCTGAGCGAAAGTGAAAAAGACCTTGAAGAAGGGCGGGTACATGAAATTAAGTCATCAGAGGACTTGAAGTGGTTATTTTTGGATTGACTTATCGACTCATATACACGCAGCTTCGAAACGAGCAGGATTTTAAGCGATCGCCGAGAAGCAGGGCTCGAAGTTAGAGGATGAGGTGGCAGCAGCCATCACAGCGTACATTGAGCGGATGCGTGCCTATAAAGATGATCCCTTCTTCCACCTGGGGAAAGCGGGTAAATCAGGTTTGAACGACCTGGCAAAAGCGCACGATACGTAGCTTTATGGCACGGGCATGAAATAATGGTGCAGCGTATCTTCATTGATACCGGTGCATTTTTGGCGTTGGAAGATGAGGGGGGAGATTCGTACAGACCATGAATTTCCAGATCCTCCCGGCTCAAACGAAAGCTTTTAAAGCACTGATGGTACACTATATATAGCACATGGAAGCGATAAGCGCGGCCCTCACCCGTGTGAAACCTTTTTCAGTATCACTGTATGTCAAAGAGGCGCTCAAGCGGGCGGATTATTATCGTGATGAGAACGGCGTTTCTTAAAAAGAAAGCTTTACCAAAGAAAGCCTGAAGATGGTTAGAATTGCGATTATCCTCGGAACAAGGCCGGAGATAATAAAACTGTCTCCCGTCATTAGAGCGTGTGAAGAGCAGCAGGTGGAGTATTTCATCCTGCACACGGGCCAGCACTACTCGTATACCATGGATCGGGTCTTCTTCGAGCAGCTCGGGCTGCCCGAAGCCACGTACAATTTAGACGTCGGCTCGGGGACACACGGTGAGCAGACAGGTAAGATCTTAACGGGCGTGGAGCAGGTGTTACAGAACGAGCAGCCGGACGTCGTGCTGGTCGAAGGCGATACGAACACGGTGCTGGCGGGTGCGCTGGCGGCTTCTAAACTTCATATAAGAGTCGGCCACGTCGAGGCAGGCTTGCGGAGCTACGATCGTCAGATGCCTGAGGAAGTTAATAGGGTGCTGACGGACCACTGCTCGGATTATCTGTTCGCACCGACGGAGACTGCGCGAAAGATCTTGCTGGGTGAAGGGATTTCAGACGAGAAGATATTCGTGACGGGCAATACGATCGTGGATGCGGTCTACCAGAACTTGGGATTGGCGAATAGGCAAAGGAGCGTCCTGAACGACCTAGAACTCGAACCCAAAGGATATTTCCTGGTAACCGCGCACCGGCAGGAGAATGTGGACGTGAAGGCGCGGTTTGACGGCATTCTTACCGGGCTGGAACTCATCAACCACGACTACGGGTTGCCAGTGATCTATCCGATCCATCCGCGTGCGCGTAAGATGTTGCGGCATTTTGAGCTGAAACCAGCTGGGCTTGAGCTGATCGAAGCGGTTGATTACCTCTCGTTCCTGCAACTGGAATCGCAGGCAAAGGTGGTACTGACAGATTCAGGCGGTGTGCAGGAGGAGACGTGCATCTTACACGTGCCCTGTGTTACGCTCAGAGACAATACGGAACGGCCGGAGACGCTGGCGGTGGGCTCGAATGTGCTCGCAGGGACGGATCCGGAGAAGATTCAGGAATGCACCGGATCGATGATTGAGAAGGCGACCGAGTGGGCGAATCCATTCGGAGACGGGACGGCGGGCGAACGGATTGTAGCGATTTTAAGTGAGCAACAGTGGGGGCTGTAGGATGTTAGAATTTGAGGTGAGCGCAAGGGAAGGGGAATCTTCGAGAACCATGTACAGGGTGACCGGTGAGATATCCTTTAGTAGAGTAGCGTACACATATGTACCTATCTCGTGCTCGATGAACACGCTGGATGAAGAGGCCTTAGTGGAGCGACTTGCACCGGTGATAGAGGAGCGGCTAAGGTATAAGATCGTGTGAAGCGTCATTAATGCGCTCGGGGAAGAGTTTTATCCGCCGGAGGAGCTGTTGCGTGAGGCTTTTGTGAAGCGAGTAGAAGCGGCAGAGCAGCGAGTAAAGGCTGGAACGGCCAGGTCGTTCAAAGACGGGGATGAGCTCATGGCGTTTTTAGAGCGTTTAAAGACCGAAGAATGACGAGCTATGGCTACGGGCTCGATCTGGCGCTTATTTCAACGCTCGAGAACTTGGCGAAACGGGATAATAAGAGCCGCGGACTAGATGAAACGTATTTATTTTAGTACGTGCATGATTGAATTACAGCTCAAATCGAAGTAGGCACCAAAAGGAGGCGATGGAAATGGGGGATGTTCAAGCGCGGGTTAATTTGCCGAGCTCGTTTTTGGCAGCGATAAAAGTCGGCGAGGACGAGCTGGATTTGTTCATACGGCGTTCACTGGCGGTGGAGCTTTACCGAGAAGGTAAGTTATCGCTGGGCAAAGCAGCAGAAGTGGCTGGCGTACGGAATAAATGGGCAATGTTGATGTTGCTGAATGAAAAGGGAGTGCCACTCGATTATACAGCGGAAGATGCAGCGAAGGATTTAAAGACCTTAGAAGAAGCACTGGGTAGATGAATGTTGTATCGAATTCAACGCCGCTCATTGCACTTTCGCGGATATACAAATTAAGTCTCTTGAAAGACTACTTTGGCGAGGTTTACATCCCACGCGAGGTGTATGAAGAAGTGGTAACGCATGGGGGGACTCTGTTCGGAGCAGAGGAAGTGTCGACGGCAGAGTGGCTAAAAGTCAAACATGTCAAGAATAGAATTGCTGTTGAATCGCTCAGTATAGCATTAGATAAGGGCGAGGCAGAAACTATCGTGTTAGCGATGGAAACGGGGAGTATGTTGCTACTAGACGAAGGTGATGGGAGAAGAATAGCGGAATCATTGGGCTTGAAAATAACAGGAACGGTTGGTATTTTGTTATTAGCTGCAGCGGATGGCAAACTCGAGTTTAAGAAAACACGTGATGAGCTCATAGAGGTCGGTTTTCGGCTCAGTGAAAAGGAATACAAGAGGATACCACGGTTAGATAAATCAGCCTCTTATAAATCCTAGATTTTGTGTGTCAATTTATATTCTTGCGGTTCTAAAAAGCGGGGGATAAATCCCTCACCACCGAATCACGTTGCATCAAGTACGCGACCAACTCCCCCGCCGGGAAAACCAAAAGATCACCATTATTCAAAATTATTTATCTTATCCTACAATCACGTGACCATACGTTATTTATATTGAAGCGCACCCTACTCTTGTTCGTATGGTGGTGCGAAGAGGCACGGCGACTATACGCACCTGCTAGCTCGTCTTCTTCCTTTCTTGTCTTCGAGGTCGGGGAACATGGTGGTAGTAACACATACGATGCTGTGGGAAAAG
>CAYYNW010000004.1:0-1105 GCA_964473145.1 uncultured Halobacteria archaeon
TCCGCGGGTGACGCGTACGTGATCTGCGGGAAGCGCTTCGCGAACGCCGCCATCGCCTGAGGATCATAGGCTACCACGACTGCCCCTTCTGCCTGTAATCGCTCGACTACCGGAACCGCTCGGCTCTCACGGATATCGTCCGTGTCAGGTTTGAACGCCAGGCCCAGGAGACCGATCCTTCTCCCGCGGAGATCCGAGATATGCCGCTGGAGCAACTCGAGTAGTTTCAGGGGCTGCGCTTCGTTCACCTGAATTACTGCCCTCAGGATACGCGGGTCCTCGCCCCGTGCTTGAGCCTCGGCGATGAGCGCTTTCACGTCCTTCGGGAAACAGGAGCCGCCAAAGCCGATGCCCGCTCTAAAGAAGGCGGGGTTGATCCTGCGGTCCAGCCCAACGCCCCGGAAGACCTCGTAGACATCAATGCCTGACCGCTTGCAGAGGTTGCCCACCTCGTTCGCGAAGCTGATCTTCGTGGCGAGAAACGCGTTGCTCGCGTACTTGATCATCTCCGCAGTCTTGATCGTCGTGCTCACCTTCTCACAGTGAAAGGACCGGTAGAGCTCCTCCTGAATACGCCGTGAGCGCTCGTCTTCCGTGCCGAAGACGATTCGGTCAGGCTCGAAGAAATCCGTTACCGCACTCCCCTCCCTGAGGAATTCAGGGTTCATTGCGAGCCCAAATTCGCTGCCGGCCGTTTTATGCGACGCTGCCTCGAGTGCCGGTTTCACGACCGTTTCAGTGGTCCCCGGTACGACAGTGCTCTTGACCACCATGAGTTGATAGGTAGACGTTTGCGCAAGCACACCGCCAAGATCTTCCGCGGCTGATCGGATATACGTGAGATCGATCGAGCCATCTTCGTTCGAGGGTGTGCCCACGCAGATGAAGATAAGAGCCCGATCAGCAAGCATCTCAACGTTATCGGTGGCGTGGAGTCGCGCCTTGTTCCTCGCAATGAGCTCCTCCAGCCCGGGCTCATACACAGGCACCCGTGCCGCGTTCAGCAAGTTCACCTTCGCCTCATCGATATCCACGAGGAGCACGTCATGCCCGAGTTCCGCGAAACCCGCGCCCGTTACTGAGCCCACGTAGCCACACCCAAGAA
>CAYYNW010000004.1:1205-2819 GCA_964473145.1 uncultured Halobacteria archaeon
CCGAGTTCCGCGAAACCCGCGCCCGTTACTGAGCCCACGTAGCCACACCCAAGAACGCCGATTTTCATTACCGTTGAGCCTGTATAGTACCGTTGAGCCTGTAGTATAGTATAGTCCTAACACGGTACTATACTAAAACCTTTACGCCCGATCGTTCGCTAGTTCGCCCGATTCGCGCGGTTTCTATTCACATGCAGCTTCATGAGAAGCTGTAGGGCGAGATATACGCTCCGTGCTCCGCTCGCGCCTCCATGAGCCGCTCCTTCTGCGCTTCCAGTACCGTGAAGAGCGCTCGCGGCGTGCCAGGAACATTCGTAGCGTAGAACTTCTTCACGCGCTCAATCCTGGCGAGATTCTCCGCTACCCGCACGGTGAATTGCTGGATATACGACTCCTCGGTGTATCCTTTGTTGAGCACCGCGCGAAAGAGCTGCTGGAGATCGCTGTAATGGGGAATGAACCCCGTTGGCGTCCGAATTGCTTCGACCTCGTCGTGCACACGCCGCTCCATCCACTTGAGCCAGACTGCTTTATCCGTCTTGTCGTTCAGGAACCTCCCTCTGGCGTCCCGGATAAAGTAGTTCACGGAGAAGATTCGGGGCGGATGGGGTAAGCCTGCGCCGAACTTCAGATGATTCTCGATGTACTGCCCGATCGGGATGGCGAGGAAATCGAGGTTCGACATCGGGTTCAGCTGGCGCACACCCTCCGCACCGAGCGTTGCCGCGGTCGTCTCGGACTCCAGCGCGGCACCCATGGTGATCACCCCGTGCACCCAGTCGAAGGATTCCTCGACCGGCACTTTCGTGTCCGAGTCGCGTCCGCCGTAGATGATCCCGCCGACGAGCACCCCGTCCGGATTGTCAAGCTGGGGATCAAGGTTCTCCAGGAACTTCATGTCGAGCGTAAACCGCGCATTCGGGTGCGACGGTGGTATCTCGTTACCTTTCGCGTCCTTCTTACCGCGGTACCACTCGCCCGAATGGTTGAAGCCCCGTCGCGGCATCTCGCCATCCTTACCGAGCCAGTAAACTCCCCCACCCTCGGTTACCAGCACGTTCGAAAAGATCACCTCGCCCCGCGTGTGGAGCGCGTTCCAGATGATTGGGTCGTCCCGCGAGTTCACGCCCTGGATGATGCCAAAGATGCCTTTCTCCGGGTTGACTGCCCGGATCACGCCATTTTTCTGCCGCAGGTACGCGATATCATCGCCCACGATCGTCTCGCCCTTGAGCATGGAGGTGGAGGTCTTACCGCAGAGCGAGGGGAAGGCGCCGGTAAAGTACGTGATCCGCGCCTCCGGGCCGCGAACACCCATAAGGAACATGTGCTCGGTAAGCCATCCTTCCTTCGAGGCACGCTTGATCGCCGGCCGCATGGCGAGCTTTTTCAGCCCGATGGTGTTCCCCCCATACTGGGTGTTCACGCTGTAGACCGTCTCGTCTTCAAGATCGATGTACACCCGCCGCTTCGCGATAGTCTTCGAGGTCATCCGCTCATCCAGCTCGCCGGCCGAGTGCACGAACTTGAGGAATCGCGCGGCTCTGCCTAACCGGACGAACTCCTCATACCCCTGCCGGTACAACAGATCCTCGGAGTGCGCAACATAGCTGG
>CAYYNW010000004.1:2919-5603 GCA_964473145.1 uncultured Halobacteria archaeon
AACTCCTCATACCCCTGCCGGTACAACAGATCCTCGGAGTGCGCAACATAGCTGGAGTCGGTGAGCTGCACCGCAGGTATCGCGAACTCCGAATTGAGTGGCCCGAGACAGTAAAAGCGAACGAACATCTGGTGCCCGCGCATGATGCCGTCCATAATAGTGTGAATCTCGCTCAGACCCGCTGTTCTGTCCATCGCGTTGATATCTGAGCCCAGCTCCACGCCCTTCGGCAGAAGGAAGCGGGTATGCTCCTTATCACGCGCCTGATCGTAATAGCCCTCGAAATGGGCTGTATGCCCTTCCAGCGCCAGTTTCTGCTCTTCGCCCGTCCGTATCGCCTCCTGGCGCACGTACTGGATATCCGCCGCTGCATCGGTGCAGACAAACACGCGCGCAGGCTTGCAGAGTTCAACGTACGTCAGAATAAAATGGTGCAGCTTGGGATTGTCGATCCGCATGAGTCGCTCCGCGCTCGCTGCATCGACCAGCGCCTTGAGCTTGTCCATAGATCGGTTCGCTTCTAGCATCTATCTTATCCACCTCTCGCTCGCTTTGCTTCGCCCCGTTATGACCAAAGCCGAAACGGTATAAAAAAGGCGACCATTTATATCTCTTCCCAGGTTGATTTTTTACAAGTGATGACTCTTCCGCTGAAGAAGAAGGACAAATGTATCCTCCGCGCGCTGCTCAGTGACGGCCGGCTCTCCTACGCCGAGCTGGGCCGCCGGTGCGAGACCAGCCGGCAGGTCGCCTTCGAGCGGATCAAGAAGCTCACGGAAAGCGGGCTCATCAAGCGCTTCTCCGTCTGCTTGAATGCGGAACAGCTCGGCTTATCCTTCCAGGCCTACGTGCTCATCATCGCGAAACCGGACGAGAAGCTCCGCGAGGAGTTCATCGCCTTCTTGCGGACGAGCGAGCACGTGCGGCGGATCCAGCTCCTCTTCGGGCGGTTCGATTTCTTCCTCGAGCTGCTCTTTATGAATAAGGAGGAGATGACCGGGTTCTTACATGCGATGCACGCCTTCGGCGCCGTCGAACGGACCGAGACGTTCATCGTCTACCAGACGGTAAAGGACAGCCCCGAGGAGCCGGTCGTGGGGTGCTTGAGCCGATGAAGATTGTGCTGGCTACGGGCCGGAAAGCCGCGGAGATGGTGAAGGACGTTGTGAAGGCCATGAAGGCCGCAAACGCACCTGACATCGCCTGCACGGTGCTCACGCAGGATCTGAATATCGCGGCCTTTACCACGCCACGATCGCTCCGAAAAGCGCTGGAGAAGGATGGGGAGACGCCCAGGCAGGCGACACAAACACACGATCTTATCCTGGTTTCGGGCTTCTGTAAGGCGGACTTCAGCACGCTGGAGCGGGAACTGCGCACGCCGATCCGGCTGGGGCCGCGCCACGCCTACGACCTCGGAGAAGCGCTGCAGGCCGTCCGCCCTCAGGAGTTCTTACCGCATACGCCCGCCGATCTCTTCCTGGAAGCGCGGAGGCGAGAAAACGCAATGCAGCAGCTGGATACGCTGGAACGGCACGCAAAAGGGATTTTCTCACTGAAGGACGTGAAGATCGGCGGCGGCGCGCGCATGAAGGTCTGCGCAGAACTCGTGGACGCGACTTTGCTGCCCGACAAGCAGATCCAGCGATTGACCGCGCATTACCTGGAGAGCGGCGCGGATATTCTGGATATCGGGGCGCACATGGGCGCCACGCCGGAAGAGGTGAGACGAGCTGTGCAGACCGTCTCGGGCTTCGCCGCCAACGTCGCCGCCAACGTCGCCGCCAACGTGCCGCTCTCAATCGATACGCTCGATCCCGCGCTCATAATAGCTGGCATCGACGCGGGCGTGGAGATGGTGCTCAGCTTGAACAGCACCAATATTACCGCGGTGGGCGAGGCCGTCGCTGATCATAATATCGCTGCAGTCATCATTCCCGATGCCGAGGGCGGTCTCGAGAGCCTGGAGGCTAATCTCAGGATGGCCGCGGACTACCGCATAACACGCCTCATTGCCGACCCGGTCTTGAACGCGATCGGGTACGGACTCGCAGAATCCATTGAGCATTATTACCACTTCCGGCTGAAAGAGCCGCGCACGCCGCTCTTCGTCGGCGTCGGCAACGTTACGGAACTTACCGATGCGGATTCGGTCGGCATCAACGCAACGCTGGCGGGCATCGCATCCGAGCTGGATGCCGCCATCCTCTTTACGCCCGAATGCAGCGATAAAGCGCACGGCAGCGTTCGCGAGCTGCGAGTTGCCGCGGAGATGATGCTGCTCGCAAAGGCGCGGCGAAGCGCGCCGAAAGATCTCGGTATTGACTTGCTGGTCCTGAAGGAGAAGCGAAGTAAGCCAGTTCCTGTTCTACCTCATGGTGAGCGCACCGCAGCGGAGAAGGCCGAAACGTGGCAGCTTGACCCCAAAGGATACTTCAGGATCGGCATCTTCGAGCTCGAGGAAAGCGGTACGTGGAAGCAGGTGATCTGCGCAGAGCATTCGCCGAGCGGGCGACAGGTGATCGGAACGAGCGCGCAGGCCATGGTGGATACCATTTTGCGCCTGGATCTCGCTTCACTGCCCGGCCATGTCGCGTATCTGAGCAGGGAGCTGGCCAAAGCAGAGCTGGCATTGAAGCTTGAGCGGAGTTATGAGCAGGACGAAGAGCTCGTATAGCGCCACA
>CAYYNW010000004.1:5703-28916 GCA_964473145.1 uncultured Halobacteria archaeon
CTCGGCGAGGACTTCGGCATGCACGTGGAGCGCTACGAGGCCTTTGATGAGGCCGGGCAAGTATTTGGACTACCAGAACAGATCGAGATCGATATCCTCATGAAGGATGCGAAGATTACCGCGATTGAGATCAAGTCCTCGATGAGCAAGTCGGATGTGTATGCCTTTGACCGGAAAGTATCGTTCTACGAGTCACGACAGCAGGTCAAGGTCGACCGGAAGATCATCATTACACCCATGTTGGATCACCGTGCGGAGGCTGCGGTGAAAAGTCTGAGCATGTTTGTGTACACCTCTGGCTACGCATGGGGCGACGAAGAAACGGGCGAGCAAGCGCTCTAGTCGCTGCTCAGGAGCGGAACGAGTGAGAAGGTAGACAGTACCTCACGTTACAGCAGATCGTCGAGAGTTTCCCAGCGAGATTTTTATCCCGACTCCACAGAGGTAGTATAGTACTACCATGAAGCGAGGGAAAAACCGCGGTAGGGGCGCCATGAAGACACTACTTGCTGGCTGGGTTGAACTCATGGGCTTGCCGAAGTTCACGACCACACTGATCCCGTTTGGGCTGGGCGCGGTCGTCGCGTGGGCCGAAGCGCCTACCACCTTTGACGGGCCCGTGCTTCTCATCTCGCTGCTCGCCGTCTCACTGCTCTCCGCATTCTGCTTCGTGCTCAATGCGAGCAGTGTCTACGCTGATTTGAAGCGGCGCGAAGCTGCACCGGGACATATAGCGGACGCGAGCGCGCTCCATAACACCGCAGTCAGCGGACGGTTCAACGCATTTGCCAAAGGCTGGATCACCGTGAAGCAGGCGGAGATCGGCGCTGCGCTCTGTGTCCTCGCCGCGATACCGCTCGGCGTGCTCTTGCAGTTCTATTTCCGAACCGGGATGCTCACCCTGCCGCTCGGGCTCATTGGCATCTTCATCGCCTACGCCTATTCCCGTGGGCCGCGGTTCTCGTACCACGGTCTCGGCGAGCTCGCGCTCACTGCGGGTGTGGGCTGGATGACGGTCTTCAGCGGCTATTACCTCCAGACCGGCCGGGTGAGCTGGCTGCCGACCCTCGTCGCGCTGCCCTGGGTGATTGAGGTCTTCAAGCTGAAATTAACGCGCGAGATCCCTGATTTCGAGTGCGATCAGCTCATCAACCGGCGGAATCTCGTACTTCGGCTGGGGAAGCGGCGAACCGCCAGTCTCTACACACCCTTAACGCTCGTAGCCTGGCTCGCATTCCTCCCGCTTCTCTTCCTCGAGCTCGAGATCCCCTACTCGCTGCTCCTGCTCTTGCTCCTGCCAGTCTACTTCACCGCAAAGAGCGTGCGACTCATCCCAAGGTTCACGAAGGAGCTCAGCGAGCAGAGGAGCAAGGGGCAGCTCAAAGAAACAGTCCGCGCAATCACCAGGAACGCCTTCACGGGCATGATTCTCATCCCCGTCGCACTGATCCTCATCTTTGCGCTGACGCTGGTGTGGTAGAGCTGATAGAACTAGAACTCTTACCCAAATCGCCTCAAGTACCGACGTTCCACCCACTTCTTCACACGGTATGCGAGAAACGTCGTCATGAATCTGCCCGAATACACCACGGCCTTCCCACTGCCGAGCGAGATCAGCGCCCGCGGGTTCTGTGCCGTGTTCTTTGGCCGGTACTCGTGCAATGCCGTCCCGTCAAGGGCGCGCGGGATATTCGTCGCCGCGGCCTTTCCCTGCTCCTCCGCCTCCTCCACGTTCTGGCCTGCCCGAAGCCCGCTCTGCTCAAAGTATACGGAATCACCCACAGCAAAGACGTCCGACATGCCCTTCACCCGGAGATACGAGTCCGCCTCCACCCAGCCTTTTACCTTCGGGAGATCAAGCCGGTCCAGAAGGCTGGTGGGCTTGATGCCCGCTGTCCAGATGAGCAGATCATAAGGCAGTGCCCGACCATCCTTGAAGGTGACTTCACGATCGCCCACCTCCTGCACGGCTGTGCCTGTCAGGATTGTCACCCCACGTGCTGTAAGGTACGTGCTCACGTAATCCGCGATCTTTTCGCGCGGAAATGCCGGGAGTATTCGCGGCATCATCTCCACCAGGTAAATCCGCGCTTTGGCGTGCCGGGCCCGGTAATAATCGAGCAGTTCGCCGGCGACCTCAACGCCGGTCAACCCTGCACCGATCACCGGAATGGTTGACTCGCGCGAACGCGAATGATCAAGGTCTTCCAGTGCCTTCCGCGTCTCCAGCGCGGCACTCAGGGTGTTGATCGAGCACGAATGCTCTGCCGCGCCAGGGATATTGAAGAAGGTCTGCTCCGCACCGATCGCGAGCACGAGGAAATCGTAGGTGATTGCCTGCACCTCCGCTTCCTTGCGGGGTCTGGTCGTCGTGCTCGCTGCGGACTGGTTATTCACCTTGAGCTTCACCGCTTTCACAGTAAAGTCGACCCCGAGCACCTCGGCCGGGATGAAGTCCGCGTGAAGCTGCCGTGCAAAGGCGGTAAGGTCGCGGGAGATCGCCCCTGGCGTGACCTTGCCACTCAGGAGCTCGGGATACGCTGGCTGGTAATCAAACCTGGTCTTGCGATCGATCATCACGATCTCGAGCTCCTTTGACCTGGCTCGTAATGTACGGGCGACTTCCACACCGCCAAAGCCACAGCCCAGGACGACTACCCGCATAGTACGTAAAACAATATCACGCCCATCTATCTATAACTAGATGCAAAAACACCGCGTTTTAGCAGATTCGCGCACCTGACTGAGCATGACGATTGAGGAGGAGATCAAGAGCATAGAGGATGAGCTCTGGAAGACGCCGTATAACAAGGCGACACAGCATCACATCGGCCGGCTCAAGGCAAAACTGGCCCGGCTCAAAGAAGAGCAGCAACGGCAGGCGATCGCGAAATCAGCAGCACGCGGCGAAGGCTTTAACATTAAGAAATCGGGCGATGCGACCGCGGTGGTGGTCGGCTTCCCTTCGGTCGGCAAATCCACGCTCCTCAATGCCCTCACCGGTACCGAGGCCGCGGTGGCCGCGTACGACTTTACCACGCTCGAGGTCATTCCCGGCACGCTCCTCTATAAGGGCGCACGGATACAGATCCTCGACATCCCCGGGCTCATCCAGGGCGCGGCAATGGGCCGCGGACGCGGCAAGGAAGTGATCTCCGTGCTCCGCAACGCGGATCTCCTGCTCATCATGGTCGATGTGGGGAAACCGGAGCAGTACGAGACACTGGTCAGGGAATTACACGAAGCGGGCATTCGGCTGAACAGACGGCCGCCCGAGCTGACTATCCGGAAGGTCAGTCGAGGCGGGATACTCGTGAACAGTACGGTGGAGCTCGAACTCGATGACCAGCTGATCAAAGCAGTTCTGGCAGAGTACAAGATCCACAATGCCGAGCTGCTCATACGAGAACGCATCTCGCTCGACGAGCTCATCGACGCCGTGGCGGGCAATCGGAAGTATATTCGCGCACTCACGCTGATCAACAAGATAGATCTGGCTGATCCCGAGCACCTGCGCGCCATCATGGCCCGATTCCCCAACTCGATCGCGATCTCCGCAGCGCTCGGGCTGAACACGGAAAGCGTGAAGGAGCGCATTTATGCCGAGCTCGAGTTTATCCGCGTCTATATGAAGCCCCTGGGTGAGCCACCGGATATGGAGAATCCGCTGGTGATCAAACGTGATTCCACCGTCTCCGGCGTCTGCTCCACGATCCATCGCGAGTTCACGGAGAAGTTCCGCTACGCCCGCATCTGGGGTAAATCGGCGAAGTACGGCGGCCAGCGGGTGGGGCTCTCCCACGTGCTCGCAGACGGCGATGTGGTGAGCATCGTGACGCGGAAATGACCCGGAACCGCAGCGCTTATAAACCGCGAGAGGCAATGGAATAACCATGGGAATACGAGTTGCTGTTGCGGGCGCCAGGGGAAGAACGGGCGGTCAGATCGTGCAGGATGTCGTCGCAGCCGGGACGATGGACTTGGTCGCGGGCTTCGATCCCCACGGGGTGGGTGATGAGCTCGCGCCGGGGATTAACGTCGTCGGGCCTGATGCGATGGAGCAGACGCTTCGGGAAGTCAAACCGCACGTGCTCGTGGATTTCACGAATGCGACAGCAGCAGTGGCAAACGTGCAGATCGCGGCTCGGAACGGGGTCAAACTCGTGGTGGGCACCACCGGGTTCTCTGCCGCGCAGTTCAAGGAGCTGGAAACCGCTATCCACGGGCAGGTGCCTGCGATCATCTCACCCAACTTCTCGATCGGGGTGAACGTCTTCTGGCGCGTCATTGCCGAGGCGGCACGGCTGCTCCAGCCCTACCAGTACCACCTCGAGATCCTCGAGCTGCACCATTCGCACAAGAAGGACGCGCCGAGCGGAACAGCCTTGAAAGCCGCGGAGATACTCGCTCGCTATCTCCCGACCGGTGAGCGCAAATTCGTCTATGGCCGCGAGGGCTTTACCGGCGAGCGCACAAACGGTGAGATCGGCATTCTCGCGGTGCGTGCCGGCGAGATCGTTGGTGAGCATACGGTCTTCTACGCGGGCAAAGGTGAACGACTGGAGATAACACATCGCGCACAGAGCCGTGAGGCGTTCGCTCAGGGTGCGGTTAAGGCTATTGAGTGGATCCACGGCAAAGAAGAGTGCAGGATCTATTCGATGGATGAGATGATGCGGGAGCTGGAAGCGCGCTAGGAGTGGCGCGAACGCCTGCTGGTTGCCCCGCGGGGGGAGCGTGAAGATGAGCGAACCGAAACGGGTAAAGGAGCTCAGCGCAGGAAGCACGGTCGACTCTACCTTCCTCGTGATGGAGAAGGAGTTGCGCGAATTCAGCACGAAGGAGGGGTACTATCTCCAGGTGAAGTTGGGCGACAGCACCGGGAGTATCTGGGCACGCTGCTGGGAGAGGGCGCCAGAGGTCGCAGCGCTCTTCGAGCTCGGCGATATCGTGCGGGTGAAGGGCGTGGTGGAGTCCTTTCGAGGCCGGCTCCATTTGATCTTCGAGCCTGCGGGTATCGAGCGGAGCAGCCAGACGTTTGACGTTACGGACTATCTCCCCCGGACCTCGAAGGATATTGATCGCCTCTTCGAGGAGCTCGTGCAAACGGCGAAAAGCATGACGAATGAGCATTTGAAGTGCCTCGTGCTCTCTTTCCTCACTGAGTCACAGTATGCCCGCGCGTTTAAAACCGCGCCCGCGGCGAAGATACATCACCACAATTATATCGGCGGGCTGATCGAGCACACTGAAGCGGTCGTGAGGATCTGTGAGACCCTCGCAGCGCTCTATCCCGAGCTTGATCGTGATCTGCTGCTCGCTGGCGCGCTCCTTCACGACGCCGGGAAGACCGCATCTTATAAATACACCTTCCAGATCGACGTCACCACGGAAGGCGGGCTCGTGAACCATATCGTGCTGGGCTATCGCATGGTTGAGGCGAAGATAGGAGCGCAGAAGGACTTCCCCGAGGAACTCGGCCTGAAACTGCTCCACCTCATCCTGAGTCACCATACCGAGATTAACTGGGGCTCGCCGGTGAAGCCACTCTTCGCAGAGGCTGAGGCGCTGAGTTACGCTGATCTGCTCGACTCGCAGCTCAAGGAATTCCTGCAGATCCAGAAGCATGAAGAGGCAAAGGGCAGAGAAGCGGTCTGGAGCGATTTCATCAGACGATTGGACCGCTTCCTCTACCTCGGAAGTGAGAAGAGAAGAGCTCTTTCACCGGAAAAAGAGAGACCCCAAGCATATGGCCCGACGCAGTGATCGCGAGCTGCCTCACGTGAGCATGCTGAACCTCATCAAACTGCCCGACCTGCTCTCCATCCTCAGTGCCTTATTCGGGTTCTCTGCACTTGTGCTCGTGCTCGGTGCTGTGCCGGTGGGTGAACGAACGCTGAGCCATGCGCTGATCTTGATCCTGCTCGCGGCTGTGATCGACGGCCTGGATGGGCTGGTGGCACGAACGTTCGAGTGCTCGCCGCTGGGCACGTACCTCGATTCGTTTGCCGACTTTCTATCGTTCGGCATCGCACCGGCGATTCTGGGGTACGTGCTCGCGCGGGACCTGTTTCGTCTTGCCGCGCCACAGCTTGCGCTGGTGCTGGCCGTTTGTGGTGCGTACGTCATCTGCGGCATGTTGCGGCTCGCACGCTTCAACGCGCATCAGGTCATCGTGGCACGTGAACCGGCGGTGGGGGGAGTAAAGCCTACTAGCTATGAAGTTGCATTTATCGGCTTCCCTATTACCGGTGCGGCCACCCTCCTGGCCTCGTTACTCCTCGTGACGATCGAGCTGCAGCTCTCACCGCGGACCGGCGTGCCGCTCTTCATAGGCGCGCTGGCGCTGCTCTGCATCTTGATGCCCAGTAGAATTCGCTATCGGAATCTCAGGGCTAAACGAATCGCGCTGCCCCTCGGGTTTCTCTTCCTCGCGCTCTTCAGCCTCTATCTGCTCTCCCTCGCCTTCATCTACCCCGCGCTCGCAGTGCTCAGCCTGACAGCGCTTTATATGTGCACCCCGTTATTATATAGCACGAGAAAAGAGTAGGTGGATCTTGTTCGTGTCTTAGATATCTAATACGGGAGCGAACTATGAAATTCGTGAAGTGGTTTGAGGAGGTGGGGTCAGGAGACGTTGGCCTCGTCGGCGGTAAAAACGCTTCGCTCGGCGAGATGATCCGTAATCTGGGCGAGAAGGGCGTGAACGTCCCGTCCGGGTTCGCCATCACTGCGGCGGCCTACCGGTACCTGATCGAGAAGGCTGGGATCCGTATGCAGCTCGAAACGACGCTGGCGGACCTGAATACGCACGATATGGCGAATCTATCGGCCCGGGGACAGAAGATACGCCGGCTGATACGGAACGCGCCGCTCCCCAGCGACCTGGAGGAGGAGATACGGAGTGCGTACCGGGCAATGGAGGCACGCTACGGCGAGAACGTCGATGTGGCGGTGCGAAGCAGTGCAACGGCAGAGGACCTCCCCACGGCCAGCTTCGCGGGACAGCAGGAGACGTACCTCAATGTCCGGGGTGAGGATGAGCTGCTGGAGAAGGTGAGTGAATGTTTCGCCTCCCTGTTCACGAATCGAGCCATCTCCTATCGCGTGGACAAAGGCTTCGACCACCTCAGCGTCTTTCTCTCGGTAGGCGTGCAGAAGATGGTTCGCTCTGATTTAGCAGCTGCCGGCGTGATGTTCTCCATCGATCCCGAATCGGGCTTCCGCGACGCCGTGTACATCACCAGTGCCTTCGGGCTCGGCGAGAACGTCGTCCAGGGTACGGTCAATCCTGACCAGTTTTACGTCTTCAAGCCCACCTTAAAGGAATGGTACCGACCCATTGTGGAGAAGAAGCTGGGGAAGAAGCAGAAGAAGCTGGTCTACAAGGAGTCGGGGCGGGGTACCGAGCAGAATGAGATAACGAAGGAGGAGCAGCGGAGATTCTCGCTGAGTGACGACGAAGTGCTCACCCTTGCACGGTGGGCGTGTATCATTGAGAAGCATTACGGGATGCCGATGGATATCGAATGGGCCAAGGACGGCCGCACCAACGAGCTCTTCATCGTCCAGGCACGGCCGGAAACGGTCCATTCGCAGCGGGAGTTCGCGAGTATCGAGACGTACGTGCTGGAAGAGCAGAGCAGACTTCTCCTTCAGGGCGAGGCGGTCGGGCACAAGATCGGCGCTGGTGAGGTGATTATCATCGAGGAGGCACGGGACATCCAGCAGTTCAAGCCCGGCCAGGTGCTCGTGACGAAGATGACCGACCCGGACTGGGAGCCGATCATGAAGATCGCTAGTGCGATCGTCACGGACCGCGGTGGGCGAACCTGCCACGCGGCTATTATCTCTCGCGAGCTCGGCATACCCTGCGTCATTGGGACCGATACCGGTACCAAGACCTTGCAGGGCGTAAAGGCGGTCACCGTCGATTGCTCCGAGGGCATGGGGAAGATCTACGAGGGCAAATTGAAGTTCCGGATGAATACGCTGACAGCCGAGAACCTTCCGCGGCCCTGTACGCAGATCATGATGAACGTCGGCGTGCCAGAGAATGCCTTCGTCCACGGCCAGATACCGAATGACGGCGTCGGCTTGGCCCGTGAGGAGTTTATCATCAACTCGTACATCGGCATCCACCCGCTCGCACTGCTCGAGTTTGCAACGCTGAAGGAGCGTGCGGCGGAGGACGAGAAGATCGCACGGATCGTGAAGGAGATTGATGACCGGAGCGCCACATATGCCGACAAGGTCCAATTCTTCATTGATAATCTCGCCATGGGCATCGGGAAGATCGCTGCGGGCTTTTATCCCCACGAGGTGATCGTCCGCTTATCGGACTTCAAGACGAACGAATACGCGAATTTAATCGGCGGCTACCTCTACGAGCCCCAGGAGACCAACCCCATGATCGGGTGGCGCGGTGCTTCCCGCTACTATGACGAGCGCTTCAAACCCGCGTTCGGCCTGGAATGTCTAGCGATCAAGAAAGTGCACGCGGAGATGGGCCTGACCAACGCGAAGGTGATGGTCCCCTTCTGCCGGACACCGGAAGAGGGTAGAAAGGTGATCCAGACCATGGAGGAGTTCGGGCTGAGGCAGGGTGAGAACGGCCTGGAGATCTATGTGATGTGTGAGATCCCCTCGAACGTCATTCTCGCGGACGAATTCTCGAAGATCTTCGACGGGTTCAGCATCGGCTCAAATGACCTGACTCAGCTCACACTGGGGTTAGATCGCGATTCTGACCTCGTCGCGCACCTCTTCGATGAGCGGAACGAGGCGGTGAAGCGGCTGGTGAAGCACGTCATCGAGGTCGCGCACAGCCACGTGCCGCGGCGGAAGATCGGCATTTGCGGGCAAGCGCCGAGCGATTTCCCGGAATTCGCCGAGTTCCTCGTGGAATGCGGCATCGATTCCATGTCCTTGAATCCGGACGCGGTGATCTCCACCCGGTTACTGGTCGCGGAAGCTGAGAAGCGAATGGGAAAATGTACCTGAAGATACGAGCGGTAGACGTCGTGCGAGTGCCTCCCGAGCGCCTGGGCGAGGAGCTGCCCGTGGTCGTCCGGGAGATGCTGCAGGAGAAGCTCGAGGGGCGCTTGGATAAGAAGATCGGGATGGTCATCGCGATACTGGACGTGCTCGAGATTAAGGAAGGCCGAATTATGATCGGTGACGCGGGCGTCTACTATGAGACGATCTTCACGGTGCTCGTCTTCAGACCCAAGATGCAGGAGATCGTGGAGGGCTCAGTAGTGGAGATCGTGGAGTTCGGCGCCTTTGTGGAGATCGGCCCACTCGATGGGCTACTGCATATCAGTCAGATCACTGACGAGTTCATCTCTTACGACGAGAAGGGCGCGAAACTGGTGACGAAGGAGACTGGGCGAACGCTGGGTGAAACTGACCGATTGCGGGCTCGGATCGTGGCCATCTCGCTTAATGAACGTGATCCGAGCGATAGCAAGATCGGGCTTACGATGCGCCAGCCTGGCCTGGGGAAGTTAGAGTGGCTCGAGGAGGAGCGCAAGAAAGAGCTCGAGAAGAGTAAGGAGAAAGGAGAGCCGAAGGGCGAGAAGAAGCCGGAGTAAGGTGGGAGATCCACCGAACCGGCAGTCATATCTCCTCTTTGATCTTTACTTTAGTACGAAACGCGAAGTGAGAATAGAGCAGCATGGAGAAGGCGTGTAGAGACTGTCATCGGATGGTGGAGAGCGGACGATCAATGTGCGTCTGCGGCTCGAACTCAATGAGCACGGACTGGAACGGGTACCTCGCGATCATCGATCCGGCAGAATCGGAGATCGCGAAGAAATTGGAAATAAAGAGAGCGGGAAAGTATGCATTGAAAGTGAGGTAGGTGAGTGAAGCGGAGAAGATGGAGATCGAGATAACAGAAGCGAAGGAGAACATCCTGTTAGGCAGGAAGGAAGTCACATTCACGCTGCGGCACGATGCGGAAGGCGCGTCGCCGAACAGAGCCGCGGCACGAAACGCGTTGATCAAGGCATTGAAGTGCAGCAGCAGCCTCCTCGTCATCGACCAGATGCGCACGGAGTTCGGGAAACGGGAGACCGTCGGCTATGCCAAGGTCTACGAGAGCGAAGCGAGACTGAACGAGATCGAGCAGAAGCATATCATCGAGCGGAACGCGCGCACTTCCGGTGCCGGTGAAGGGAAAAGTGAGGCAAAGGGTGAAGTAAAGGCTAAGAGTGAAGCTAAAAGCGAAGCTAAGAGTGATGCAAAAAGTGAAGCTAAGAATAAAGCAAAGAGTGCACCGAAGTAGCATTTTGGAGGGAAAGTAGATGGCTGCGATTCATGAGTATTATGAGCTGGCCGAGGAGAAGGGGACGATAAAGGCGCGAAAGAAGCGGAAGGTCTGCCCCCGATGCGGTGCCGGCGTCTTTTTGGCGGAGCATGCCGATCGGCATTCCTGTGGGAAGTGCGGCTATACCGAATTCAGAAAAAGATAGCGGCCAACCGTCCTGCAAGGATGCCGGGATACCCTCAGCACTTACTTCTCTTCTGCACCACCTGCTTCTTTTCGTGCCCGGTTACCGCTGCGCGTGCGACCTCCGAGCAGCATCGAGCTATACTATAAGATCCGGGGGCTTTTGAAGTACCCCTGCTCCTCTTTCGGCGCGTTACGGAGCGCTTCTGACTGCGGTAAGCCCTCACCCGGCTCGTCCTGCCGCACCACGTCCGTAATGCCAAGCACATGATGGGTGGGCTCCACATTGGTGGTCTCCGCCTCATCGAGGATCGCGAAGTACTCCAGGATGGAGCTCAACTGCTTCTCAAATAGGTCCTTCTCCTCGTCGGTCAACGCGATCCGGGCCAGCCAGCTGATATGTTCGATCTCTTCTCGCTTGATCATACACGTTTTTGCTCCGCAAAAACCTTTACTAAAAATCCGCGGTTATATTACACCGATCAATATACTTTTTCTCTATAAAGCTTTCATTCTACAAGAAAGGGTTGACGATGACCAAAGCGGTGATACTCGCTGGAGGGTATGGCACGCGACTTCGACCGCTTACGAGCGCCAGTCCCAAGGCGCTGATTCCGCTGGTGAATAAGCCGGTCATCGATTACATCCTCGATTACCTGGCCGGCTATGGCCTCATGGACATCGTGATCACGAGCAACTATCTCAGAGAGCAGACGATCCGCTACCTCAGCAGTACTCGAACTGATTTGATGCTTGCCTTCCCCGAAGAGCCCGCGCCGTTAGGAACCGCAGGCTCGGTGAAGAACGCGGGGATTCGCGAGCCAATGCTGGTCATTCAAGGCGATAACATTACGGAAATAGACCTGCGACGGTTGATGCGGTTTCATGAGGCGCATGGGGGGCTCGTGACCATCGCGCTACTGCCCGTGCCGGACCCGTCCCTGTTCGGGATTGCTCAGCTCGACGCGGCCGGTAAGATCCTGAAGTTCAAGGAGAAGCCCACTCGGAGCGAGTGCTTCTCCAACCTGGCGAACACCGGCCTGTACGTCCTCGAGCCCGAGGCGCTCGAGCTCGTGCCCGCGGGTCGCGCATTTGATTTCTCCAATGACCTCTTCCCGCGGCTCGTGGCGAACGGCACGGCCTACGGATGCATGGTCGAGGGGTTCTGGGCCGATATCGGCAACCTGGAGGGCTACCTGGCGGCGAGCCGGTGGATCCTGGAGAAAGGGTGCTTTGACTGCGCGAAAACCGCCGAGATTGCGGAGTGCGATATCCAGGGGCACGTAGCGATTGGTGAGTACGCGCGGATTGAGACCTCAGTGGTGCGCGGACCCGCAGTCATCGGCAGCCGTGCAACGTTGCTCAAGAGCAAGCTGTACGGCTCAGTGGTGCTCCCGGGGGCGACGGTTGCCGGAGCTCTCCTCCAGAACAGTATCATCCAGCAGAACGCGGTGATCGAGGGTGAAGAGCTCGTGGACTGCATTCGCTAGCTAAGTGGTGCTCCTTGCTCCCCCCTTCCGCCACATGGTCTGCAGCGCTTTCCAAAGCTCCACGGCAACGAAGATCGAGAGACTCGTGCCGAAGGCGAGCGCCCATTCGCGGCTCGAGAGGGGGACTGAATGGAAGTAGTGCGCGACGACCGGGAGCTGGATCGCGACGAGCATGAGCAGGAGCGAGCCGATCACCCCCAGGATCAACCACCGGTTGGAGAATGCGCCGACACGGAAGAGCGAAAGCCGTTCCGAGCGGCAATTGAAGGCGTTGAGCAGCTCGAAGAGGATAAAGGTGGCGAAGACCATCGTCTGCGCCTTCGGAAGGTCACTCCGGGGCAGATAGTGGAGAAAGATGGCCAGGCAGCCAATGACAATGACCGCAGACATGAGTGCGAGCAGCTGAAGCATTCGCGCGGTGAATACCCCTTCCGTCGGGTCTCTCGGCGGCCGGTCCATAATTGTGGGATCCGGCGGATCGATACCCAGCCCCATCGCGGGCAAGTCCTCAATGACGATATTCGCCCAGAGGATCTGGATCGCGATCAAAGGAAAGGGCAGCCCGTAAAAGAACGCGCCCGCCAGGAGGCAGACCTCCGCGACGCCGTAGGAGAGGATGTAGGTGAGATACTTCCGCACATTGTCGTAAATGGCCCGCCCTTCGTGGATCGCCGCCACGATCGTCGCGAAATTATTGTCCGTCAGGACCAGATCAGCCGCTTCCTTCGCGACATCGGTGCCCGAGTTCATGGCGATACCCACATCGCTCCGTTTCAACGCGGGTGCATCGTTGATCCCGTCACCCGTCATGGCGACCACCGCACCGCTTCGCTTCAGGGCCTCCACAATCCTCAATTTGTGCTCCGGCGAGACGCGCGAGTAGACACGAACAGTCTTGACGAGCGCCTCGAACTCCGCATCACTCAGCCCTTCCAGCTCCGCACCGGTCAGCACCTGGTCGTTCTCGACGGCCGGCGAGACGATTCCAAGTTCCTGCGCGATCGCGACGGCAGTGAGTTTATGATCGCCCGTGATCATGATGGGCACAATCCCTGCCCGTTTACAGTGCGCGATCGCCTCTTTCGCCTCCTCGCGCGGCGGGTCAGTCATGCCAACCAGACCCACGAAGGTGAGATCCTGCTCCACCAGTTCGGGCGTGAGCTCTTCTGGTCCATCTAACTCTAACTCGCGATACGCCACGCCGATGAGCCGATATGCGCGTGCTGCGAGCTGATCGCTCAGAGTGATGATCACGCTTCGCTCTTCCGCGCTGAGCTGCTCTATCCTCGCCTCCCCGTTGACCTCCCGGTACACGTGAGTCGAGAGCAGCACCAAGTCCTCCGGCGCGCCCTTCACGTACGCCACTCGCTTCCCCGTTGCCGTGTCCCGGTGAATGGTGCTCATTCGCTTCCGCTCTCGTTCGAAGGGTATCTCCTGCAGGCGCGGAAAGCGCTGCTCTAATTCACGCTTCTCGATGCCGGCCTTCTGCGCCGCGACCACCAGAGCGCCTTCCGTGGGCGTGCCGTTGATCCTGTAGTCCGTTCCTTCCTGTCGCATGCCACTGTCATTGCAGAGCGCCGCGATCTGCAAGGCCAGCCGCAGCGCTGGTGCCGCGCGAAGGTCTATCCGCTCGCCGGTCCGCTGATTGAGGAATTCGCCCCGCGGCTCGTAGCCTGCACCGGTGACCTTGACCATCCGCCCACCGGCGTAGAGCGCGCGAACGGTCATCTCGTTCTTCGTCAGCGTTCCCGTTTTATCGGAGCAGATCGTGGTGATGCAGCCCAGCGTCTCGACTGCCGGCAATTTACGGACGATCGCCTTCTTCCGCGCCATCCGCTGCACACCCACCGCGAGCGTTCCCGCGATAATGAGCGGCAAAGTCTCGGGAACGAGCGCGACCGCCAGGCTGATCCCCCAGATGAGCATCACCAGGAAGTCGTAGCCGCGCAGCACGCCAACCGCGAGAATTGCGATGCAGATAACCACGTACGCCGTACTCAACCATCGCCCGATCTCCTGGGTCCGTTTCTTGAGCGGAGTTTCCTTTTCCGGTGCGCTCGCGAGCAGCCCCGCGATCTTCCCGAATTCCGTTCGCATGCCGGTTGCGGTAACCACGCCTTTCCCCCGGCCCTCCAGGACGGTGGTGCCCGCATAGAGCATATTGCTCCGCTCCGCAAGGATGATATCCTCCTTAAGCACCGCCGCATCCTTATTCACGGGAACGGATTCACCAGTCAGGAGCGACTCGTCTATGGTGAGATTCATGCCCTCGAGGAGGCGCGCATCTGCAGCTACGCGGTCACCTGGCCGGAGTACGAGGATGTCACCCGGCACGATCTCGCACGCGCATACCTTCTCCTCGATTCCCGCACGGATAACTGCCGCGGTGGGAGCGGCAAGCTCTTTTAAGCGCTTGATCGCCTTCTCCGCACGATACTCGAAGAGAAAGCCCAGCACGACGCAGAGGAGGACGGCTGCGGCGATCACCACGGAGTCCACGAGGTCACCGATCGCCGCGGAGATCCCCGTCGCCGCCAGCAGGATGAGAATGAGCGCGTCCTTGAACTGCGCGAGGAAGAGCTTTGGAAGAGAAAGCGGCGCCTCCTCGGTGAGCTCGTTCGCACCAACCTGCGCCCGTCGCCGTTCCACCTCCGCCTTATCGAGCCCCGCTTCCGAGGTACGGAGCGCGCGAAGAGCGTCTTCCGATTCCCGTACGTACCATATACACTCTGCCGCGTCCTCAGAGCCGGGTCTTATTGTACTGCTCATTCTTTCAGTACCTCACGTCACGTAGAAGTTCATGAAACGTGATGATTGGGTAACTGCTCTATCTTCGGTAGACTTAAATGCCGGTGGTGGTTCGTTTGACATCTGGATAATTGGAGATAGTAGTGATCTGGTGCTTGAGATTTGGAGATTTACCCACGCGCCGTTGAGCATTGGCGATTCGATCCGTCCACCGGAATAACGGGCTACGGGGGAGCACCGCGGCGCACTAGCTAGAGACGGGCTCGAGCCACTTCAGGTACTTCGCCTCGCGTGCGTTGAGCACGGCGAAGAACTTCTGCTGGAGCTCGCTCGTTACCGCGCCCTTAGTACCGCGGCCAATGGTAGTACCGTCGATCTCACGTATTGGCGCCATCTCTGCCGCTGTACCGGTGAAGAACGCTTCGTCGGCCGCGAATAACTCCTCCGTCGTGAGCCGCGTCTCCACCACCTTGTAGCCCATATCGCGCGCGAGCTCGATGACCGAGTCACGCGTGATACCGGGGAGTATGGATAAGGACCACGCCTCGGGGGTGTAGAGGATTCCGTGCTTGACGATAAAGATGTTCTCGCCCGGCCCTTCGGCCACGAAGCCCTGCGTATCGAGGAGTATCGCTTCGCTGAAGCCCCGCGCCTTGGCATCGAGCGAGGCCAGGATGGAGTTGAGATAGTGCCCCGTCGCCTTCGCCGTCACCTGCAAGGTACGGGTATCGAGCCGTCGCCAGGGCGAGATCGTGCAGCGAATGCCGCCTTCCGCTGCATCTTCGCCGAGGTACGCGCCCCAGCGCCAGACCGCGACGGCGACATCGACCGGGCAGCCGGTGGGATTCAAGCCCAGGTGATGATAGCCATAGAAGGCGATCGGGCGGATATAGCATGCGTCAAGCCCATTGACCCTGATCGTTTCCTTGATCGCTTCCCCCAGCTCGGATGGTGTGTACGGGATGTTCATCTGGTAGGCCTCCGCGGACCGATACATGCGCTCCAGGTGCTCCTTCAGCCTGAAGATGAACGAGCCTTTCTCCGTTGCATAACACCGGATCCCCTCAAAGACGCCGGAACCGTAATGCAGGCCGTGGACGAGCACATGCACCTGCGCGTCCTGCCACTCAACGAACTTGCCGTTCATCCATATCTTCCCCTCGCCGGTAAAGGGCTCTGCCATTTCAACCACTCCTCTATCGCACTCGCTTCTTTCCAAGAACCACCTCAGCTGAGAATAGTAAATACTGCGCAGTTAAAAGCACAGGGACGGCTCGTTCTGCAGCTGCTGCCTGAGGATACGCCCTTCAATCGGTAACTCGCACCAGGATTCGTACAGGCGCTCCGCCTTATCACGGTCATCGTCGAGTAGTGCGACGACCGAGGGGCCGGTGCCTGAGAGGCTCACACCCTGCACACCGCACTCGAGAGCGCGCAGCATCGGCTCGGAACTGAACTGCAGGGCCGCGGAATACAGGAAACCGTTCAGGGTCATCGCCTCCTCAAATCGCTCCGCGACCGCGAGCTCAAACGCCAGGGCCACCCAGGGCGCGAGCAATCTCGACCGCTCAACGTTCGTCTCCGCGGTAAACGCTTTCGCTCGCGGGAGGAAGATGAGCACGGTCGACTCTCGCTCCACCCGCTTGAGTACCTCGCGACGAGCATTGTCCGTGATCACGATCCCACCCAGCGCGGAGGCGCAGGCATCATCGAACGCGCCCGTTATGGAGACACCGACCTGAAGCGCGGCATCAACGCCGATTCGGATCGCATCCAGCACGTTGAGCTTCGCACCTGCCTCTCTCCCGCCGATCGCGTCCAGCGTCGCGGCGACCACGGCATTTGCCGCGGCACTACTACTCTTCAGCCCGCTGGCAATCGGGATCACGCTCCGCGTCGTCACGTGCGCCCCCAGCGGTAGATCAAATTGCCGCAGCACCAGCTCCACGCACCGCTCGATTAACCGCGTATCCGCATGCTCCTCTCTCACACCTTCGACCTCAATCTCGCCTTCAATGCCGCGGAGATCTTCACCGAGCTCCACCTCCGCGTACGTCCGGAGGTCAATGCCGAAGGCTGCACCCTTGTAGGTCGCGATCGCATTGATGATCGTCCCTGCTCCGGTGGCACAACCGTATCCTTTCCCTCGTTTCACTGCTGCTGTCCCTTTATCCGTTAGTGCCACGCGAACATAAGCTACCAGGCGCTTCGCGCACGCATTCGAACAGAAGGCTCGTGTCGGGCGATCCGGTGGTCTGGCGGAATGCTGAGCCCGGGACGAGGAGGCAAGAGCGGGGCGCGAAGAAAAAAGCGGTAGCTATTTATACGGTGAGCGCATATCCCTCTTTGACAATAAGCTTTGGGAGGCGTGCAATGGCCAAAAAAGTCGTTATTGTGGGCGGTGGTGTTGCGGGGATCTTCGTCTTGCGGTACCTCGTGGAGCGCAAGGATCAGGTGCCCGGGGGGCTGGAGGTAACGCTCATCAAGCGCGAGAAGAGCGGGTGGCTCTCCACCTGCGGGTTGCCCTTTGCCTTACGCGGCTGGTACGGGATCGAGAAGACCGAGATCAGCACGGCCAAGGCGTACATCGACCAGGGTCTTGATTTCAGAGCCGAGAACGAGGTAACGGAGCTCAATGTAGCGGAGAACAAGGTCGTCCTCAAGACCGGCGAGACGCTCCCCTACGACTACCTCGTCATCGCCACGGGCAGAAAGCAAGCGGTGAAAGAGACGAAACTGGATGGTGTCTTCACCTTCAACAATGAAGATGATGCGGTTAAGATAGAAGCTGCGCTGCAGAGCAGAGCGGTGAAAACCGCGTTCATTCGCGGTCGCGGCATTATCGGGCTCCAATCGGCCGCGGCGTTTGCCGCACGCGGGATAAAGACGACCGTTCTGGGCGGCCCGCCCTCGCTGCTGCCTGCCAGCCTCGACCCGGACATGGGGGATATCGTGAAAGAGCGCATGGAGAAGGCAGGCATACGGTGTATCCTTGATCGGCGCGAGATCACCGCGATCCGGGGAAAAGAGGGATGGGTTCGATCAGTCGAGATAGGAGGGACCGAAGCGGAGAAGGAGGAGATACCGGCGGATATCGTGATCATCGGGAAATGGATGGCCCCTGAGACCGATCTTGCCGCCACAGCAGGGCTCGAGCTCGGAGAGTCGGGCGGTATCGTCACGGATCGCTCGATGCACGTGAAGCAGCGAGGGCGTTCACTGAGCAACGTGTACGCCGTGGGTGACTGTGCCGAGGTGATCGATGGGATCACGCACCGCCCAAAATTGAATCAGATGGCATCGACCGCGGTCGTGCAAGCGAAGGTGATAGCGGATAATATCCTGAGCGACCTGACGAATCAGCCGGGACTGTATTCCGCGTGCGAGTACTGCTACAGCCCCACGGTCGCAGATGTTGGCGGTATCGTGATGGGCTCCGTGGGGGTGACAACAGGAGCCGCGGCCCGTGCGGGGCTCAAAACGATCAGCGGTAAGGCGACAAAGCTCATCAAGGCACGCTACTTCCCCGGCGCGAGCTCGCTCACCCTGAAGTTGATCTTCGACGCCTTCAGCAAGAAGTTACTCGGCGCACAGCTGGTCGGCGAAGCCACCGTTGCCGAGCGGGTAAACGAGCTGGCACTGGCAATCCGTGCGGGGATGACGGCCTATGAGCTGCGGAATATCGAACGGGCGTTTGACCCCTCGCTCGCACAGCTGGTGGACGTGACGATCGATGCTGCGGAGAATGCCTTGAAGAGCGCTGGCAAAGCATAACCACCGCACCATGCAGGCGTTCCGGACGGGGCGAACGAGATCGCGGATGACGGTCGGTTCTGCACGGCCGAGCTCGGCCGCGAGCGCGAGCGAGCTAGCTAGCGGATAGCGGCGATCAGCCGCTTCGCCCACTGCAATTTCTGCCGCTTCCGGGCACTCACGTGCGGATCGTCGAACTCGAACCCGATAAGCTCGATGCTCTGCGCGCCGAATTCCCTGGCGAGGAAGACGCAGCGGTCGCCGTCGGTGAAGCCGCCGAAGTTGTGGACGGAGGGGAGCGGCCTGCTCTGCGTCGTGCAGATCACCCGATCATTCAAGGCGGGCACCACCTTCCAGAGCATCGGGATGTTATCACCGTGCGCGTGCACCACCACGAGCGAGCCCAGCCGATTTGCGGTTATGATGTCCGGAATGGTTCCGTCGAGATCAGTGCAGATAATATCAGGAATGAAGCCGTGGCGGAGCAGCACGGAGGTAGCCCCGTCTGCCGCGATTACCACCCACGCACGAGCAGGTGGCGCGTATTCAAACGCCGCGTCGCGCTCCTTTACCTCGCGGTCCAGCCGTGGTGCATTGCCACAAATAAGCGCGCGTCGTCCTCGAATGAGCGCGTCGAGCTCGCTCAGTAGCTCCTCGTCTGCACGCCGCTTATGCGCACGAAGCGCAGCAGCCACCTCCGCGGCTTCATCATCTCGCGCGCGATCAAAGCCGAAATCCGCCAGGATCGCCGCGTAGATCGGCTCCCAATCCGCGTAGTTCATCTATCGCCCCTCACGCTAAAAAGTAAACTTAATCAGTGTAAACTTATAAGGGAGATAGTAAGGGATTGCAGTGCAGAAGGTATTGGCAATGAGTCCTGAGGAGCAAGAACCGGAGCACAAATCGAAGGCTAGAGGACGCAGTATCCAGGTGATCCTCGGCTGCGGCCGAATCGGGTACGCGGTGGCCAAGGATCTCCGAGTCCGCGGGGCTGATCTCCTCATCGTTGATAGCGATGAGAAGAAGATCGAGCTACTCAAGGAGGAGGATTTCAGCGCCTTTGTGGGTGACATTAACGATCCTGACGTGATCACGAAGATCCTGAACGAGGGAGTGCCGGAGACGATTTTTATCGTGAGCAATGACGGTACGGGGAACAAGGCTGCGGTAAAGAATGCGCGGAAGAAGATACCCCAGGCGTACCTGGTGGTGCGCGCAGTCGACCCCGCGGACAGGGAAGAGTTGAAGGGGATGGACGTGGACGTGATCCTCTCCCTTCCGGATATCACGGCTCGAACGGCGATCGTGAATCTCGAGAACGTGAAGTCGCTGCGGCGCGCGAAGCAGTTAGCCGCGCTGCTCGAGGAGGTGAAAGAGCACGAAGGTGGGAAATTAGGGATCGTGATTCACGATACCCCTGATCCCGATGCCATCGCCTCGGCGCTCGCGCTGCGCCAGATCGCGAGACAGGTGGGGGTCTCAGCTGATATCCTGTACCGTGGCGAGATCGGGCACCACGTGAACCGTGCCTTCGTCAATATTTTGGGCATTGAGATGAAGCGGATAGAGAGGTCAGCCGATTTAAACGGGTATAGTAAGCTGGCGCTCATTGATGCCTCCGCGCCCGGTGTCCATAACCCCCTGCTCCCGCCGCCAGAAGGGCACACGGACATCATCATCGACCACCATACCGCGAACAATAAAGGTAAAGTAGAGGCTGATTTCACCGATATCCGCGCGGATAAAGGCGCGACCTCGACGATCATGACCGGTTATCTCCAGGACCTGGGCGTACCAGTGGATAAGGTGCTGGCAACCGCGCTGCTCCACGGGATACGCACCGATACTAACGCCTTCAAGCGAGAGACGCACCCCGCGGATTTCGCGGCCGCGGCGTTCCTCCACGCGAAGGCGGATAAAGAGCTCTTAGAGCAGATAGAGACGCCCCCGATGTCCACGGAGATGCTGAACGTGGTCGGGAATGCGATCCTGCACAAGAAGATCAAGGGAAGTTATTTGATCACGAATGTGGGCGAGGTGGCGAATCTGGACGCCATTCCGCAGGCTGCGGATTACCTGCTCAATCTCGAAGGGATCTCGACCGTCGTGGTGATCGGGCTGGTCGAGGACATGATCTGCGTCTCCGGGCGGAGCAAGGACATCCGGGTGAATATCGGGGATGCGTTCATTCGTGCTTTCGGCGACTTAGGCTCTGCGGGCGGCCACGCCTCGATGGCTGCGGCACAGGTACCACTGGGGATCTTCAAGGGGCTGAAGGATAAGGAGGCGATCCTCCAGCTCGTGGAAGATGCGGTCTCGAAGCGATTCCTCTCGGTGATGAAAGAGGATACCGGAGAATAAGCGTCGGAGACTCACAAGCGTACCATCTGCGCGTGCGGCACGCCGTCAATGACGAGCACGTTAGCCTCGTCGATGAACTCGTGCTCAACGGCACAGTGCACCGCTCGTCTACCGACCACATTCGCGATGGTCGCCCGGCGCAGGGATGCGATGACCTCATCCTCGGTCGCCTCTTCACCTTTATAAAACCGCTCGGTGACGGCTAACCGGAGTTCAGCCTCCTGGAAGCTCTGCCCCAGCAGCTCCTTATCACACACCGCGACCAGCAAGCCCGAGGCCGTGTGATGCTCCTTGAGATAAATCGTTTTCGCTTGATGCACGGTGAATAGGGATAGATATCTACCGATAAAAGATATAAGGTTCAGCCTGGTATACTAACTAAGTAGCGTAGAGCGTGGCGACCTGCTGTGGGCTCGTAGCTTAGATTGGTTGGAGCGCCCGGCTGATAACCGGGAGGTCCGGAGTTCAAATCTCCGCGGGCCCATCCACAAACTTTTAAGAAAAGTTTGATCAAAAGGGTTCGTAAACCCAGACTAAAAAGGCGTTTAAAAAGAAGGGAGAGTGACATGGTGACCGAGACGCGGGTTATCTTAATCTCGCCGGATTCGGAGATCACGCCGCAGCAGCTGAAGAGCAGGCTGCTCACGCTGCTCAGTGAGACGGGCTCACGTGGGCTGGGCGCGAGCATCAAGGTAAAGGAGACCTGCTTCGGGGCGCTCGTGGAGGGCGAGCCCCAGCTGCTCCGGGCACTGGTGGAGGAAGTGCGCAAGCTGGATCCCTCCGGGATCTACTCGAAACCACGCGGGTTCCCGATCGGCGATGCCCGGATCTGCCGCGCGACGCGGAAAGGTGGAGCACGACCCGGCTTCCATCAGCTGGAGCAGGAATATCAGCTGCTCCCCAGGGTGCGGGATGCTTTGAAGCGGCTGGAGGAACGTAAAACCAGTTGAGGTGATAGTACCATGAGCGAAGAAGAGCGTAGAGAAGCGGAGGAAGAGAGTGTCTTTCATAAGAAATTGAAGCTCAAGTTGAAGGAGCGCGGTAAAGAGGGGCGGATACAGCTCCTGAAAGAGTATCTGGATTACCTGATCCGGGATAATAAGACGATCCCGCCTGATTTTCCCGCGTTCGTGCGTGAGATCATGGGCCTGGACGAACGAGGTGGGTACCTCCATCTCCCGATATGGCACGAGAGCAGCGATCTGGTCGAGTTTGCGAAGAAGCGCGAGTACGAGTACCGGATCGATATGTATGATTAAGGGCTAGCTACCTGCCAAGAGAGTGTTATCAGTGGAGTTCTTAAAAGGGACCCAAGGGGCTCTGAGAAAGGAGTCAAGGTAGTTCATTACATTCGATTATACCGTCTCTTCCCCCTTCGCCTTTCCGCTTTTCAGACGAGGCAGAAAGCGAAGAAAAACTTATATGAAGGTCTCCGAGCTCTTCTACAGGTGAGCGGCGAGGGAGTGAGTGGTGTGTGGGTGGAAGGTCAAAAGGCTTAAGGTCTGCGAGGGATATAATATACGTAAGACGAGAGGGTGAGTGCGATGGAAACCATCCCCGTAGAACTCCCGAGAGACGTCATCCACATCTTTAAGGTGAGGGAGAAGGAGCTCCCGAAGGTGGTACGAGAACTAATCGCGGTTACTTTGTATGAAGAGGGGCGTATCTCGCTCGGCAAGGCTGCTGAACTCGCCGGCGTTTCAAGATGGGAAATGAGCGATATTTTGGCGGCCAAGAGAATACCGATCCAGTACTATCCTGAGGATCTTGACGAGGATATTGAGACACTTAACGAGTTACTATGATCGTTGTTTCAAACGCCGGCCCTCTCATTGCCCTGGCCAAAATCTCTCAGCTGCCACTTTTGCAGGCGCTCTTCGGGTAACTGGTCATACCCGAGGAGGTGCATCGGGAGATTGTGGTGCGTGGCAGGGGTAAACCGGGAGCTGAGATGGTTGCACGCGCTGAATGGATAAAGGTGAAAAGGGTCAGCGAATTGGGTGTGGCTATCCTGGCCACGGAACTTGATCTGGGTGAAGCTGAAGCGATCATTCTCGCGAAAGAGCTCAATGCCGAGTTGTTGCTTCTTGATGAGAAGATACCTCGCGCGCTGGCAAAATCGCTGGGCTTAAAGGTCGCGGGCACTCTGGCCATAATTCACGCGGGTTTGCAGCGTGGTGTGATAGAGGGCGAGCTCGAGGAGTTCATTCAGCAGCTCAGACGTAAGGGCGTTTGGCTCAGTGAGGAAGTCGTTGAGGCGGCAAGGCGGTTGAAGCCGTAGGTATGCTCAAGGGACTCCAAGCATCATACCACCGCTGCGACCTGGTTAAAAGCTCCCACAATGCCTAGTACAACGTAATAGCCGGTATCCACCCCTCGTGCCGCTTGCCGTTGACGTCCACGAA
>CAYYNW010000005.1:0-26594 GCA_964473145.1 uncultured Halobacteria archaeon
GAAGAAAAAAGGAAAAAAGGGAAAAGAAAAAAGGCAAAAAGGGAAAAGAAAAAAGGCAAAAAGGGAAAAGAAAAAAGAGAGGAATGCTATAGGCTCACCTATAGCTCTTGGTACGCAGTTGTTGAGCCGAGCAGAATCACGTACGACCGCTCAGTCCGCAACGATTTCTGCAAATCCAACCTTCCTCGAGACCTTGGTCACCCGAATCTTGGCTTTGTCGCCTTTCTTCGTGTTGGGCACAAAGACCACAAATCCCTCGATTCGCGCTATCCCATCGCCGTCTCGACCCACGTCCTCGATGGTGACATCGTAGGTCTCGCCGACGTTAATAGGGGAGCTAAAGCCCCGTCTCTCACCGTATGCCATACCTTACAGACCCTCCTAGTTAGTTTTTGCTTTCGCAGTCAGTGATACACCGAAAAGTCGCCTTCTTCATGAACAAACTGCGTCCGTCATGAACAAAGTCGCCTATCCACCGTACCACTAGTAAACGACTATAACCTCTCGGTATATAAAGCTACAGGAGAGGAGCGCGTGGTAAGCGCGGAAAAACCTGCTTTTACTGCGTTACTGAATGCTCCCACCACTCCATGATGTATTCCGGGAGCATAAACCGGCGGAGATTCAAACGTTCAACCAGGTGGAGCGGCAGGGGACTGAGTGCGAACGTTGCGCGCTCGTAGAACGTGGTGGCTGGCGACTCAATGATAAAGCTCTCCGATTCACAGGATAAGTTCGATTCGTTCCCGACGAGCGAGTAGACATACGCGCCAAAGTCCTGGTGCTCCCGACACCATCCACGGACTGACTCGGTCTCGCCGGACCATGAGATGAGGAAGAGGATATCACCGGCGCGAGGTCGCGGCGCGAACGGCCCGGCGAGGTACGCCTCGTCCCCGAGGGCGCGTTTCACGTGCTGGAGCCGAATAGCAGTCATCTTCGCGACATTGCGACCCGGACCCAGCCCGCCGAGGGTGATGCGGCTCCGAGTCTCCAGCTTGTTGATGAGCTCGCAATACATCTCTGAGGTGACGAACCGATCCACCAGCTTACCGATGATCGCGGACTCCTCCGCGATCTTCCGAAAGACCGAGGTGTATCCCAGCCCTTCATTGATGACCTCCTTCGTCTTCTGAAAGAAGAGCAGGGAACTCAGTTCATACACATCGTTCAAAATGCCGTGCTTGAGGAACTCGTTCGTGGTGTCCGCCCTTCTACTCCGCCCGTGGAGCTCGACCACGTGCCCGTATTCCTTCTCGCTGATCCGTCCGATCGAGGAGTCACAATTCGAGACCACGGCATTGATACTGAACTGCTCGCTCTTCTCCTGCTCGATGTAATCGGCGAGCTGTTTTACCACGACCCGCGGCGTGGTGGTCTCACCGCTACCGGAGTTGACGAGCAGTGCGATCCGGTTATACTTCCGCGCCAGTGCCGGTGCGGCCTCGAGGATATTTCGGCCGGGGAAATCAATGTCAATCATCGTCTTCACGGTGCGGTCCAGCTGCCCCATCCCGATGTAGAGCGCGCTCTGCGATCTGCCTTCTCCCACGAGAATGATGCAATCAGCGGCGGCGAGCTCGTCGAAGAGCGGCTTGAATTCACTCCGTTTGACGTTTCGAACGTTCGCAATCACGCTATTGATGTACCCGACTTCTCTGCTGATCTCGTATCGTGCCATAGGCCGTAAGAGAGAATAAGAGGTGCCGCTTCTTTAAGCTTTTTCCCCCACTCCCGGCACGTCAATACGGTCGAGCCACGTACACCCGCACTCCCTGCCGCCCGCAGACGATACACGTGCTCTTGCCTGGTTCGCCCGCATCACGCTCCAGTAGTGGCTGACCGAGGACACTGACGCCAAGCTGCTCCTCCAGCATCGTCCTGCACCGTTCGTCAGCACATAAGGGTACGGCGATGATGCCGCGTTCCGTTTTCTCCTTCAGCTCAGCCCAGACCTCGTCGGTCGCCGTGGCACTCTGCTCGTAGTGATACACCCGAGTGCGCATTGCTTCTCCGGTTGCGCTCTGCATACTGGTCTGGATCGTCTCAAGCAGGCGCTGCACTTCTGGAACCACCTGGGCGAGAGGCAGCGGCGTTTTCGTGAAAGTGTCTCTCCGCACGGCCACACAGCTCTGCGTTCGCACGTCGCGAGGGCCGATCTCGATCCGGAGCGGCACGCCCTTCATCTCCCAGCGATAATACTTCGCGCCCGGGCGCTCCTCCGAGTCATCCACGATCGTGCGAATACCTGCTGCTTTCAGCGCCTCTTCGACGCTACGGCAGGCCGCATCGACCGCTCCCGCCTCGCTACTGCCCGCCGGGGTACGAGAGAAGAGAATGGGCACGATGACGACCTGGACCGGAGCGACCTTTGGGGGAAGGACCAGACCGTGATCATCACCGTGGATCGCGATCACGGAAGCGATGCAGCGTTCCGAGATGCCGTAGCAGGTCTGGTTCACGAACTTCAAGGAGCCATCTGTATCCTCATAGGTGATCTCAAAGGTGCGTGCAAAACTCTCCCCGAGCAGGTGAATCGTGCCGATCTGGAGCGTTTTGCCGTCGGGCATCAGGGTATCGAAGGCGATGGAATACTCCGCGCCAGGGAACTTGTCCCAGTCCGGCCGCCGGGTGATGAGATAGGGAACCGCGAGCTGCTCGAAGAAGGTTTGGTAAAGCGCGACGGCCGTTCGCACCTGTGCCTCGGCATCCGCGCGGCTCGCATGCGCGGTATGCGCCTCTTTAAAGGACGTAATCTCGCGTAACCGGATGAGCGGTCTTGTGTGCTTCGTCTCATAGCGGAAGGTATTGACGATCTGGTAGACGCGAAGCGGCAGGTCGCGATGGGAGCGGATCCACAGTTTGAAGACCGGGTACATCGCGGTCTCCGAGGTCGGGCGGAGCGCGAAGGGTATCTCCAACTCAGTCGTACCGCCCCGGGTCACCCAGAAGACCTCCTCTTCAAAGCCCTTGATGTGCTCCTTCTCCTTCATGAACTCGTCCTTGGGGATGAGGAGTGGGAACTGCACCTCCTCATGCTCGACGTCCAGGAGCGACCGGAGGATGCCGTACACGAGGTTCCGGATCTTGTAGCCGTAGGGGTACCAGACATACACGCCCTTGATCGGGTAGCGCACGTCGAGGATCTCCGCGCGTTTCAGGATCTCCCCGTACCATTCACTGAAATTGTTCGCCTTCGGGATGACGGTCAGTGCTTCGGTCTCGTGCTGCATGGTTCAGGTGAAAAGCCGCGGAAGGATGTCAAGCGAAAGTTCAGCGCCGAGGTATGAACTTCGTCCGCCTGCCTGCCTGAGCTGTTCGTTCTTCACCTCACTATCCGTTTCATATTGTCCTCTACCCGCGTATCTTTTAAATCTTCACGTGCCCTGTCCTCTCGAGGTATCAGAAGAGCATAGATCCGCGCATCTGCCTTGCGCGGCGCGGACAAGGCGATAACCTGTACGCTCGATAACGCGACCTCCGGCCAGGATACCACGCACGCGGTGCCTGTCACCGCGGGCGACGCGGTGAGCATCAAGCTCGTCTCAAACAACGCTTCGGATGCGAGCGCAGATGTGACCGCGACGCTCGTGCTCACGTGAACTTCTGAAGTGATAGAACTCGCGCACGCCCTTTCTTCTGAGTGTTACCGCTTTCCTCCATCTTCATAACGCCCGTCAGTTGGAAAGTTCCAGCGTTTGAGCCCTAAGGTCAGGAGTTGAGCTTGCACGAAACCGAAAAGCTTATATCACACATTCTTCCTACCTTAGTTTAGTTAGTCTACTATCCCCGTGGATCGGCCGAGGTTGTAGCTGGAGGTGGAAGAATGGCGATGGGATTCTGGCAATTCGGTAGGTTTGGGCAGCGGTTTGGTGCATCGAGGTTTGTTTGTGTGGGTCTTCTGGCGCTTTCGCTTTTTTTTTGGCTTAGTGGCTTTCCGCACAGAAGGTAGTGGATGTGAAGATCCTGCTCACCATGACAGGGTACCGGCGGTACGATTAGGTTAGGAGGAGAATGAAACGGAAAATGGGTAGCGAAAGAAGACGGATTTCAAAACACGGAATTATATTGATTGGTATTGCTCTGTTAATATTGTGTGCTTTCATTGGAAGCTGGACTACTTCACCTGTCAAAGCGGTTCAGTCAGAACCAACGTTAGTAGATGTCGAAATATCCGCTATAGATACCACTACACCTGTACACAAATCTACCTTTAAATGGGGGGAACCTCTCCAAGTATGGTACAAGATAAAAAATCCTTTGGATATAGAAATAGATGTTTTACTTCAATGTCAAATGAGGGATCCTGTCACTGAAGCTATACTTGTCCCTGATCAAGTGGTTAGACTACACCCTGGAACAGACTGGTATAGTTTAACCGCTTTTGCCCCAAGCCATGCTGGCAAGACTGGTGTTACTTGGGAAATATACGCACCAGATTGGAAGAAGAAATACGATCAGATTTGGAAGGAAGAGTACCTTACTGTAGAAAAAGGAGAATTACCAGAAGAACCAACTGTTAAAAAGTCCACAACGCTCATAGTCTTACCATCGAGTATTGCAATAGAGTCCGGAAAAAACTCCTATTTTTCGGCTGAACTAACTGCAGATGGCGTGGGAGAGCTCGAATATAAGACAATTAACTGGACCGTAGAGAAGGGCACGCTCAGCTCGGGAAGTACAGTAATGGGTGAGGGGATTCTTTATCGTGCTCCTAATTATGAGACTGTAGACACAGTTACTGCTTCCTTTGCTGGTAGTGAGGGATATCAAGAGTCTAAAGACAGTGCTTCCATCAATGTAAAGGCTAATTTTAAGACTATATCTGTTGAAACTGAATGGTGGGAAACTGTTAGACCAGAAGAGCCTCAATTTATAATTACTATATATAACAAAGGTAACCGTGAGTTCACAATAACGAAGGTGGTTCTAAGTGGCATCGAGGTATGGAGAGGCAGATTTACAGTAGGAGCACACTCAAAAGAAGAACTTGAAATTTCTGATATAAGTAGTGTTTTTGAACGCTGTTTATTAAATAATCTGAACCTAGTCTACATCGAAAATGCTACATCTAATCCATTCGCTCATAACATAATTATAACTAACAACTCCAGCTTTAGTTATAAGGATGGTCATACTACAGTTAACGCTTATATCGGATTAATAGAAGAGAAACTAACACCACTCAATGCTTTACTGCAATTCCTTACCGAGCAGTGGACTGATATCTCGCATTTCATACGACGTGCAATTGCGGGTGATTAAAAGAGCTATTCGAGTTTTATTCAAGAACATCTTCAACCTGTGAAATCATCACCTACCAGCAGAGAGAAAGGGGTGTCGAGGTCAAATGGCTAATTTAAGGGCATCATTGGGTGAGACCCATATAAATTATCAGATGAGTAGCCCGTAGACTTTCTCTTTGTTTCCATACCCATCAAAAACGATCTCATCTCGTATCTTCCATTATGGGGATCACAACGCCCGCACGGGTGCGCAACCGCATTCAAGCAACTGAGGCCGACCGACATCTCAGATGCCGTGCTCAACGAGCTCAAGCTGCGCGTGCCGCGCACCGGGGTCCTCCGTGACCTCTACGTATGGCAGCGCGTCGCTTCCGGCGCCGCGGGCCGCACGGATATCTACACGGTCCGCGTAAACGGCGCGGACAAAGCGATCACGTGCACGCTCGATAACGCGACCTCAGGTCAGGATATCACGCACGCGGTGCCCGTCGCTCAGGGCGACGCGGTGAGCATCAAGCTCGTCTCCAATAACGCTTCCGACGCGAGCGCAGACGTAACCGCAACGCTCGTGCTCACGTAGAGCGCTCAAAATTGAAAGTCAGAACGTGAGCGTGCAAAAAACCGAAAAGCTTATATCCAAATTTTACCTACCTAAGGTTTAACGGGGGGGTTGCTTAAAAACGAACAGCGGAAAGGGGATTTCTAAGGCTCTTCTGGTTGCACTCATGTTCGCCACGTGGGCTTTCGTGAGCGGTGGGTATGTTTCTGCCGGAACACATTATGTCAACCCAGGTGATTCGATTCAAGCAGCAGTAATCGTCGCAGATCCTGGCGACACGGTCGTCGTGCGGGACGGAACATATATCGAGAACGTGGTGGTGGATGTGGCGAACCTGACCCTGCGATCAGAGAATGGCTCCGCTTCCACCACGGTGCTTGCAGTGGTCAATACCAGCGATGTCTTCCTCGTAACCGCAAACTCGGTGACGATCACGGGATTCACCGTTCAAAATGCAACCGATTCGGCAAGTGGCATACACCTTAACTCCGTTCATCACTGCACCGTCTCAGGTAATAACGCTTCGGGCAACTACCACGGCATTCGCCTGGATTCTTCGAGCAATAACACTCTGACGGGTAATACCGCTAACTCGAACAACCAAAACGGTATTTACCTGGTGTCTTCGAGCACCAACAATAATCTCACAGGCAACATCGCCTCGAACAACTACGCCGGCGGCGTCTTCCTGTATTCTTCGAACAACAACACACTTATTAGCAATATCTTTGTAAACGATGGTCTTGCTGTTGTGTATTCATATGATAATGTTGTTAAAGATAATATAGTAAATGGTAAGCCTCTTATTTATTTTGAGGACTTATCAAATGCCACAATTACAGATGATGCGGGACAGGTTATACTTGTTAATTGCAATAATATCACAGTACAAGGCAAGGATTTATCTTATGCAAGTGGCGGTATTGAACTCTGGGAGACTGACAACTCTTCACTCTCAAATAACACCGCATCGAACAACAACTGGGCTGGCATTATTATAGTTGGGTCAAATAATACCGTGAAGGACAACCTCGCTTCAAATAATCATTATGGCATTGTTATTTATAACTTTGATGGCATTGTTTCAGTTAATAACATCATAGAAAACAATACTGCTAAAAATAATACTGTGGAATTTTATCAAGGAGAAGGCGCATCTCCATGCGGAATTAGATTGAGCGCATCAGATAATATTATTAGGGGGAACAGAATTTCAGGTAACTTTATTGGTATTGCCGTGGGTAGTGGCCCAGATGGTAACATTTTAGTGAATAACAATGTAAATTGCAATTACGTTGCAGATAACATTTATGGGGTTGTTCTTATCAACTCTTCTTATATTGTAGTAGAAAACAATACCGTAACCAACAACTCCCGCTATGGTATCTACTTAGAGATGTCAACTCATAACAATATAACTAATAACGTCATCAATAATAACAACGAATGTGGCATAGAGCTCAGATATTCATCGTCTAATAATCCCATCTACAACAACTACTTCGACAACCCAAACAATGCCAACGATGATGGTAACAACATCTGGAACATCACCAAGACTCCGGGTACAAACATTATCGGCGGCTCGTGGCTCGGCGGCAACTACTGGAGCAATTATGCGGGCGAGGATTTGGATGGCGATGGTCTTGGTAACACCCTGGTCCCCTATAACTCCAATGGTGAGATTGTTAACGGAGGGGATTATTTACCATTAGTCCTAGGGAATTTTATAACCAACATCGAGCCAACTCCTCCATCGCCAGCAACTTTGGAGTTTTACGAAGACGTCAAATTTACATTTGATTATTCCACGAACGAGACGGGCGGGGTAGGCATATTCTCTATTCCGTTCACCAGTGGATCACCGACCCCAAATTATACGATTAGCAGGTCTCCAATCTATCCAGTCGGAACGGGCAGTGGAAGTGCCTTCTTCACGATCATGCATGGAGAAGTTACGGTTAAGGTTGATCAGGTTAAATTCCAGATGATTTCCTATGCAGACCAAAGCACGCTGCTACTCGAATTTTTCATCCCGGTGGAGTATTATTTTGGAAAGCCGAGCAAATATTTCGACACCCAAGGAGGCGCCTACCCGAGCATCGGGGGCACACACAACGGTACCATTACTCCCTTTTATGATATCATAGATATTACAAAGCTGTACACTTACCCCTGCATAGGCACTGGCGGACATACGGAGTCCGTCAAAATCTGGAACAGCACGACGGGGTGGAACGTAACAGCAACATGGAACGGCTACGTAGGCGACTGGCACAACCTCTCCTTCAACTACTCGTTCACGCTCTACGCGAACGAAACCTACAACTACACCATCCGCACCGGTTCCTACCCGCAAGTCATCCACGCGGAAAGTAAAGATGTAACTGGTGGCAGGATTACCTGTTCCGAGTTCGTAGACGTCAACGGCAAGCGGCACGAGGGGTGGATACCGGCGATACGGGTGAGCTGAGCAGAAGTTCGCCGCACACGTCTACTATCCTGCGCGCGACATCCATGGCGTGCCTACGCGGTCGAGAGCGTATGGTCACAGCAGTTCTGCCGCTCGTGCATCAACTCCTTCTTCCCGGCGGGCGACTTGACTGGCTACTCATGATCGCCCTTCTAATCGCCGCTTGAATCGCTCCTTTAAGTCCGGATTCGATTCTAGCATTCCCATCATGTCCTCAAAGAACCCCATCGCCTTCGCTTCAAAGTCCATCACTTCCTCGAGCGCGATCGGTCGCTTGCAGTTCATGCACACGCGCGCGCCTTGCACGTTCACCGTCTTGCAGTATGGGCAGACAACGAGTTCCAACTTCTTCTCCTCTGTCTCCGCCTTCAGCCCATACATCTTCAGCAGATCCGCATCCAAATCCCGACCGGACATGTGCACGTAGATCGATGGCATGCGCGAGCCGTGCACCCAACCAAGGTACTCCTCCATCTGCGATTCAGTCAGCCTCGATGCGAGATGCGTCGATCGTGAGTGTCTGAAGCTGTGCGGGTTCACTCGCTTCTCCACGCGCGCTCGCTCCGCTATATCCCGCAGCTGGTCCATGATCGCGAAGTAGTGGAGCCCCTCGCCGCCATCGCCCCACTCATGGCGTGGTAGATGGTGCACCTTTGGCGGAATATCGGAAGACGATGTTGCAGCTTCCCTCACGCGAGACCATACAGGGTCCGACCGGATGCTGCGGCGTGCACGTAGTGCCGAAGAGGGGGCATTCGCAGGGCTCAAGTATGCCGCGCAAAATCGCGCCACAGCTGCAGCCCTCCGGCTCCTCGTACTCGCCCTGTAACGCGCATAACTCATCCTCGTAGCGTTTCCGCGCGTCATACGCTGCGAACTCCTCTTTCAGGGTGAGCCCGCTGCCCGGAATCACGGGAAAGCCGCGCCAGCCGATGTCGCAGGGCTCAAATACGGCCGCCAGAATCCGTTTCGCCTTCTCGTTACCCCCGTGCTTCACCACGCGGGTATATTCGTTCTCCACCTTCGCCTCGCCCCGGCGCAGTTGCAGCGCAAGCATGTAGACCGCGATGAGCACATCGAGCGGCTCGAACCCCGCGATCACCTGGGGGATGTGATACGTGCGGGAGATGAATTCGTATGCCGCGGCGCCGATGATCGCGGAGACGTGGCCGGGGTCGATGAACCCGTCGATCTTCAACTCGCCCATCTTGAGCAGCGCGTCCATCGCGGGCGGTATGAGCCGGTGCGCGGAGAGTATGGAGAAATTCGGCGGCGGGTTATTCAGAATAATCGAAGCGGGCAATGGCGCGGTCGTCTCAAACCCGATGGAGAAGAAGATGACGTCCTTCGCGGTCCGCTCGGCAATGGCAAGGCAGTCCGTAATGCTGTAGACCATGCGCACGTCGTGCCCCTCGGCCTTGACGTCCGCCAGGGAGTGCTGCTCACCCGGGACCCGGAACATATCGCCAAAGGTCGCAATCACCTTGCCGCTCCGTGCCAGCGCGATCGCCTCCTCGATCTCACGCGCCGTCGTGACACAGACCGGGCAGCCCGGACCAGCCCGTATCTCCACACCGACCTCCTGGAGCAGCGACTGCAAGCCGTACCGCATCAGGGTATCTTGATGCGTGCCGCAGACGTGCATCAACCGCATCGGGCGCTCCATGGCCTTCAGGTTCGCCACGATCTCCTGTGCTAACGCTTCACTGCGATAGGTGAACATCCTGCTTCTCTTCTCTAATCTAATGCCACTCTCGGCTTTAATTAAGAAGGATGGTATGGTTTTCACCTGACCTACATCGCGAGCCAGACGTTCCTGGAGCAGTATCCGAAGCCGCTCATGGTCACCGTGAAGCCCGACAGGGATAAAGAAGGATTTACTGGAAATCGGAGCGCTGATGGGTTCGCTTATTTACTTACTGCACCTGCGAGTCCAGCTCGGCTTCCCGTTCCAGCAGCTCGGTCCACACCTTGAGCGTCTCCAGCGCCTCCGCTTCATCGAGGATCTCGATCGCGAAGCCGGCATGCACAATCACGTACTCGCCTACCGTAACGTCCACCAGCGAGATGTCAATCTCACGTGAAACGCCGCCGAAATCGACCTTCGCCTTTCTGCCCGACCCGCCTTCCTCTTCCGAGATCTCGAGCACCTTCGCGGGAATGCCTAAGCACATGACATGTGCACCTCTAATCTTGCTCCTGACACGTGCACCTCTATCTAATCTTACTCCTTACTTAAATTTTATGGCCCGCGATCACATTCTGCCCGGCCGAAATGCCGCCGTCACCATTTGGTATCCGCTCATGGGTTAAGAACGTTAACCCCTTCGCCTTCACCAGTCCCTCAACCATCCGGACGATCGGGAGATCATAGGAGACACCACCCGTTAGCCCCACGGTAGTCGTCCCCACGCGAGTGCAGGCGTCTGCCGCGATCTCCACCATCGGGGTGAGGAGCGCATGCAGGAACGAGTACGCAATGTCCGCTTTATCCTGCTCCGTGCGTACCTGATACGCCAGCAGCTGGTCAAACAAGGGCAGCGTCCTCACGATCTTGCGGTCGCAGGTCTCCACGTCCGTCTCAAAGTCGTACCGCAGCTCGCCCTGCCCCAGATACCGCTCGAGCTTCATCGCCGGCTCGCCGTCGTACGTCATCCGGTCACAGATGCCGAGGTAGCAGGAGAGCGCATCGAGCACGCGGCCGAAGCTGCTAGTCCGAGGCGCTTTGGGCAGCAGTTTCCGCAGTATGTGCGCGTCCTTCTCCCCTGCAAACCGACTCGCTTCGCGCTCACGTCCCAGCAGCGTGAGAATTGCGTAGACCAGCCGACGCGGCTCTTTTATCGCCTGCTCGGCGCCGAGGAGCGGCACTTCCTCCAGCGAGCCCAGGCGGGAGAACGAGTCGTACCGTGCATGCAGGATCTCACCGCCCCACACTTTCCCGTCCACGCCGTAGCCCGTGCCGTCCAGCGTGAGCGCAACGAGCTCGTCCACGCCGCGATCGAGCATCAGCGAGGCGGCATGTGCCCAGTGGTGCTGTACTTCGACCAGCTCGATCGAGTGCGCGTCCGCGAGCTCCCGTGCGTACCGCCTGGTGGGATACCGGGGGTGGAGATCGAGGGCAATTGCCTCTATATCGGCGCTGGCGAGGCCCATGAGCTTCATCAGCTGCTCGGTCCCGGTTGCCAGGTATTCGACGGTAGGATAGTGGACGGTGTTCCCGATGTATTGCGTGGTGTAGAGCCGCCCGCCCTTCGAAACGCTCGCCGTGACGTTCTCCATCGCGCCCACGGACAAGACCGTGGAGGTGTACGGCACCCTGAAGGTTACCGGGACGAACCCGCGTGAGCGCCTCAGGAAGAAGTTCGCCGTGCCACAGCACCGGATGACCGAGTCGTCGAGCCGGTTCACGATCCGCCGGTTGTGCAGGAGGAGATACTCCGCTTCGAGCTTGAACGCGTCCTCGTTGCGGATGACCATCGGCTCGCCGGGGATGTTGGCCGAGGTCATGAGTATGCCATCGGCCTTCAGGTACTGGAAGAGGACATGATGGAGCCCTGAATAGGGCAGATACACACCGACCGTGCTCAAGCCTGGTGAAACGGTGAATAGCTCGTCCGAAAGGGAGCGCTTCGCGAGGAGCACGATCGGCCGCTGCGCGGAGGTCAGCAGGCTCTCTTCGTACGCATCGAGTTCCGCGTACTTCTCCACCGTCTCCAGGTCGCGGAACATTACGGCGAACGGCTTCGCAGGCCGTCCGTAGAGCTGCCGCAGCCGTGGCACCGCTTCAAAGGTGGCAATGAGATGCATGCCGCCCCAGCTCTTCGCGATGCCGAGCGCGCCCTCATCGACCAGCTGCGCAAAGGTCTCGATCGGATTCTGCTCCGTGAGCACGTCGCCGGTGCGGTGATACAGCGTGAACTGAGGGCCACAGCGCGGGCAGGAAGTCGTCTGTGCGTGAAATCGGCGGTCCCTAGGATCGGTATATTCCTCGCGGCATGCCTCGCACATCGGGAACTCGCGCATCGAGGTGCTGCTGCGGTCATACGGGAGGTTCTCGATGACGGAGAAGCGCGCGCCGCAGGTGGTGCAGTTGATGAACGGATAGAGATACCGGCGGTTATCCACGTCAACTAGTTCCCGAAAGCAGTCAGGGCAGATCGCGGTATCCACCGGCGTAAGCGAGGTCTTTGCACCCTCGCTGCTCTTGATGATGGTAAACCCGTCATACCCCGCCACCGGCGCGTCTATTACTTTGATCTTATCAATCACCGCGAGCGGCGGCAAATGCTGGAGCAGCGCCCGGAGGAACGCATCGTTATGAGCCGTGTCGGCGATCCCGATCTCGACGTTCGAGCCTTTATTGAGCACATAACCCTTCAGCCCTAAGGAGTTCGCGACGCGATAGACCGTTGGCCGAAAGCCTACGCCCTGTACCGTGCCACTGATCAGGATCTTCATGGTATCGCGCCCTTACCGCACCTCACCGGATCTTCTCCGCGAGCGCCCTGATCGCGATTACCGCGGGTGCATCTTCGGGCAGCTGCATGAGCGGGATGCCCTTCGCATCGTACTCGGGGACCAGCGGGTCATAGGGCACGATCGAGTCCAGCTCGAGGCCGTACGTTTGGACCGCCGCGCGAGTCCTTGCCTCAGCGCCCTCCGGTATCTTGTTCGCAATCAGCATCAGCCGCTTCACGTCCACCTCGATCTCCGCGGCGATCTCTCGGAGCCGTAGCGCGGTTTTGATGCTCTTGACCGTCGTATCGAGCACCACGAGCATGAGATCCACGTCCCGGGTCGTTCGTCTGCTGAGGTGCTCCAGCCCCGCTTCACAATCAATAATGGTGTAATCATAATTGCGCGTGAGGGTATCGATGATCTTGCGAATGAGGTGGTTTACCGGGCAATAGCAGCCGGGCCCCTCGGGCCGACCCATGACCAGCAGGTCATAGCGGTCCTCTTCGGTGATAATCGCGGCAATCTTGCCCTCGAAGCTCGCCCTCAGATCCAGGGCGAAGTCCCGCTGCTTCTCCTCCAGCAGGCCCTCCCGGATGTCACCCACCGTCCGCTCATACGTAGTCCCGAGCGCTTCCGGCAGGTTCGAATCTGCGTCCGCGTCCACTGCCAGAATGGTGCTTGTGCCAGTTGTATCCGCGTTCAGGAGCTCGCGAATCAAGAGCGCGGCGATGGCGGTCTTTCCCGTACCACCTTTTCCCGCTACTGCTACTACTTTACCCTTCCTCATCGATCATCGCGCCGTGCACGCACGTAAAACTCAAAGCAAGAAGCACTGCTAGTTATTTACCGCGATGCGTGGATTTCATCCTCAGATCCTTCGAATTACATTTCCGGCACCGCGTCGCCCGGATTGCATTCCGTGCGTTACAATCCATGCAGATCTTCACCCTGAAGAGCCGTGCCTCAGCCTCTGGAAATCGCGCCATTGCTGTCTCTCACCTCTTTTTCGTACCCAGTCGTAGTATACTTCCGCGCTGCAAGATTTAAATCTTTCTCGCGCGATGGATCTATGGACAAATAGATTGACAGAGCATATGAAGAAACGAAGAGTAGGGATTTTGGGTGCGACCGGGAGCGTTGGCCAGCGATTTGTGCAGCTCCTTGAGGGCCATCCCTGGTTTGAGCTCGGCGCGATCTTCGCCTCAGATCGCAGTGCGGGGAAGCAGTATCAGGAGGTGGCGAAATGGTTCCTCCCCTCCGCGATGCCCGCGGAAGCCGCGGAGATGGGGGTGCAGTCGATGCAGGATCTCGGCGTCCCGAGGAATGAAGATCTCACCATCATGTTCTCCGCATTGCCCGGCGAGGTGGCCAGTGAGGTCGAGCAGCGCTGTGCACAGCTCGGCTTCGCGGTCTCCAGTAATGTCTCGGTGCATCGTATGGAGCCGGATGTGCCGCTGGTGATCGCGGAGGTAAACGCCGACCATCTGGGCTTGATCGAGGAGCAGCAGTCCAGGCGAGGTTGGGACGGATTCATTATTACGAATCCTAACTGCTCGACCATCGTGATGGCCCTGAGTTTGAAGCCCCTGGTGCGCTTCGGCATCGACCTGGTGCACGTCGCCACGATGCAGGCGATCTCAGGCGCCGGGTATGCCGGTGTCTACTCCATGGCCATCCTGGATAACGTGATTCCGTTCATTGGGCGCGAGGAGGAGAAGATGGAGAGCGAGACACTCAAGATCCTCGGCTCGCTCGAGGGGAAGGCGATACGGAATGCGCCCTTCACGGTCTGTGCCTCCTGTAATCGCGTGCCCGTGATGGATGGTCACACCGAGGCGGTCTGGGTCCGTTTTGTCGAGAACCTGCACCCCGATGACGTTAAGGACGCGTTTTTGAACTTCCGCACGGATATTCGAACACCCTTTGCGCCTGAACGCCCGATCATCGTGCGCGAGGAGCCGGATAGGCCGCAGCCGCGCCTGGATCGCGATGCGGGTAACGGGATGAGTGTCTCAGTAGGTCGCATCAGAGTGGGTCGAGCGCCGAACGAGATAAAATACATCGTCCAGGGCCACAATACCGTCAGAGGCGCGGCCGGTGCAGCGATACTGAACGCGGAAGTGCTGCTGGAGCGCGGCTATCTCTGATTTGAGCTTTGAGGAGCGAGCGATTGCCGTTTCTCGCGAGCCACCAAGATGACAGCAAACGAACTGCGTACCGCCACCTGCAGCATTCTGGTGGGTAGGGTAATGATAGCGAGCGTGGACAGTTTCCTCGCTATCTTACAGCATCTTGCACGAGCAAATGCCGTGACCATCCAAGCGATGGACGCGGATCTGGTGGCGGGTGAAGCGCACCTGCGGGCTGCGGTGGCGAAGGCGATCCGCGCGTTCACGCAGAATCGGCATGTAACGGACGATCTCGGACTTGAGATTCTCCTTTACCTCGCGGGCAAGCGCCAGATTGAACGCGCGTTAGCGCTGGGCGTTGCCGCGGGCGAACGGCGCGTCGTTATTCTGCTCGTAGATCCTGCAGGGACACGCGACTTAGCGCCCGTCGCGGCGGAGGTGACGCGACAGGTAGGGCTTGCTGAGGAGCCCGTCGCGGCTCTCGAGCTCGCGCTCGCAGGCGATGCGGGCAAGTGTGAGAAGCTGGCGCGGTTCTTTGGCATTACCGGCGAAGAGCTGCAGGCTGTTGGCGCGGAGAAGTTGAATCTGCTAATATTAGAGCGTGTAGCGCTATTAGACGTATTGAAATAGGCGGGAATAAACGTGAGTAATGGGAGCGAGCGGGTAGGCGAACGATGCAAGAACTCTTCTTAGGCATTTCCGGTGCACTTATCTTCTTCCTCTTCAGCCATCTCGCTATGCTCACCTACTACAAGAAGTACCAGTATTGGTGGCATTACTACTGCGATCTGGGCTATCCAATTCCCGAAAATCGTACCTCCATGTGCCTCTACCGGGCTGGGCTGAGTCTCCTCGCGGTGCTGCTCCTGCCGCTGTGGCTCAATATCGGGCTGTATGTCACGCGGCACGTGGTGGTGATCCAGGCGGCGGGGATAGCGGGGTGCCTTTCATTCCTCCTGCTCATCGCGGTCCCCTACGAGAAGTCGAGGCGCGTGCATTTCGTCGCGCTCTGCTCGGCCTTCACCGGATCTTCGCTCGCGATCGTTCTGGCGAATCAAGAGCTCCAGCATGCGCTGGTCAACCTGTACGGCTGGTGCTTTGTGGTCTATCTCTCCCTCGTGATCCTCACCACCGCGTTGTACCGTAAAGAGATGAAGAGAGCGCACCGGGTCGGAGCGCCCATGCAGAAGACGTTCGTGCTCCTCTTCATCGTGACCATCATCGTCTTTTGTCTGACCCTGGCGATGGGATAGGGAGATCCGTTTCGGTTTTTCACGCGGCTGCTCTTCAAGTTCAGCACCGGACCGATGCGCAACTGTGGTACTTCAAGCCCGCCTGATCTGCCGCATACGCTACCCGGTGACCAGGAGCTCGCCCACTTCGCGCTCCGCGAGATCTCGCAGATAAGCGGTCGTGCCCCTCGTGATCCTCAGTAGTGCAAAGCCGAACAGAATACCGTAGAACGAGCAGGCCGAGAAGAAGAGAAGGAGGATAAAGCTCAGCTCGCTTTGGAGATCCTCGACCTCGCCTCGTGTCTGCTCGTACAGAAATCGTTCGCCGGCGACCTTATACTTCGCAGCAGCAGTCTCGAGATAGCTCACGGCCATTCGATAGCTCGTCACAAAGGTATCGTAGTTATACGGATTTACGAGGAGATACCAGTCCCCGATTCTGCTCAGGTCATGCTCCTTGCTCGTGGCTACACTCGTTTCTGCTCTGATCCGGAGGTCGGTAGCGTCACTCACCAGTTCATCATGCTTGTCCATGAGCCGAGCGCCCTCATAGACATTCTCCAGTCGCTTCACGCGATCGTTGAGCAGTCCGTAGAGCGTAGCCGCATAGTGGTAGGAGAGCGCCGCGTCAAGTACGTTCTCTTCATCCTGTAAGCCTCCTGTCTCATTAACGGCGAGTGCATACTCCACTGCTTTCTTGAGCGTCCACCCACGCAATTCCAGCAAGTTCGCCTCATCCCGCAAGACCGCCTCAGTCGTCGTGCCTGCATCCGTGGAGATACTCGTTGCATAACCCGCAAGGACCCCATTGTTCAGCTGTGCATTCGATGCTAGGGTGGCGGCAGAGACCGAGGCTGCAGATAAGCTCTCGACCGCACTCCCGTAGTTCGCCGTTTCGGTGAATACCAGACCGGCATTCAATGAAGAGAGTAACGAGAGCGTACCCGTCATCAAAACCGGGATCTTCTGCCAGTCTTCCGCACCTATTTCACTGCGCTCAACCACTTCGAGCAGCTCGAGCCCGTTTGCTATGAGCGATTCAGTAGAAGGATACGAACGATAGAGCGGTGTTTCCCGGAATGATCGAAACTCCTCCATCAGCTTCGTGATATTGAGCGGTACGATCTTCGCCGTTACCTCCAGGCGTTTCGCGGCTATCTCAGTAGCGCTAAGAGCATAGGTCCACACATAGTCCTCCGGCACCGCCTCTAAGCCCGGCTCGAGCTTGATCGTCACGGTTCTTGATTCCCCGGGCGGTATTTCCGTGAAATTCAGCTCCTCTTTGAGCCAGTACCCGTATTCACCCGTTTTTGAAAATCGTAAATTCCGCACGGGCTTGTAGCGATAGAACTCGGTGAGGGTTATATCCAGCTCTTTCGTCTCATACCCGCGCTCCTGCAACTCGATCGTGCCGAACTCCAGAGAAGTCGGCGCGATGGAGAAGTCAACGGGCCATTTCAGCACGATGGTGATGCTCACCGTGCCGCGGCCTGCATCGCCCGCATCGACCGAGAGCTTTGCAACATACGTCCCCTCTGGAGCATCGTACGGTGCAACGAGACGCAGTCGAATGCTCTTACTGCTCTTTCCCGCCACCTCGCCCGGGGACTCCAGGATAGTGAGCGTGATCCCGCCGCCCGGCGACCCTACGAGGCTGCTGCTCACCCGCATGGTCTCGTCACCGTCATTCCGCACACGCACCTCGATCTCACGTGTGTAGCTCGAGACGGTCCCCTTGGGCTTATCAAAGGTGAGCGCCAGCTCTGCACCGTAGAGTGTGCCCAGCTTGGCTGGCAGTAAGAGGTACGCTTCGAGGTAGATCGAGCTGGGACTAATGGTCGTATGATTTACCGTGGTAGAAAGTGAGAAGGTCCACGAGTACTCATTACGGTCCGGGGATCCAGGGGTAAGCAGAAAGGAGGCGTCTTGATAGCCACCTTTTGGTACGAGAACGCTTGTCGGGCCGGTGACCCAGCTATTGCCGCTTCGTACCAGATTTACCGTCACGTTTTTATAGCCGTATTTCTCACTGAATCGGACGGTCTCCGCAGGAGTATCGGTTCGACGAACGCGCCCAAAATCGATGGAAGCAGGCGATACTTCGATCCTCGCATTATAAAGTACCGATACTTTGAGATAGACGTTTTTGTCACCTTCCGGTGATATTACAGTAATTGTACATGAATACGGAGGATCTTCTCGTTCAGGTGTTCTATCAGGATCCACAGTTATTGTTAGATCGATATCTCTAGAACCCCCCGGATCTAGATTGAAATTCGTTCCCGATGGCGTAATCGTGATATAACTACCGGGTGGTGAAGAACACACAAGTGTTATTGGTGTTGCATTGATGCCTGTATTCGTTATTCTGAAAGAAGACGTCTTGGTGGCTTCTGCCGACGGCCCGAATGAGAAGCTAACGGCATTAGGAGTAGTCACATCTATTCCGGCAGCAATCACACCTTGTACGAACAGGCTTATAAGAACTGCACCAATGAGACTCTTACGCAATAAGCTCTTCGCCCAATCTTGTATCATGCAAATCACCGTCCCATCGTTCAAAGTCCAGCCACAGCATACCCGCGAAGCATGCAAGGATGACAAGATAAAGAGCAATGACCTTAAGCGTCTCAAGCATCAATTGCTGATACACCGCCATGATCTCAGATTCAAACCCCTGGAGATTCTCCAGCTCACGGTCCTTATGTTTCTCATATAAGCTCTGCGCTTGCGCAAGCGAGTCCTTGGCTTTGAGTATTTCGATAAATGCCGCGCCAACTAACCCGGCGGGCGGATTTCGTGCACGCGCAAGGTGAGCTCGTGCTGCAGCTATAGAGTCCGATGCCCGTTCCATATCCCGTGTATAGATCCATTCGTCCCTTCGTGACTCGAACTCCATCCTGCTCGCATCGCTGATGGTGTAGACGCCACCCTGCTCATAGGAGCTCGAGCTTAGCTTCTGATACTCGATCTTCACCTTCGTCTCCTCCTCGCTCCTCGAAAGCGCCTCAAAGAACACACCTTCGCCCCGGTAAAATCGCTCGAGTGCAAACGTGACGAGCATAGGTAGCCCCTGTTCCTTTGCGGTATCGTACTGGTCGAGCGAACTGATGGCCGAACTGATTCGCTCTGCGATTGTCAGTGCCTCCTGGTGGTCTGAAGGGACTGCACTCGTACTCAAATCCACGAGCTGGTCGAACTCATCAATAATGCCGAGCAGAATATCCACCCACGCCTTGGTACTCTCCGTCACCTCGCGGCCTTCCATGCCCTGGAGCAGCGCCTGGGTCTTTGTCTTTGCGAGATAGAGCTCTTCATAGGTACTGAATACCTCGCTCCTCTCTTCCGTATCCGCTGCGAGTATCGCGGCAAGCAGCTCACGCTTCAGCTCGTCTGAGCCTGCGGCAGGAGGAGCAGAAGCTACCAGAGCGGTGACGGTGATCACGGTTAGTGCTATGGCCAGCAGCATAACCGAAGCTCGTGGGTTCATCGGCTCATAGAGTATTAAGCGCACAGGGTTATACTTTTTTACGGACTGCTATGCCCCCTCTGTTTATCGGGCTCGGAACTGCCGGTGAGGCGATGCTTGATGCGTTGCTCGAGTATCGAGCGGTACGAAGGGCCAAGCCGCAGGTGCTCAGGAGCGATAATGAGCGTGAGGGCGAGGATGGCGTAGCGAGGGCTTTGGCGAGTATAAAGGGCGCTGAGTTCGCGCTGCTCTTCTCTGCTCTTGGCACGAGCGATCGCCCGCCCCGTATCGCCGAGCAGGTGAAGGGGCTCAACATACCGCTCCTTCTCGTGGGCATCGTGCCGGCGACCAGACGCGAGGAGCAAGAGACGCTCATCGGGGCATACCACGCGCTGGAGCAGCTGAAAGAGCACGTACGCACCTTTCTCATCGTGGATAATGAGCGGATCGCGCACCTTCCCAATTACGAAGATTACTATCCGGGCTACAACCGGTATATCGCCTCCTGCCTCGCGGACCTCCTTGCGGTGACCGCCCCAGCGGGCTCAGCAGCCGTGTCGGACGGGTCTTCGAGTCTGCAGCTGGAGGAGGCCGTGCAGCTGCTCTCCTTCGAGGATGGGCCTGGCTATGTCGCTTTATCGCGCGCTTCGGAGCTGACGAAAGGGTTATGGGGGTATATCATTCCGGTTCTGAGGCCCAAACCGCTTGACCTCAGAACTCTGCTTCGGGTCTCCTTAGAGAAGTTCAGCATTTCGGACATTCCGATGGGCTGTGAGAAGAGCGTCTCCTTACTCCAGGTTCCTGCGTATTATATCAGAAGCAGGAGCGTGGACCGCGAGCAGGTGGAGGAAGTCCTGCGCTCGCACGCGAAAGAGTGCCGTTTGGCGGTCATTACGACAAAGCAGAACATCGCATCGATCACGCATTTCTTCACCTTTCAGTTTGACCACCTGGACCGCTTACGTGCGATACGGAGGTTTGCGGATGAGGGGCTATAGGCTTATCGTGCCGCTGGCGTTTCTCGCATTACTTGCGCTCGGCATCTTCGTGCTCTTCAGCACCGGGTCTGACCTTGCGATCACCGTTATACTCCTCTTCATCCCTGCTATGGTCGGCGTTTCCTTTCTGGTGCGCTACCTCGTGACGGTGCGCAAGAGAAGCGTAACGGAGCGGGTGATGGAGCGTGACGTCATGCAACTTGCCAATCGGTATCTCGAAGAGCGCCGTATTTTGCATGATTTTGAGACTAAATACGGGATAAGCACGAAAGAGTTCGTCGAGGACTTGCGCAAGGTCCAGGCGGGTTTGCTTGAGCTGGGGTGCGCGGTAAACGGCAGGATAAAGCTGGACCGAGCGAAGCTGAGGGAGGTCGTTTATGCGGATGTCGAATGGGCGAGCAAGCTCTTTGCGGGCATCAAAGACCGCCATGAAGTCGTTCTTTATGCACGGATGATGGAGAAGTGCCGTGAGTACCTGGGCCAGCTCAGGGAGCTTGAAGGTGCAGGGTATGCGAATCTACGCGGTCCGCTCGAGCAGCTGGAGTCGAAGCTGAGAACGGGGGAACATCTTGCGGTCGAGTTACTTGAGCTCTCCCTCTTCATGAACGAGGTAGCCTCGATCCTGGATGAATCGCTTCGAATCTGTCTGCGGGACGCACATCGGCTGGAGGTGGAAGGGCGGGAGCTGGCGAATGTAGATACCTCGCGAATTAGAACGGACATGAAAATCGTGGAGCGGAGCATGGAGCATGGCAACTATGAGAATGCCACCCAGCTCTTGAAGAGCATGATCGAGCGCTTGATAGCCTTACTGAAGGGCGCGTTTGATCGGTATCGAGCAGAGGCCCTTGAGCTGGCCGTCGCCGTATCTGAGCTGCGGGATACCGAAGCAGCTAAAAATGAGGTCGAAGAGCTCAAGCGCGGTATAGTGGCGTGCACGCTGCCGTCGCAGCTCGCACAGCTGCGCGAGCATGCCGAGCGACTCATCAGCACATCCATCGCGACGCTGGAGGCGGTCTATACGAGTATTTTTGAGCTGGAGGCGGAGATAGCGAAGGCGAATCCCCCAACGGAGGTCTATCCGGTGGAATACTGGACGAGGGATAAGAGAGGAGAGGTTGAGGCACTCAAGTCGGCGCCAATGACGGAGCTGTCGGGCTTTATTCGTCGCTACCGGCTTTTAGCGTCCGATGCACATTCGCGACTGCTCTATGATGTTGCGCGGTTAAAGGAGCTAAAGGCCACCGGGAATCAAAAACCTTATAAGGGCGGTACGTCAACCTAGAGGTAAAGGCAAGGGGTAAGTGCTATGGAACCCGCGAGTATCGGAATCCTGATTGTAGCTGTATTGCTCATCGTTGAGGTTGTGGTGATGCTCTTGCGGCTCAAGGTGGACAAGATGCTGCTGCTCATGCTCATCATCGGGGTACTCTTCGCCGTGGTCGCCTTCGCACTGAACGAATACCGGGATCAGTTCCTTTCATCATTGTCCGGCTATGCGCCGTATCTGGTGATCTACGGGCTCCTGATGGTCGGTGTCATTCTCGGCCTGGTCGGTGTGGCGGTATGGTTCAGAGGCGAGAAAGAAGCGAGCAAGCTCTCGTCGGCGGCGAAGAGCATAGATAGCGCGATTGCGGGGATTGAAAGCGATCTACGGGGGAGCGGCATGGAGCTGGAGCATTTCGAGGAGGAGATGAGCTCGATCAAGAGCAAGGTAGAGGATTACGAGACGAAAGAGAAGGGGGTATGAGCAGGGCTAGATGGAACGGGGAGAAGATACCGTTAATCGGATCGTTATAGGCATTGGCGGGCAGGGAAGCACCGTCGTGAATAATATCCTGCGAATGCTGAAGTTCAAGACAGGTAAAGTGCCGAAGAATGAGGAGTTTTTAATCATTGATACTGACCAAGCTTCTGCCAGTGCGTGCACCGAGCTAGAAGAGCGGAAGAAGATCATTCTCAATAGACCGGACACCATCTTGATGAAGAACGCGAATAGATGGCTACCTGACCCTTATCTCTCGGCTGCCGGTGCAGGCTGCGGCCAGCATCGGATTTATGGGCGGGCGATGTATAACGTGCATCGCGAGCGCATCTTCAGTGCGATCGGCACGGCGGCCTCGGAATTGCGGAACAGGACCGGGGGTAAGGACTTCTTTGTCATCATGGTCTGCGCCTTCGGGGGTGGAACGGGGTCGAGCATGCTGCTCGACGTGGCTATTGACATCAGAGATTGGATCTCCAAGCAGTTTGGATCCGAGCCGGTGATCTTTGGGATAGGCATTCTTCCCTCGAGCAAGGAATCGGCACTGCCAACTGCGAATGCCCTGGGTACGCTGAAAGAGCTTCATTTCCTCATGTCGCATGCTGAAGACATCATTGTCGAGGACAAGAACTATTCGAACCCCTTCAAATTGGTCTTCCTGCTCGGCCGGGACCTGCAGGGGCAGAACCGGGACGAGGAATTGGAACGTGCGATACCGCGGTTCCTGCTCGACCTCGGGTTTCTCCCGGGTGGCTCGGTGGAGACGAAGGGTAAGTGGCTCGACCTCAATGACCTCCAGAACAGAGCGCGGGGGTACGAAAACCGGTTTGATGCACTGGGGTATTACGAATGTGTCTTTCCCACCGAGAAACTCTTTCTGTATTATGATATCGAGGATGAGATCCCGGGCGTGCGGCAGCGCTTAGTGGAGATAGAGGCGAAGATCTCGGACATCAGGGGTAAGATCGAAGTAGAGCGCGGTGAATTGGAGCGGTTTGAAGCGCGGATACGGGATGTTCAGCGCGACGTTGACAGTTACGAATCGGCCTCAGGGATATTCGCGCATACCAATGCCGCGGCGACCGCAGAGGCGAAAGTAAAGCTGGATAGGGCGCGTAAGAAATTATCGAGCTTGAAGGAGGAGGTTTTTGACTTCGAGATCCGGGCAAGCGATGCAGAGGAGGAGAAGCGGCTCACGGAGCGGAATTTAGAACGTCTTGAGGCGGTGAAGAATAAACTGCTCCGTGATATCACCGTGCCGCAGAATACGAGGAGCTATCATCAGATAGAGCTCTCAGAAGAGGAGATAAAGCGGTTAAAGAAGAATCGAGAAGACCTGAAGAATCTCTCATTCTTTGCGCTCATGAAGAAACTCGGCCGTGAAGAGGAGTTTTTCCGCTGGACGCATTCGCCGATCAATGAGGGCGATGTCATCTTCAATCCGATGGTGAACTACCGGCATTCCATTGAGAGCACCATGGCCTCGAAATATATTGATATTCTCCACGATTACGGCTTTCTGGAGGTGGATGCGCTGGGTAACGTGGTGAACGAGGAGGAGAAGTTCGGGCACTTCATCGCGGTATTGAGCACCCGCGCGGACAATTTTGATGATGCGCGGCTCGGAGGCGGCGCGTTCAAGAGCATGGTGACGGACCGATTTGCAAAGGATGCGGACGTGCTGAAGTTGGATACTCCTGCACGGTCGCACAGCTTTGCACTGTACACCCTGATGATCGGGCTTCAGCCGTGGGCGCCGGGACCCGGGCTTCCGCCACGGCTTCGCGAACTGGAATGGCTGGAGAAAGCGTACAATGAAAGTGATTTCATCCGGATGCAGCGGCACCATTCCCTCTTTTACGGAACACCGAAGCCGTTCTCTATCATTACAGGCATACCCTACACGCCGGGCGCGGACGACAAGAACCGTGACCTGGTAACGACGTACTGGAAGAGTTATGAGGTGCTGGAGCGGGATGCGATCTGGAATAACATCCCGGTCGTGCTCGCGCAGTGCTTGAAGCTTTTCGACGATCTCCTTAACGGCTTGCATGTGGCGGAGGAGCTGAAGCATCTGCGCGTTCCAGACCTGGATAGCTACTCGATCGCGAATCTGACGATGCTGGTGCACGCCCTTGAAGGTGCACGTACCGGGATGGAGAAGATGAACCGGTGGACGAAAGATGCGGCGCGCGGCTTCGTGACGCTGAAGAAGGAGCTTGACGACTTGCTCACCAAGCTCAAGGGTATGGAGACCGGTGCCCCAGCCGGCCCGAAAGCGGAGAAACTGCAACGCATGATCGATGACTCATCACGGAATATGGAGATCTTACTCGACCGAATCGAAGAGCTCTCGAACCGGCTCTCTGAGGATATCAACGCGGTCATTGAGCGATCAATGGTCTTTCTCGGCAGGATACCGTCTGATGCTACCACCGCCAGCGTCATACGCCACATCACGAAGGCCGAAGCGGAGATCGCGCTGCTGCGCGAGGATACTCACAAGGCGGCGACGGGGATACGCGAGATGAGTGGTCCGCTTGCACAGCTTCTCTCGTCCTTAAGGGATTTAAAGAAGCAGACGGAATCGCGCGAATCAGTAGCTGGAGCCGCGGGTGAGGCGCGTATGGAGAAGCCGAAAGCGGTCGAGCTACCTGATCTCTCACTCGATATGCGGAGGGAAGAGAAATGATCGAGCGTCGAGTGTTTCTGCTCGCTTTGCTGTGCTGCACGCTCTTTGTTGTCGCCACTGGCCTCGCAGCGGCACAGCAGGATGTGCTGAAGCTGGACGAGGGCACGTCATACGTGCTCAATTTGGAGACGGGGAGTAAGCAAACCTATGCGGGATTTTTGGGTAGCAAGCAATTTGAGGGTGATCGGCTCGAATTCAACATTTACGTGAGTAAGACGGGGAATCCCATACTCGATGATTATGTGCTGGAATTGCGAACGAACCTGGATAATCCTGAATGGAAGTTTGGCGATGAGATCTATCATGCGGCAAATGTGCTGGTGTGGAAGGGAAAGGATGCACATGACGCCTTAGTCCCGAAGATCGTTTTATCCGGCGATGTGCCCAAGCCGATACGAACCAATATAAAAGAGCCGGGTTTTGAATCATACGATATACGGGGAATCGGCGAGATAGGCGTATACGTCGAGCTCACCGTGGGAACGACGAAAGACGGAGCAACGTTAGCCACCATCATCCAGAAGCTGGAGCCGGCGATGACGTTCTCCTCAACGACCGAAGAAATCCAGGATGCGGAGAGCGAGCTAGCGCGGAATCTGGAGGATGCACGGGGCAAGCTGGGCGAGACCGATCTGGCAGAGGATATACGGCGCTTAGCGGAAGAAGGGCATCCGGGCTGGGCATCGCAGCTATCCGAGCATTATAAAGAGCTGTCGGTCCAGGCGGAGCCGCCACCACTGACGCTGTATGTCCTCCTCGCGGTACTCCTGGGCCTGATCGTGGGTGCGGCCTTCGTCTACGTCTATGTTTCGCGTGGCGGCGGTAAAGGCGTGGACGTGAGCCAGATCTCCACGGAGTTGCAGGATACTTCGGGGCGACTGGAGGAGAAGTCGGGCTCGCTCACCGCGATCTCGACGAAGTTTGCGCGGAGTGAGGATGATGAGAAACGGAGCGCTGCGCGCGATCTACTCAAGCTCCGGGCGAGTTTGAATGAGCTTTCAAACGAGATACGGACGATAGCAGATCGGCTCAAAGGCGTGCGCTAGCTCCTGCCCCGAGCACGCGCACTGCGTACCCACCATCTCGTGCAGGCGACAGCGAAGCACGTGAGTGAGCAGAGTACCACACCAGAGGTGGCCATGCAAGATGATGGACGCTTTGGAATGGGATGAGTGCGTGGAGAAGAACGGTACGTTAGCGATGAAACGCTGCAGCGCTCGGCATGTACTGGGTAGCGGCATGCCCTGTGTTAACCATACGTGCGTACAGTGCTGTCTCGAAACGCAGATGCTCCTTTCACCAGATGACCTGAGAAGAATCGTGAGGTTAGGCTATGACCTCGACGATTTTGCAGTACAAGTAGATGATGGCTGGAGTCTCAAGAACGTTTCAGGACACTGCGTCTTCCTCGCGAAAGACGGCTGCACGATCTACCCGAATAGACCAGAAGGCTGCCAGTTATACCCGTTAATTTACGATGAAACCCGCCATCAAGCCATACTGGATTATCTCTGTCCCTATAGCAGCGAGTTCAGGGTTACGAAGGGTGACCTTACAACCCTGAAGAACCTTC
>CAYYNW010000006.1:0-6050 GCA_964473145.1 uncultured Halobacteria archaeon
ATCTCGGCGGTCCCATTCGTAGGGCCCACTTACTTTTTTTACGTGCATACCAAGAGGGGGGCAGTCCCTCCACCCCTACCGTAGGTGATTAGCGCATATAACCCCCGTTTCGGGGGATCCTGAGGATTTAAAGGGCCCACTTAACTTTTTTAGTGCATACCTTGAACCCTACCAAACCTATTGTTAGAAGAGAATGTGAGAGTGGCCAGACCTTCTCATGCGGAGTGCCCTCGGCAGCGTCGCCATAATCGGGCTTGCACAGAATATAGGACTGCGCCATGGAGCTGCTATTAGCCCTGTTCGCCTTATTGGACTGTTTTCAGGCGTGACAAGGCATTGCACACTCTGTGCGCTCTCAGGATTAAGTACCAAACGAAGCGAACCGATTCCACCTTCGCGAGAAACTCTGGTCACTTAGTACCATTTCTGCGGAGGTATTCGACTATGAAGAGCGGAAGATAAGGCTTCATCGAGTTTAATGGGTCAGCAAAGATCAGCATCAGAAATCAGCCTTTGTAGAGATCTTCTACTAGCGCGTCCGCCTTGGAGATTACTTAAGGCTCGCCTTAATCACCTTCGCCGTGACGATAAAGCCGACGATCAGGTTCGAGAAGTACGTTATCGCGCGCCAGACGCCCACCAGGAGACCTACGGTACTTACAGTGACGAACCGCGAGTAGAGGTAGACCATGCTTGTCTCGGCTATCCCGCTGCTGCCGGGCGTGAGAGGGATGAGCGAGACGATAACGATGATGAGCTGCGCGGTGATCGAATAGAGCACAACGGGGCTCTGATTGAAGGCCATCAGCACAGCGGACGGCACGAGAAACTCGAAGAGCCAGAGCAGCACGGTGAGCACCGAGGCGAATACGAGCCGATACGGCGATTGGGTCATCAGCTCGATCGCCGCATCGCTGAACAATCTCGCCTCCTTGCTAACAAACGCGCTGATCTTCTCGGCCCGCTGCTCCCGAAGAAACTTGCTGAGAAGCGGATAGAGTATCTGAACCACCTTGTCAACGCCCTCCGGCTTCTTGATCGCCACCGTGAGAATGGCGAGGAGGACCACCAGCACGGCGAAGAAGGCGACGCCAATCTCAATCCCGAATCGCGTGGAAAAGCCGGTGAGAGCGAGGAAAAGCGCAAGAGCGAGGAGAAAAAAGATCGCGTCGAGCAGCCGCTCGGCCACCACTACCGCACTCGCGCCACCGAGAGTCGCACCTTTATCCACAAGCATCTTGATCCGCAGCGGCTCGCCGCCGGCCGACGAGGGGGTGATCGCTGCTAGAAACATGCTCGCCAGGGTGGCCTCGAGTGCGTAGCCAACGGAAATCCTGCTCTTCAGGATCGAGAAGAGCACTTTGAGCCGGAGCGCCCAGAAGAGCCAGAAGAGGAGATGAAAGACAAAGGCGAGGAGCAGCAGTCCTGGTTGCGCGCCCGCAATCACGCGCCAGGTCATGCTCGTCTCGGTCAGTTTGAAGATGACCAGTATCGTCGCGAGACTGAGCAGAAGCCCCGCGTACCGCTTTAATCTCCGACCCTGTGCATCGGTTCCCACGCTACACCTCGCCCCCCGATGAACTTGAGCAGCGCGACGATCGCGGAATATTGGAGGATGAAAAGAAGGATCAGCAGCCCGAGCGAGACGCGAGATGGTGGTTTCTGGAGCGCACTATCGGCCAACGCGCTTCGCGGGTAGACGAGTATGACAATAGGTGTGAGCAGGGCGAGCGGTAAGAGGAGGAGCACGCAGTACCCCAGCGTGAGTGCGATGAACCACGCGCGAGCGAATTTCCTGTTCGGGCTGCGTCGCACCAGTTTCCTGTGCCGCCAGAGCTGCAGGCCGCCGTAATGCCACCGCTTCCGCTGCTTGAGTAAATCGCGCCAGCTGACCGGAGCTTGCTCATACAACCTCGTCGAATGGACCAGAACGGCGTGATAGCCCTGCGCGTACAACCGCGTCGCGTAATCTGCATCCTCAGTGATCACGCTCTCGTCAAGTGGATGCGCATAGAGAAGATCGGCCCGGAGCACACCGATCAACCCGTTGAACTGCTTGAACGCCGATCGTTTGAGGAGGAAGTTCAAGAGGTAGTACTCCGCCTGAACGGTCTGCGCAACGAAGTTCATGGGATTCGAGACGTAACGGCGCGAAGAGGCAATATACGCCTGCGGCTCACGTTCAAGCGCCGTAACGCATTCCGTAACAAAATTGCGATCAGGGCGTGAATCCACATCGAAGAGGGCGAGATAGTCCGGGTGGGAATCCGCAAGATACAAAAGCGCGTCATTGATCGCCCCCGCACGCTTCCCGCGCCGCCATCTCGTGAAGACCTCGAGGCCTGCCTGCTGCAGTGCCGAGACGCGTTCATCCAACTCGGCTCGAAGGTCAACGGCGTAGACGACCCGTGCCTCCAGGCCCGTAAAATCCAGAGCCGAAATCGCTCGCGCGGATCTTTCCACGACCGCAGCATCCTCAAATTCAGAGACCGGAATGATCACCGCGATCTTCTTCATCGGCGCTGTCTCTTATAGAGCGCCTCGAGCTTATCAAGCACCCGCTTCCAGTCGTACTCCCGTTCGACAGCCGCACGGCCTTTCCGACCCAGCTGCGTGGCGAGCGCATCGTCCTCCAGGAGCCGGTTCAGGTGCAGGGCAAGCTCCTCAGGCCCCTCAAAGACCAAGCCGCCATGCCGCGCAACCTCAGCCACGCCGGGGCTGCTCGAGGCGACCACCGGCGTTCGAGACGCCATCGCCTCGAGTAGCACGATACCAAACGCTTCGAGACGCGACTGCGCCGGTAATACGAGCACTCGTGCCGTTCGCATCCAGTTCTTGAGTTCTGCATCCGGCAGACGCCCCTTAAACTCTGCCCGAACTCCGTATCGTCTCGCGAGGATCTCAAATCGGCTTCTGTCCTCACCCTCACCCACCACGATTAGTCGCGCCGATATCTGTCTCATCGCCCCGAGTAGGATATCAAGTCCTTTATACTCAACGAGCCGGCCCGCATAGAGCACGATCGCTTCTCGCTCGCCCGCGTCCTTTCCCGGCACAAAATCCGCTACCGCTATCGCGTTGGGAACGATCTCTACCTTCTCTAAATAGTCTTTCAGCACCGGCGAGGTCTCGGCATAACTTCGCGTGGTCGCAATGATGGCCGCTGCGGCATCGAGCACCGGCCTCAGGAGCTTCTCATGCCAGCGTTCGATCCTCCGCGCTAGAAAGCCGGGTACGGGCTTACTACCCACGTGGGGAGGAATGACAACGTCGTTATGGTACGTGACGAGGTGCGGCCCGTATCCCCGTTTCTCGACCCTCCGCGCGAAGAACGGAGCGGGAATGTGTGAATGATACACTTCGGCATGGATGTCCGGAAAGCAGAGCGGAATGGGCGAATAGGGGATCGGTACGCAGGGAACCATGATAATCCTGAGGTGCTCGTCATGCCCGGTTGACGAGACCACCGCAACCTCATACCCCCGGTCACGCATCCCGTGCGCAATCGCCCGCGTATGAGCCTCAATACCGCCCACGTGCGGCGGATAATACGGAGCGGTGAGTAGCAGCTTCATGCGAGGGTATAAGGACAACGCGCGTATTTAATTTATCGCCTTCGCCCCCACCCGGTTTCCGCCCTCTCCCGAGCCCTACAATCGCCCCACCGACATAAGGCTAAAGAACCCGCGTTCTTCCAATGCCGCGAGGTGGTATGCGACGAGCCTCCTCTCCTCAGGCAATGCTCTGCTCAGCTCGCTGATGTGCATCGGCTTCCGGGCAAGCTGCTCCACAACGCCATCCCTTTCTTCAGCTTCGCTTTCACCCCTGCGACTTTATTGGTTGCTATAGAGACCCTGATCGCCTTTCCCTTCGAGTTTGGCTCTTCTGATAACTCATACCTGCTCGTCACGAACCCGCGCTGCTCCTTCTGGCGTGCATCTGAACTTTGCTGCTGTCTCGGGGGCGTAAGACGCAAATCAGTCTTCGATGAGCTGATCTGAGCTGATTAAGATCAGGCTTCATCATCGCAGATACAGATCAACTCTTTCTCATGCACGTAATGATACGCTGCGTAGGCAGCCAACACTCCTTCGGCCGCGCTTATAATCGCCTGCTTGAGCTTCTTCGCTACCACATCACCGGCCGCGAAGACGCCCGCAATGTTCGTCCTCGACTCGCGATCCGCAATGACCTCGCCCTTATTGTTGACGCTGACGCCAATCGCCTGTGCGAGGCCCGAGACGGGCTCGTGCCCGATTCGCACGAAGATCGCATCGAGCTTCAGCTCCGTCCTGCCCTGGTATGGCTTCTCCAGAACGACACTGCGCACGAATTCGTCACCCTGTATCTCCACCACGGTGTTTCCCGTGATCACTTCGATCTTCTCGTGCTCCTGCACCCGCTGCAGATTCGCGGGCTCCGGTCTGAGCTTCTCACCGTGGTAAATCAGGTAGACCTTCGAGCCGTACTCGGCCAGCAGTAACGCTTCCTTCACGGCTGAATCCGAGCCGCCAACCACGCCAATCACCTTACCCTTATAAAACGCGCCGTCGCACAGCGCGCAGTAATGCACGCCTCGACCGGCGAACGTATCCTCGCCCGGCACACCCAGGTGCCGCCACTCCGTGCCCGTGGCGAAGATGAGCGCTTTGGTGTGCAGATACTCCTCACCCAGAACGACCTTGAAGCAGCCGTCCTCGCAGCGCTCCACCGCCGTCGCCAGCCGCTCGATGATCGCGACATCGTGCTCCCGCACCTGCTCTACCAAGGTATCCGTGAGCTCTAGCCCTGATACCGTCCGGAGCCCGGGATAATTCTCGATCCGCTCTGCCACGACGATCATGCCCCCCAGCTTCTCCGCGACAATCGCGGTCTTGAGCTTGGTACGGCCTGCATAGATCGCAGCACTTAAGCCTGAGACGCCGCCGCCAAGAATCACCAGATCATAGACGTTCTCGATCGGCCGGACCAACTTCAGGGCAGCTTCTAGCTTCGCGACGTTGTAGCCACGAATGAGCGTGCCGTCGAGCTCCAGAACGGGCACGGTCATCCGCCCGGTCTTCTTCAGCAGCTCCTGCAGTGCCTCACGGTTCGCCGCGACGTTGATCTCCTCGAAGGCTAGACGCTTCTCACGCAAATACTCCTTCGCTTTTTTACACCAGGGACAGCCGGGCGCTGTGTAAACTCGTATCCGTGGCATGTGACTACACCACCCTAATCTCTGTCATGAATAGCCGAGGAAATCTTCTGTCTTGATCTTTGCTGCCGGAACTCCGAGCGTGTTGAGAGCGTCCGTGAGATCTGTCACGAGAGACGGTGGTCCGCACACGTAGAAAACGCGTTCCATATAATCCGGTAGCTCTTCCCTGATCAGTTGTAGGTCTATGTGACCTCGCCGCCCTTTCCAGTCAGCACTGGGGCGAGACAGGATATGTAGTAACTTCAGGCTTTTGTTCCTCTGCTCCAACTTGCTCAGCTCTTTCCGAAACGCTATGGTTTCTTCACTTCTGTTACCGTACAGCAGCGTAATCTGTGAATCTATTCCAGTATCCGTGCAGTATTGAATTATGCTCAGAAGAGGCGTTATCCCGATACCACCCGTGATCATTCCGATCTTGGGATACTCACCCTTAAAGGTAAATTCACCATAGGGGCCGTCAATATACGCCCAATCACCTACTTTGAGCTTATCAAGAGCCGTAGAGAACTCATGGTCGGTTATCTTTTTCGTCAATTCAATAAAGTTCCGCTCAGTCGGGCTACTCGAGATTGAGAAATGCTTGCTCCTCTTTTCGCCGTCAATCAAAATTGTTATGTATAAAAACTGTCCGGGATCAAAGTCAAATCCTTGCGGTCTCCTGAATCTAAAGCTCTTCACGTCATCAGCTCTTCGTAGTATCTCATTCACCCTCGTTTCGAATTCCATATGAGCGCTCCAGTCTGGCACGAGATTAATCTTAACAATCAGGTTTTCCGATATCGCCACCACTACTGGTACGGAGATGTTGCGCACATATAAGGTTGTGGGTAGGGTTCCACCGGAATTTTTT
>CAYYNW010000006.1:6150-7544 GCA_964473145.1 uncultured Halobacteria archaeon
AGCGGCTCCGCAAAGGAGTTCGAGGTGATGAGCTCTTTATCCGCTGAGATGATCAGACCCTGGTACCCGTACTCGTCTAACAGCGCCTTTCCCGCTTCGGGGCCCAGCACGAAGACCGCCGTGCTGAGGGCGTCCGCGTCAATGCAGCGCTCTGCAATCACCGTCACACTGATGCACTCATCTGCCGGATAGCCCGTACTCGGGTTGATGATGTGGTGGATTCGCTCATTGAGGATGAAATACCGCTCATAATCACCCGAGGTCGTCACGGCTTCGTCCTCGAGCTCGAGTATGGTGATATACTCCTCCTTATTCCGCGGGTTCTGTAACGCGATCGCCCAGGGCGCACCGTTCTTATCACCGATCGCCCGCATATCGCCGCCGATATTCACCAGTGCGTGCTCTATGCCCGCGGCGCGCAGCTGATCACAGGCACGATCGACCGCATAGCCCTTCGCTATTCCACCCAGCGTGACGCTCATACCCGGTTGCGCAAACCGCGCCCTGCCGTGCGCCTCATCGAGTATCAACTGCTCATAGCCTACAAGCGCTTTCGCCGCCCCGACTTCCTCGGGCGTGGGCAGTCGGCTCTCGGTCCTTACCGTCTCCATCCATAAGGTCACCAGCGGGTTGCACGTTACATCAAACGATCCGTTTGAGATGTTCGCGTAGTAGTCTGCCTTCTTGAGCACGTAGAGCGTATCAGGCGATAGTGAGGTCCAATTCGTGCCATTACGGCTGAGTGCTGCGACTTCGCTGCTCGCGTTATAGACTGACATCAATGCCTCTAGCCGTCGAATCTCCTCAAACGCGGCGTCCATAGCTTGCTGGACCCGTGTGGTATCGCGATCGATGATCGTGATCGTAGCATACGTGCCCATTACTTGCTCCGTACGCTCGATCGCAGGAATGCTCGTATACTGGGAGATCAACACGAGCACGAGAGCAGTAAGGATCGCGATGACGATGAGCTCGGGCAACAGTCTCTTCATGGGTACGTAAAAAGAGAAAAGTTTATCTTAAAATTATCCACTACATGCTCTAATGGTGAAGCTCAAGAGTTTTCGCGGCGGAATACATCCTCCTGGCCTGAAACTGACCGCAGGAAAAGCGATTGAAGTTGCGAAACTTCCTGCTTCGGTGACCATGCTCCTTCACCAGCATATCGGTGCGCCCTGCACGCCCGTGGTAAACGAAGGTGATCTGGTCAGAGCAGGTCAGAAGATCGGAGATGCTGATTCTTTCCTCTCAGCTCCCGTCCATGCGAGCATCTCCGGGACCGTCACTGAGATCGGCGTGCAGCCATCGCCCCTCACTGCTGCCGGGGTCCAGGGCATCAAGATAGAATCAGATGGCAAGGATGAACGGGAGGTAATGGAGGCGATGGACCCTGA
>CAYYNW010000006.1:7644-24362 GCA_964473145.1 uncultured Halobacteria archaeon
TTTGAAGACGAAATACCCGCAGGGTGAAGCAGGCATCCTTATCAAGACGATCGTGGATCGCGAGACACCTTCTGGGAGCCATTCGTATGATATCGGCGTGATTGTTCAGAACGTCGCCACGGCCAAGGCGATTCATGATGCCGTCTTTGAGGGCGTTGCACTCATAGAGCGGGTTGTAACGGTCACGGGCGATGTCCAGGAACCGAAGAATCTCCTCGCACGGGTTGGCACCTCGTTCTATGAGTTACTAGACCACTGTGGTGGATTTAAGGGTGACGTCGGGAAGATCTTAGCCGGGGGTTCGATGCTCGGGGTTGCCGAATACCAGAATGTCCCGTTGATCAAAGGCGTCAACTGTATCTTCGTGGTGAATAGGGAACACGCGCGGCTTCCTGAGGAACGAGCTTGTATCCGCTGTGGATCCTGCATTGAGATCTGTCCAATGGGACTGATCCCTATGATGCTTGGGCAACTCGCACGTAAGCACCGGTTTAATGAATGTGAGGAGTATCACATTTTCGATTGCATGGAATGTGGAAGCTGTACCTATGTATGCCCTTCAAAATTACCACTTGTTCAATTCATCAGCTATGGAAAGGAGAGGCTAAAGAGGAGGGGATAGGACCACAATGCCCACGTTAATCGTGTCACCGCCACCTCACCTGAGAAGCGATGTGACGATTGAGAAGATCATGTACACCGTTATTATTGCGCTCATTCCCACCACAGCATGTGGTATCTATCTCTTCGGTGTTCACGCCTTGTACGTCATTAGTACGTGCATCCTTGCTGCGGTATGTACCGAATATTTTGCCTTACGATTGATGGGTCGGCAATTTGTGATGGATGGAAGCGCAATCATCACGGGTCTGCTGCTCGCGTTGTGTCTCCCTCCGCGCATTCCACTGTGGATTGCGGGCATTGGTGCTTTTTTTGCCATTGCGTTTGCGAAATGCGCCTTCGGTGGGCTCGGCCAGAATATCTTCAATCCGGCACTGAGTGGACGAGCGTTCCTCGTGATCTCATGGCCCGTCGCGATGACAACGTGGACAAGGCCGCTCGCCTATGACGCCATCACGACCGCCACGCCCCTCGGATTATGGAAGATGGAGCAGCTTCACACCCCTTACCTCAACCTCGCTCTGGGCACGGTGGGTGGGTGCATTGGCGAGACGAGCGCAGTCGCCATACTCATCGGTGGCGGCTATCTGATTGCGAAACGGTACATCGACTGGCGGACGCCTGTCTCCTATATCGGAACCGTGGGTATCCTGATGGCGATTCTTGGCGAAGATATGCTCTTTCATATCCTCGCTGGCGGGCTCCTCTTGGGCGCATTCTTCATGGCAACGGATTATGTCACCATACCGATCACGGGGGAAGGGCGCGTGCTCTTTGGCATCGGTGCGGGGATTATTGTGGTCGTCATACGCTTGATTGGCGGGTATCCCGAGGGAGTAATGTTCTCAATACTCTTGATGAACGCTTTTACGCCATTGATCGATCGGCACGTGAGGCCGCGGGTCTACGGGGTACCGCGGGATTTCTCCAGGCTGCTGCGGAGAGAGAGGTGATACGTGAGGAATGGAGGAAATGAAGAAGATGCTGGGCATTGCTCTGCCCTTGATCGTCATCTGCGTTCTATCCGGCGCGGTGCTCGCGCTTGTCCACGAGGTAACTGAGCCGAGGATAAAGGAGGTGGAGGCGGCGAAGATCAATGCCTCACTTTCGTATGCCTTTCCGGGCGGCGAGTTCGCGCCGATGGACGGGTACTACGTGGTGACCGTTGGTGGCGAGGAAGCAGGCTATGCCTTTATAGCCGAGGGAAAGGGATTTGAAAGCGTCATCAGGACCATGGTGGGGATGAAGAAAGACGGAACCATCGAACGGATTTACGTGATCAGCCAGCGAGAGACTCCGGGACTCGGAACACGGATAGCCGAGCCTGAGTTCACCGCGCAATTTACAGGGTACCGGCTTGAAGAGCTGCGATTGCGACGTGAGGGTGGCGTGATCGATGGGATAACCGGAGCGACGATCAGCTCGCGCGCGATGACGGAATCTATTCGCGAGACGGGGCTGGAGGTGCTGAATGAGTCGGTATACTGAACTGACGAAGGGGATCTTCAAGTGCAATCCGCTCTTCTATCTCGTCCTGGGCTTATGCCCGACGCTCGCGGTGAGCACACGGGTCGATAATGCGCTCGGCATGAGCTTGGGCGTCCTCTTTGTCCTCATCGGCTCCAATACGCTGGTCTCACTCGTACGACGCTGGATACCCGCGGAGGTGCGAATTCCCTGCTTCATCGTGGTGACTGCTTCCCTGGTCACGGTGGTCGACCTTCTCATGCAGGGGTATGCCCCGGACTTGTATGCCCGGCTGGGGATCTATGTGCCCTTGATCGTGGTGAATTGCATTATCCTGGGGCGAGTTGAGGCCTTTGCCTCTAAGAAGCCCGTCCTTGATTCACTCCTGGACGCGGTCGGGATGGGTACAGGCTTTATGCTGGGTATTACTGCTATTGCGATTTGCCGTGAGCTCTTAGGTGGTGGGCAACTGGTGCTGCTGGGCCTTACGATCGTGCCCGCCTTTACCAAATCACCGGCACTGGTGATGGTGCTCGCGCCGGGCGCATTTCTCACCTTGGGCACCATCATGGCGCTCTCGAACTATCGCAAGCTGCGGAGGGGCTAACGAGGAAGATGGAGAATCTGCTGCTCATTGCCCTGAGTGCGATCTTTGTGAACAACTTCGTGCTGTTCCGATTCCTTGGGCTCTGTCCCTTCTTCGGAGTCTCAAAAAAGACGAGCAGCGCACTCGGCATGGGCGGAGCTGTCATATTCGTGATGACGTGCGCATCCGCGCTAACCTGGCCGATCTATACGTATCTCCTCGTACCCCGGGGGCTGCAGTTCATGAGGACCGTGGTCTTCATACTCGTGATTGCGGCGTTTGTGCAATTGATCGAGATGGTGATCCGGAAGCACGCCCGGGAGTTATATGAAGCGCTGGGGATCTATCTCCCGCTCATCACGACGAATTGCGCGGTACTCGGCGTCGCGCTGCTCAATGTGGAGGAGCAGTACCACTTCCTTGGCAGCGTGGTGAACGGCTTTGCGGGCGGCGTGGGGTTCACGCTCGCACTGCTGCTGATGTCGGGGATACGGGAGCGACTGGAGCTGGCGGAGGTACCTCGATCCTTCCGGGATTTACCGATCGCCTTCATCTCCGCAGCCTTGCTGGCCTTTGCATTCATGGCCTTCAGCGGACTGGGAGTATGGTAACCGCGATGATACTCGAGGCAGTGCTGATCATCGGCGCATTGGCAGTGCTCTTCGGCATCGGATTAGCCTATGCCTCACGAAGATTCGCAGTCCAGGTGGATACACGGATCGCGCAGATCGCCGAGCTACTTGGCGGCGGTAACTGCGGGGCATGCGGCTTTCCCACGTGCCCGAAACTTGCCGAAGCGCTCGTGAAGGATCACTCGCTCATCAGCAACTGCAAGGTCTGCGATGAGAAGTCGTGGCTGAGTATCTGTGAGACGCTCGGCATTGATATAGCGGAGCGGAAGAAAGAGCTTGCGCTCGTCGCGTGCAGCTATGCCTCGGCGGATAAATTCGAGTACGAGGGTGTGAAGAGTTGTGCTGCGGCTGCGCTCGTCGGTGGTGGTTATAAGGCCTGCCCGTATGCCTGCTTGGGCTTCGGTGATTGTGTGCATGCCTGCCCCTTCGGCGCGATTGAGAAACGCGGGTACAAATTCTTCGTGGATTTCCAGAAATGCATCGGCTGTGGTGCCTGCATCGATGCTTGCCCCCGGGGGTTGATCAAGGTCGTTGATAAGGATGCTCCCGTCTTCGTGCGGTGCAATTCACGCGACGAAGCTAAGCTCGTGCGGAAAGTCTGTGATCGTGGCTGTATCGCTTGTCGTGCCTGCGAGAAGGTCTGTGAAGCCGGTGCCATCACGGTCCAGGACAATCTCGCCCGTATCGATTACACACGGTGCACGGGCTGTGGCGCGTGCCTGGAGGCGTGCAAATTTAGCTCTATCGTCACTATCTTACCGAAGCGCGAGGATCTGCTCAGCTTCGCCGAGCCACCGCTCAAAAAACCTGCGCGGAAAGCAGAGCCCAGTGGGTGAAAGGATCGTATGCCAAACAGAATTTATTCCTGCTCTCAGGAGCTTGCATTTGCACCTCATGTAAGACGCCCACCTCGCGATGTTGTACGTTCACTGCAGATGCCCGCCTTCAGCACCAGTGACGAGTATCTCAAGACCAGAGTGCCCCGTGTTCTCGAGCAACGGAACCGTCTGGGTCTGGACGGGCTCGTCAGCGGATTGGAATGCGTCATCATCAATACCGAACCGGAACGGCAGCAGGCTGCAGTGCACGATATCCTCCGCTTCACGGGACTCGAGTGCACCGCCGCGTTCGAAGACGAAGAGTACCGAACGTACGTTCTTAAGATGCCCGGCTCCGCAGATTTCATGATACGGTCACGGAAACGTCCTGATAATCCGTTTGCACCCTTCAACCTCTTCCCTAAGTCGCGCCATCTGCCGAATACGCGGCTCGAAACGTTCGTCTTTTGCACGAATGATCTGAATGAGTATGTTGCCATCCAGAAAGCGCGCAGGGTGCGGTTCTTGACCGACGAGATCCTCGACTTCGGCGCCTACACTTTTATACAGACCGAGCCGTCACGATTCACCGGGAACTCACTGGGGTTCATCCAGTGGCAGAATCGGCGACGTGGCGATCATCGAGTTCATGGAGCTGACCAATTACACCTTCGAGTTCGCAATCTACGTCAAGGTCTTCAATTCCATCACGAGCGTTGCCCGGTTATCCAAAACCGACTTCGCTATGGTCTTCACGACCGGCATCGCGGACTACGTGAGCGAAGCCGAATCGGGACCGACGGAGAAGTTCGTGCATCACTATGGGCCGCGCGTGCATCACCTCGCCTTTCATACCGAACGGATCGAGGAGACCTATGCTGCGCTGAGGGAAGAGGGCATGGAGTTCTTGATCGAGCTGGTGGGATCGCCTGCCGAAGGGCTGAAGCAGACCTTCTCACAGCCCGCTGAGCAGACACTGCTCGTCAACGAGTATATTCACCGCTACGGCGACTTCGAGGGGTTCTTCACGAGAAGTAACGTGACCCTGCTCACAGGAGCTACCGCGAGGCAGTAACAGACAATACGTCACGAGAACTCGGTGATCTTCACGCCGTGTCGGACCGTGACAGGATATCCACGCGCACTATCCGTTCGCCGGCGGAGACGTCCATCACGCGCACACCCTGCGTGTTCCTCCCCTGCACGGAAATGCCCCGTACTCCGATCTTCGTCACCATATTATCCGAGGTGGCGATCATCAACTCCTCGTCGTCCTCCACCTGCTTGATACAGACCACTTTGCCGACCCGCGCGGGATCTCGAATGCTGATCACGCCTTTGCCGCCGCGGTGAGTCTCACGGTACGCATCCAGCTTCGTCCGTTTGCCGAAGCCGTGCTCCGTGATCGTGACGAACCGTGAATTGGCCAGGCTGAGATCAACCGCTTCGACACTAGCGATCTCGTCATCCTTCGTCAGGCGCATCCCCCGGACACCCGCGGCATACCGGCCCATCTCGCGCGCTTCCTCCTCCTGGAAGAAGATCGCCTTCCCGTTCTTCGAGCTGATCACAATCCCTGCGGGCGTATCACCCCTGATCAATGCCACATCGGCCAGGGCGTCGCCCTTGGTCTGGTTAACCCTCATGGCCACGATACCGGTAACCCGGATCGCCTTCAGACTCTCAAGAGCGACGCGTTTCACCACACCACGTTTGGTCACGAGTACGACGGACGCATTCTCCGGCGCTCGGTCGACCTCCTCGGGTACCGCGAGAGCGGCCACGAATCGCTCACGCTCTTCCGTGGAGACGCTCAACCCTGGGATATTCACCAGCGGCTTGCCTTTCGCCTGCCGGCTGCTCGACGGGATTTCATAGGTCTTGAGCTGGTAGACGCGCCCGGATTCGGTGAAGAGCAGGAGCCGCTCACGGGTGGACGCGCGGAAGAAATTGTTGATCACGTCGTCCTCCTTACGATCGATGACCGCGACACCCTTGCCGCCGCGGAGCTGACGTTTGAAGTTGCTCGCGGATAAGCGCTTCACGTAATCGCGCTCGGTGAAGAAGAGGATCACCTCCTCCTCCTCCACGAAATCACGCTCGCTTAACGATACCATCTCCTCGATCTCGGTCCGGCGCTTGTCGCCATACTTCTCCTTCAGCTCACGCAGCTCGTCCTTGATCACACCCAGGATGCGTACTTCGCTCGCCAGCACCTCCTTTAGCCACGCGATCGTCTTCTCCAGCTCCGCACGTTCGGTCTCGATCTTGTCGCGCTCCAGCGCACTCAACCGCGCGAGTCGCATTTCAAGGATCTCTTTCGCTTGCTCCTCGCTCAGCACGAACCGCTCGATCAGCGCCGCCTGGGCCGTTTTGGTATCGCGCGAAGCCTTGATGAGCTGGATCACCTCGTCGATGTTCGAGATCGCGATGATCAATCCCTGGAGGATGTGCTGCCGCTTCTCCGAGCGGTCCAGTTCGAACCTGAGCCGTCGAGTCGTGACCTCCTTCCGGTGCTTTATATAGCACTCAATGAGCTCCTTGAGCGTCAGGATCCGCGGCTCGCCGTCGACGAGCGCGAGGTTGATCACCCCGAAGGTGGTCTCCAGCTGCGTATGCTTATAGAGCCGATTGAGGATAATCGGCGCGTTCGCACCGGGTTTCAGGCTGATCACGATCCGCATCCCCTTGCGATCCGATTCGTCCCGCAGCCCGGTGATGCTGTCAACCTTGTATTTCCGGATAAAGTCCGCGATCTCCTCCACCAGCTTGCTCTTGTTCAGCTGGTAGGGGATCTCCTTGATAATGAGCCGCTCACGTTTCGCCGTCTGCTCGATCTCAACCTTTGCTCGGAGCTTCAGGGTGCCGCGACCGGTTTCATACGCCTGCTTGATACCCTCGTAGCCCGAGATAATCCCGCCGGTGGGGAAATCTGGAGCTTTGATTGCGTCCATGAGCTCCTCGATACTCACCTCCGGCTCGTCGATCACCCGGATGATCCCATCGACCACCTCGGCCAGGTTGTGGGGTGGCATGTTCGTCGCCATGCCCACGGCGATGCCGGCCGAGCCATTGACGAGCAGGTTGGGGAGCTTCGCGGGCATGAGCAGCGGCTCCTGTAAGGTATTATCGAAATTGGGCGTCCAGTCAACGGTATCTTTCTCGAGATCGACGAGCAGTTCCTCGGCTATCTTCGAGAGGCGCGCTTCGGTATAGCGCATAGCCGCCGCGGAATCGCCGTCCACGCTCCCGAAATTGCCCTGACCGTCGACGAGCGGGTAGCGATAGGAGAAATCCTGTGCCATGCGCACCATAGTATCATACACCGCCACATCGCCATGGGGATGATACTTGCCCAGCACGTCACCCACGATACGTGCGGATTTCTTGTGCGGGCGGTTGTGCGCGACGCCGAGCTCATGCATCCCGTAGAGGATACGGCGGTGGACCGGTTTGAGCCCGTCACGAACATCCGGCAGAGCACGACCGACGATCACGCTCATCGCATAGTCGATATACGAGCTCTTCATCTCGTCCTCGACACTTACTTCAATTACACGTTCACGCGCTTCACCCTGCTCTCCGGTCGACTCCAAGTCCTCCTCGTCCATATCTACTCCAAGAGCTACATGGCGCTCGTGAGTAATAAAGGTAATTCTGGCAGATCACGCGGCATGTGCAGGTACCCGCGGTGCCTACCCTGAACGGGACCGTGGCACGCGCAGGACGGCCGAGCGAGCCTCACTACGAGCCCGCAAAGATTTATAACCACGTGGACTGATACTACTTACTGGGTAAACAGTAGGAGAAGGATGCGGAGGTTTAAGATAAAATGGCCAGGACGATCGGTATAGATGTAGGAACGAGCAATTCGGCTGCAGCTGCACTTATCGGGGGGAAGGCGACGATCATCCCGAGTGCTGAGGGCACGAGCCTCGGTGGGAAAGCCTTTCCGTCTTACGTGGCATTTACGAAGGACGGGCAGCGGCTGGTCGGTGAACCGGCGAAGCGACAGGCAGTCTCCAACCCGGAGGGCACGATCAGTGCCATCAAGCGGAAGATGGGGACTGATTACAAGGTGCGGGTGTATGGGAAGGAGTACTCACCACAGCAGATCACGGCATTCATCCTCCAGAAGATCAAAACGGATGCCGAAGCCTTTCTAGGCGATAAAGTGGATAAAGCAGTCTTAACGGTGCCCGCGTACTTCAATGATAATCAGCGCACGGCGACGAAGGATGCCGGGCAGATCGCCGGTCTCGAGGTCATTCGGATCATCAACGAGCCCACGGCTGCCGCACTCGCGTATGGCGTGGACAAAACTGAGAAGGAGCAGAAGGTCCTCGTCTTCGATTTCGGCGGTGGAACGCTCGACGTGACGATTATGGAGTTCAGTGAGGGTGTATTTGAGGTCATCTCCACCAGCGGCGATACCCAGCTGGGCGGTACGGACATGGATGCCGTGCTCGTCGATCACCTCGCCGCGGAATTCAAGAAAGAAGCGGGGATCGACGTCCGGAACGACCGTATGGCCGCGCAACGGCTGCGTGAGGCCGCGGAGAAAGCAAAGATCGAGCTCTCCAACGTGCTGGAGACCGATATTAATCTCCCCTTCATCACGGCCGATGCCACGGGCCCGAAGCACCTGGTCATGAAGCTGACGCGCGCGAAACTGGAGGAGCTCGTGCGCCCGATCGTGAACAAATGTAAGGGGCCGATCGAGCAGGCCTTAAAGGACGCGAAGCTGACAGCGCGTGACATCACCAGGGTCATCTTCGTCGGCGGGCCGACGCGAATGCCGATCATTCAGCGCTTCGTCGAGGAGTACGTGGGCCGGAAAGCGGAACGCGGAGTCGATCCGATGGAATGCGTCGCCATGGGCGCGGCAATCCAGGCGGGGGTCTTAGCCGGCGAGGTGAAGGATGTGGTGCTCCTCGACGTCACACCGCTCTCGCTCGGTATCGAGACGCTCGGCGGGGTCTTCACCAAGTTGATCGAGCGAAATACCACGATCCCGACGCGGAAGAGCGAGATCTTCACCACCGCCGCGGACAGTCAAACGAGCGTGGAGATCAATGTGCTCCAAGGAGAGCGCGAATTTGCACGCGATAACGTGAGCCTCGGTCGGTTCCATCTGATGGGCATCCCACCCGCGCCGCGCGGGATACCGCAGGTCGAGGTCACGTTCGATATCGATGCGAACGGTATCCTCAACGTCACGGCAAAGGATCTCGGCACGGGGAAGCAGCAAGCGATCACGATCACCGCCTCCACGAAACTCGCGCAGAGCGAGATCGACCGGATGATGGCGGAGGCGAAACGGTTCGAAGAGGAGGATAAACGGCGCCGCGAGATTATTGAAGCAAAGAACCAGGCCGAGAGCCTTCTGTATACCACCGAGCGATCGCTCCGGGATCTGGGCGAGAAGGTGACCAGCGACGAGCGGACACGGATCACCGCGCTGATCGAGCGGCTCAGGGAGACGATCAAGACCGACGATGTCCGCAAGATACGGGCTGAGATGGAAGAGCTGACCCGTGCATTCCATGCTATCTCCACGCGTGCCTACCAGCAGACCGGCGCGCAGTATCAGCAACGTGCAGAGCCGCGGGAAGAGAGACGCGAAGGACCCGTGGACGCGGAGTACAAGGTGGTGGACGAGGAAGAGTAACTCGACCTTGCTCGCGCGACTGACTCAGTCGAGTCGTGCATGACTGAGAGCCCGCACACACGCAGGTAGCAAGCACCTGACCGGGAATTCACGTGGGTCATCGTTCCCGAGTGTACGCGAATGGCGAAGAAGGATTATTACGAGATCCTGGGCGTGAAGAAGACCGCCACCGAGGCTGAGATCAAGAAGGCCTATCGCAGATTGGCGAAACAGTTCCACCCGGATACGTACAAGGGCGAGAAGAAAGAGGCGGAGGAGAAATTCAAGGAGATCTCCGAGGCCTACGAGGTGCTGATCGACCAGGAGAAACGGGCTAAATACGATCAGATCGGCGACCGGGTGGTGGACGAGACCTTTGGCCCGGGTGGATTCGATTGGACGCACTTCACGCATTATCGTGACGTCGAGGACATCTTCGGGAACGCGATCTTCGAGACGTTCTTCGAATCGCCGGGAAGCCCGGGGTTCGGCAGTCGCGGGGGTATCTTCGATACCTTATTCGGGTCGCGGGAAGGGATCGAGCGACCGGTTCGCGGGGCTGATCTCCGGCTACAGCTCGATATCACGCTCGAGGAAGCTGCGCGTGGCGTGGAGAAGAAGATTGAAGTGCCGATGGCGCGTGTCTGCACGGCATGTCAGGGCACGGGCTCGGCCTCGGGCAAACCACCAGGTGCCTGCCCCGGCTGCAACGGCCTCGGCCAGGTGCGGGTCATGCAGACCCGTGGGGGCACGCGCATCATGCAGACTACCGTCTGCCCGCAGTGTCAGGGTACGGGGAGAGCAACGGCCGATCTCTGCAGCGCCTGCAGCGGCCGCGGACGGGTGATGAAACGGACAAAGATCGCACTGAAGATCAAGAAAGGGATGCAGACCGGCTATGAGATCAAGATCCCCCGAGCCGGACGACCGCCTGAATCTCGCCCCGGCGGTGAGCCGGGCGACCTCTACGTGCTCATCAACGTGCTCCCTCACCAGGTCTTTGAGCGACGCGGTAATGATCTCTATATGACCGTGCCGATCGGGTTCGTGGAGGCCGCGCTGGGGGGTGAGGTAACGGCGAGGACCATTGACGGCAAGTCGGTGAAGGTGAAGATCCCGGAGGAGACGCAGACAGGCAGCAAGTTCCGGCTGTCGGGGCTCGGCATGCCCCGGCTCGAGGGCGGCCGGGGCGACCTCTACATCGAAGCAGCGGTACAAACACCGCGTCGCCTCACGAAACAGCAGAAGGAGCTGTTACGCGAGGCGCTCGTGGGCACATAAGTGGCTCGCACTGCACCAAGCATCGGAGATTGATCTCGAGGAAGGCTAAGCGCACACCTGAACTGAAGAGCGAGCGGGGAGAAGAGTTAATCAGCACGCCGCTAATAGCATCTTATGGCGCTTGGCAGGCCTCAGCTCTTAGGATATACAGAAGGCTGGCTCTCCGTTATACTGAACACGATCCTCTTCGGCGTGAAGATCTGGGCTGGTGTGAAATCCGACTCCGTGGCGATGGTTGCCGATGCGTGGCACACCCTCTCGGATACCTTTACCTCGCTCATTATCATCGCGGGCTTTTGGCTTGCCGCTCGGCCGCCGGATAAACAGCACCCCTTTGGCCATGGCCGGGCAGAGGTGATTAGCGCGATTATCATCGGCACACTCCTGGCCGTGGTGGCCATTTCCTTCCTCAATGAATCAGTCATGCGCCTGGAGAACTATCAAGCGGCACGATTCACCTCGCTGGCGATCGTCGTCTTTGGCGTATCTGTGGTGATCAAGGAGGCGCTCGCACAATTCTCCTTCTGGGCAGGCAGGAAGATCGACTCGCGAGCTCTTCTCGCAGATGGCTGGCACCACCGCAGCGATGCGATCGCCTCGGGTCTGATCGTTGCGGGCGCACTGGCGGGGAGCTACTTCTGGTGGATCGATGGTGTGATGGGCATCTTCGTAGCCGCACTGATCTTGTACGTGACGTACGGCGTACTCAAAGGCGCGGTGAGCTCGATCCTGGGCGAGCGACCCGATCCACGGCTCGAAGAGCAGGTAAGAACGATAATTAAGCAGACCACCCCCGTGGCCTCCTGCGTACATCACCTGCACCTTCACCGATACGGCGAGCATGTAGAATTGACGCTCCACGTCAAACTCCCCCAGCAAATGAACCTCGAAGAGGCGCACGAGCTGGCGAGCAGGTTAGAAGATGCTATCAGGACTGAGCTGAACTGCGAGCCCACCATCCATCTGGAGCCGCGAGATGACGTGGAAGCGTAGCGCCCTCGTCAATCCGGGCACCCTCAGTCTTTCCCGCGGGCCTTTCGGCTAGTATTCCTTGCTCACCTAGGGCGAGCAGCCCCGGGGGTAGCATTTATAAGGCAGGGTACCTCATCAAAATAATGTTGACATAAGAAATTGTTGTATTGAACAAGAACGAGCTTGAAGGGGTAAAAGAGGATGAAGATGGAAGAAGAGAAGGTGAAGGAAGCGCATGTGATCCTTCACCCGATCCGATTTCGGATCATCGAGCTGCTCAGTGAGAAGCAGATGCACGTCAGTGAGCTGAGCAAGGCGTTAGCTGAGGAGCGGCGGCTGATCTCCTACCATCTCGACATACTGGAGGAGTACGGCTTCGTGCAGAGCAAGCACGAGATCTCGGATCAGCCGAGGTCGAAGGGTAAAGCACTGCGAATCTACTGGACGACCGATAAAATACACCACGTGCTTGACGAGATCAGGCAGATGTGAGCTGATGGTGGGTAATCTTCACGTCACGCATGCTCGTCTCGGAATTCACCCTGGACGCGTATGCGCCTGGCTTCGCTCGCCTGATTCACCGTCGGATAAGGCCGCTATTCGCCTCATCCAGTAGAGCACCGGGCCCGCCTGTTCGTGGCCCTCCTTCAGTAACCGGACGCGAGTGGGGTTCATGGCCGCAGGGACTCGTAAGGATGAGTAAACGAGCTAGTAGAGGTATGAGGCGAGCTTCGCGATAAAGATGAGGATGAGCGCGAAGGGAATGAAGAATTTGATGAGCGCGAAGATCATCTCCCCGAGCTGCCAGCGTGCGTTCTGGTTGATCTGATTCGCGATTACCTCCTTTTTGAAGAACCAGGTGACGGCGACGGAGATGAATAAGGCGGAGAGAATAATGGCTAAGGAGCCGAAGAGGAGATCCATCAGGTCCAGGACCGGCATATGCAGCACCTGCAGCCCGACGCGTGAGTAACTCAATGCCGCGGGCATGCCGAGGAGGAGCACGGTGCCAGTAAGCAATGCGGTGGCCGAACGCCTGCTCAGTGTGGTCTCATCGATCAGGACGGTCACGCCGACCTCGAGGAGCGAAATGGCTGAGGTGAGTGCGGCGAAGAAGAGAATGAGATAAAATATCGTAGCCAGGATTGCGCCATAGGGCGCCCTGGCGAAGATGTAGGGGAGCGTGGAGAACGCGAGCTTCGGGCCAGCTGCGGGCTCAAAGCCGAATGAGAAGACGATTGGGAAGATCACGAGCCCACTGATAAATGACATGAGGGAATCGGAGAGCGCGATGATGCCCGTATTGCTGGGTAAACTCACGCTCTCATCGAGATAGCTCCCGTAGGTGAGGAGAATACCTGAGCCGACGGAGAGCGAGAAGAACGCCTGGCCAAGGGCTGCAAGCCAGACGGAGTAATCGGTGAGCTTCGTGAAATCAGGCTTGAGATAAAAGAGCAGCCCGTCTTCCGCTCTCGGCAGTGAGAGCGCGTACACGGCAAGCAGCATCAGCATGACGAGAAACGCTGGAACGAGTATCCGGTTCGCATTCTCGATACCGCCCCGGATGCCTCTCACCACAATCAAGGCCATGATCACCGTGACCAGCACAAAAAATACCGGTGAATACTGAGTCTGGATAAATTCCTCGAAGACCAGCTCCGTGCCCGTAACGGTGAAAAATAAGAAGGCGAATGTCCAGCCGGTGATCACCAGATAGTAGCTGAGCACCAGGAGCGCGACAAGCATCGCGAAAAGGCCAACCCATTTCAACCGGCCGTTAATGCGGCGCATCGAAGAGACGATCGAGCGCTTGAAATGGCGCCCCACCGCGAATTCCAGGATCATCAGGGGTATCCCGAAGAGGAGAACGGAGATGACATAGGGGATCAAAAATGCACCGCCTCCGTTCTGGCCAGTGATGTAAGGAAAGCGCCAGACGTTGCCCAGGCCGATTGCAGACCCGATGCCGGCCAGTAAAAAGGCGATCCGTGAACTCCATTGCTCGCGCTGCATCTCTCCTTCACTCCTCGTAACTTCCGGATATGAAACGCCCGTTCCAACATGGTGTTGATGACGCAGAATAATAAACTAACTCCAGCGACCTGAAGACTGTTCGTGCAAGGCGGTGTGCATACTGGACGATGACCCGGGATATTCTTAAGTCACACGACCGAGTACTACTGATACATGGGCGCGAAGATACGGGATGTTGAGGAGATCATCAAGATCTTAAATCTCGACTTTCAGCGGGAGCTGGAAGCCACGATGATCTACGTGCGGAACGCGTTTGTCATCAAGCAGTGTGACCCCAGCAGAGTTACGGAGGACATCTCGGCCGATGAGATGCGGCACATGTGGTGGCTCGCAGACCTCATCGTGAAGCGCGGCGGCAAGCCGAGCATGGAGCACACCGAGCTGGAGTTCGGTGGCGACGACCCGAGGAGCATCTTAGAGCGGCAGATCGCGCTGGAGACTGAAGGGATAGAGCTCTATAAGCAGCAGATCGAGACCGTGGACGATCCCGAGGTGGTAGGCGTCCTGAAGCACATTCTGGACGAGGAGAAACGGCACCGGAAAGAGTTCCGAATGCGGCTCGAGACGCTCACCCGCTGACGCTCCGGCGATCACAAGCGGGACTTCGCGCCAGGTCGCAGACAGGGCTCGCGCAAGACAGAGCCGCGAGCCGCAGCCGCGAACGCCATCTCAACTCGATTTCGACTGCTCCGCTGATCCGTGCCCGAGCAGGTCGACGAGATCAAAGGCATCACTGAGGAGTGCCAGCGCTTCTGCGGAGGTCGGGATGAACGTGAGATTGTAAGAGGAGAACGTTTGTGCCCGCTGGTACGCCGCGAGTGCCGCAGCTGCGCGATCCCGTGGTGCCGTTCCTTCCGGCTCGGTCTGCTGCGCCGCGTGCAGCGTCTCGTCGAGCGGCTCGCCAAAGCGCTGGTGGAGGGCAAACAGGATCGCACGGCTGGCGATGAGCGCGGAGGCGAGATATATGCCCCGCTCATATTCGTTCAGCGCCTCAGCCAGGTGATATTCGTAACTAACCTCGACGGCGCCTCTGAGTGCCCTCAAGTGCTGTTTGAGTACCAGGAGCTGTTCCAGCTCCTCCTTCGAGAATGGCGAGACCATACTCTCCAGGACGCCGATGGCACGGTCACACTCACCCTCGATCTCCTTTAACAACGCCTTCTGCTTATACACGGCGGAATAATCATTCCCCTTGAGCTCGAAATCGCGCAGGTACACCCCGATTTCTTGCTCGGAGATGATTTGACCGAAATGGAGCTTTGCATCCTTGTACGTCTCCACCAGAAGCGGTAACTCCTCACTGGGACCGAAAAGCGAGTCTCGCTGCGATTGCCGAAGTCGATTCGCCTGGTGCTTGATCGATTCGAACTCGCACATTACATCTTCTGCATCGCGTTTCATTAAGCCCATGTGCCATCAACTCTTCGTCACGTCTTCACGCCAGACACACTTCTTACCTAGCTCCTTGGGTTATAAATACCGCACCGTCAACCGCGAAACGACGAGGCTGAGCGTTCCCCACACCTGTACCCTGAACACGTACGCTGCACTGCTACGCACCGCGAGGTGCGAAGGAGCTTGTCAGGAGCGCAAGAACCGGCCCCACGACGAGACCAGCCCAGATGAAGAAGCCGATAATGCCCAGACTCGCCATGGTAGCCCGCGCCCTCAGCACGAGCTTACCGTGAGCTCGCAGAGCGGTCCGAAGTACCGCAGCACCGGCGATGAGCGGCATGAGCGCGAAGATGAGCGTAACAATCACCGCAGGGGTGACGGGCGCCCGGCTCAACGCGACACCCAGCTGCATGAGCACAAGAGCACCACTGCTGATATACAGGAGCCCAACCGTGCTGCCGAGCCAGCCGAAGAAGCCCTGAGGAGCCGGCGAGCCCGTTCGACGCCACCAGAGGAGGAGTGCGAAGCCGGCGACCAGGATCCCGATAAGCGGCGCCAGGATGAAGCCCAGGGATTGCTCTGACCACCGATGGACCTTGATCACGTCGAACGGCACGCGGATCCATTCGACCACGCTGAATTCTTCGCGGTACCCAACGGCCAACCCGTACGGGCCGCCCTATGATGCGTGGAAGACCGCGAGGAAATAGGTGTGACGTCTTCACCACCAGATCGAGGTCGAGGAGCTCATACTGACTGATGGGCGTAAAGGGCTCGTAACCCGCCTGCGGTCGCTTGTGCGGTTCAACTTCAGCGTTAAAGTTTACAGTCAAAGACGTCCGAAAAACTTAAAACTCCGGAGAACCAAATCTCGATCAAAGAGCCCTAAACGTCAGTAGTTCACCTAAATAGCGGAGAAGATAGAATATGGGGAAAAAAAGTAACTGTCATATGGATAAAGAGGGGTATATATAAAGTTAAACGGTATGCGGGGATAATGAGAGAAAAAGCAATAGCAGGATTAATAGCCACAGTAACGATTGCAGTGATAGTAGCATTTTCTGGATGTGTTGAGGAAAAAGCATCGGAATTGAATATTAGCGATGTGACAACGACATGGGACCTTTCATTCTTGTTTAGTAGTAGAGAAGAAGCACTGGCAGAATTCGATGAGATAAAGCTAAAGTCTGAATACATCAATGAAACATATCGGTCGAAATTTGATGCTCTAACTGGAACTGTTTTATTAGAGTATTTAGAAG
>CAYYNW010000007.1:0-24117 GCA_964473145.1 uncultured Halobacteria archaeon
AGAGCACCTCATCGACGGCTATCCGGGTGGTGAGCCCCTTCTCGCGCAGCCGCTGAAGGATCTTGAAATAGACCCGGAGCGCGAGAAAGGTGACGAAGAAATAGCCCCGTACCGCCTCATCAGACCTCAAATACGTCTTATCTGACTCTAATTCGTTTTTCATGGCGTCGAATGCCAGCTCGACGTCTTCTCTCCCCTTGTACAGGTCAAATATATCCTCTCCTCCTTTTTCCATGTCCGAAAGGATGCATACGACCCCTGCGTGCCGGCGTTTCGCCTCGAACTCAGCCATCGTCAGTTTCTCTGCCTCAACCTGTTTGAGCAGCGCTTTCTCTTCCTCCCCCCGCAGCAGGGGGTCTTCAAAGACATAGAGGGTGCCATACTCCGTCTCCTTCCTCCCCCACCGAATGGGCCGCTCCCTATAGAGAAAGGTACCCTTCCAGCGCAGCCATCTGAGGTCACTAAGCGTTGCATTCTTCCGCAAGGGGACGATATAGTGCATACCCTGCATTCTGAGCTCTCTGAGCAGGGCGAAGGACGAAAAACCCCGATCAAAGATGAAGCCCAGGTCTTTCTTCGGCAATCGTTCACTGAAGTCCTTAAAGGTCGTTATATCCTTGAGAGAGCCATAGAAGACCTCGACGCCCACCGGCATCTTCGTGCTGCACGAGAATGCCAGAATGAACCCGATCTGATCGAGGTACGCATGATCGGCGTTGTAGCCGCGCTCCGCGAGTCTGATGTTCTGCGACTGGGTGAAGACCGCGGTGAGGTCATAGAGCAGAAGATCACCGGCAGTGGCCAACCTGAAGAAAGGGCTTGAAGAGCATTATCAGATCCTCATGGAGCTCGCACCAAAGGATCGAAAGACGTCATTCCTGGAGATCGAGGTAGAGCAACATGCCCAAGCTTCCCGTTCTCTCAGCTAACGACGTTATTAAACTCCTGCGGAAGTTCGGCTTTATCGTCTATCGCCAATCCGGGAGTCATATCCATTTGTGGCATGAAGAGCGAAGTTACCGTTCTTTTTTTACTCGCTACTGCTTATGTGCTGGCGTTCATTAATAGCTGTTACGTCACCCCAAGGTCAGCGTAGTTACAGTGGATACCGCATTGATGGATCGTGCAATAGGGAGGAAAAATATTGTGGGGACTACCCATGAGCATAAATAGCAGGAAGGTAAAGGAATGTTTCATTCTTGCAGATGTGGGAAAGAGTCTCGAGGCCCCTAGTTTGAAAGACCATCTTGTGAAGCTCTTAGATAAAAAGAGAGAGGTAGATATATGGACAGATGCAAAGGTTGATCGTGTGATAGACGATAATCGAAACTCACAGAGAGCATATCGCTTCAAAACGTGGAATTGGGAATTAAAAACATTGCCCTTACATACTCTTGGAGTATGTCCAACGATGTGCGAATTACCAGATCGGTACTGTATTGAAGCAGTACCAAAGACCTCGGCTGACATAAGACGATTATTGGAAGGTAATGAACATTTACGAGATTATGAGGAAACTAATGAAGTGAGAAAGCGCCTTACGAAATTGCGCCAAATGTGGGATATGATGAGGGTAGCCAGTTAAGATGATGTGGATAAGTACCTTCAAGCGAACCCTATAATCGTGGTCAAAGGTGGAGAAATTAGAGATCAAGCAAATGGATACAAGGTTCTTGACTGGGACATCGATGATGGCTCAAGTCGAGCAGTAATTATTAAAATGATAGGCAGGGATAAATTACTGGCATATACTGGAACGCCGTCTTAATATTATTCCCCTTTCTTCACCAATATTCTCTGTGACGGCAGCGTGCTCACAAAGTGCCAGCCTTCTGCCAGGTGCCGCTCCAGCTCCTCCTCCCTGATTTTAGAGCACTGATACTACCAGGAGCATCAGGAGGCAATTCGCGCCTTTCATTCCACGGTCTTCGGAGTTTTCCCTGCAGTGGAGACGTAAAACCATAGGTTGGGGCTACCTCGCAATCTCAAGTTGAGTCCAGCCCGGCTCCGTAGGCGCAAAGGGCTCGTTTGTTGCCACTATATCCGTGCCTCTCTGGTAGTAATAGCTATAGCTGTTATCAACATGCCACACTTCACCCGTACCGGGATTGCGCACATCGACCGTGCCCCCGAGCGCGTTGATCCAGCCCAGGCCAATATTATAATTGGATTGCATTTCACTCATCCGCTGATTATATTCCATAGCAGTAATTCGTGCAATCGTGCCTTTTACCATCTCCGCTCGCGTCGCCATACCCCATGCTAAGCTATCTCGGATTTCAGAGAGCCAGTTCGAGTTCGGCTTGAAGGAGCCGGTCATCTGGGCAGCAAGCGGTTTGATCTCCGGGAGATCACGTGCCGATGCAACGGCAAGGGTGAGGAAACCAAAATTATACCACCCGCCCATCGATGACCACTCCGTGGACAACGTGGGGCTGGGCATCGTCTCATCATAGAGATAATCCATGTAGCAGACAATGGAAGAGGTTACTGGCTGGTTATAATAAGTCCCTGAAAGAGTCATCTCCGCGACGGTATCTGACAGCGGGACAATAGATTCAACCGCTAAATCAGGGATAGTGGTCCTGAACAAAGGAACCATTACCGTTTCAAGGAACTCCGCGGCTGACATCTTCTGCTTGATATCCGCGGGATTCACGGCGAAATAGACGAGGATGCCAACTTCAGGTATATTCTCACCACGCGGCGAGAATGCGATGTTGGACTCATCATCGGAGTACGATTTAAATGCCCAGCCCTCGGGAATGTAGATCGTGAACCGCCCCTGGGGCGAGGTAAAGAGCGTCCATGTTAGCGCTTCGGTCTTCACGGGCACCTCAGAAAGGGTAGGGCTTGGCGATAGCGTCACTTCAGGTGTGGGTATGCTAGGTGATGCTTCCTCCTGCTCAATGCAGCCTGCAAAGATCGCCATCGCTCCTAATAGGACGACGGCAAGAATGCCGAAGCCAAGCCCCTTCTGCATGCTCCACCGCCCTAGGGACTACTAATTTCTCCGCACTATTAAAACTTTCTATCCTTACCACCAAGATGACCGTTAGCTGAGCTTATTTAGGCTTCGCATCGGCAGGGCCTGCGGAAATCGGCGCAGCAGCGTCGTCACATCAGGCGATGGCGCCGCAGAGGGATTCACGGTCGCCCTGCTGAGGGATTCAAGCGCAGCTACCATATCCCTCGCTGAGCTGTATCTCAGAGCAGGGTCTTTGGCCATCGCTTTCAGCACCACCTGATCCAGCGGCTCTGGAATAGAGGGATTCCGGCTACTGCGGGGCGGCGGAGGCGGCATTCGCTGCGCGGTAGAACTATTCACAGCGCTTATAATTGCCACTGCCTACGATATACTGGGCACCATCGCTTCCTCGGGTCAAGCGATAGTAGGCGGTCTTGTAGTACAGGTTCGTCTGGACAGGATGCAGATAAACATACTCCACCCAGCCGGTCCCGTTCGCCAGGGCACCTTCATGAATCTCATCACGGAACGGTTTACCAGTAACATCGGTCTTTCCTTTGTAATTGACACCGACCTCCTGGATGTAATAGGCATGTGCGACCACCGTCATATTCGTATCGTAGACAAAGACATAGAGGCCCGGGTTCGTCGGGTCACGGTAGGGCGCTTCTCCGGCGTTGATGCGACGGAGTGTATCCGGTGTGTTCTGCTCAAGTGCCGCGGCGGTCGTATCCACGAGCGCGATCACCGCCTCGTCGGTGAACGACTGCCGGGTGCAGCTGACCCCGAGGTACCGGTAGATGATCCGCTCATACTCACTGATCCCGTGTGCATCCTTCTGGTTTCGCACCGTGTCAAGCGAATACTGGAAGGCGCGGACCAGTATATCCGGGACATCCCTGCTGAAGATAAAGTAGAAGTCGTTCTCGCTCAGGGTGTAGACGATCTCGTAGGCGTTGGGATCTGCTGCAGTCTTAAGCATCTGATGTCGTCCGGCGAGGTCGCCCGTGGCCCACAGGTCGATCTGACCCGCCTCCAGCATCCGCAGGAGATCTGCGGGGGTCTGGCCGGAGACCAGATGTGACGCGTTAACGCCCTGATCGAGGAGGAGAGCGTTCTCAATGGAGTCCTGTAACGCGCCGATCCGATACTGATTCAGATCCTCGGGAGCTGCTAGGGTGATATTCCGGGTCAGCGGTGCAAAGAGAACGAAGCTCGCCTTAGTAAAGGGTCCCGCCCATTTGTAAAACGGCTCGCGTTCGGGTGTGCGAACGATGGAGAAAAGCACGGTACCGGTGTCATTCCGCGCTGCCTGGAAGCCTTCCGCCAGGGGGACAATTCGGACATCTGCCCGTGAGCGGTTCACGCCGATATCCCGAAAGACCGCCTCGAGGATCTCGACCGAGATACCGGTGACATTCCCGCCCTCCTGGTAGTTAAAGGGTGCCCACTCTTCGGTTAGGTACGTGAGCTGTGCAAAGCCGATGGGGGGGATATACCGTCCGAGGATCCGCTCATACCTGCTGATGCCCGCAGCGTCTTTCTCCTCCTTCACCGCATCGAGTGCCTGCTGGAAGGCTTGAACCGTTGAATCCGGGACGTCCTTGCTGAAGGCATAGTAAGCATCCCGGGGCTGTAAGTGGTACACGACCGCGTAGGTGTTATAGTTCCCGGTCACTTGCTCGGCGAAGTACCTGCCTGGTGCCTCCGGGCACGCCCAGAGGTCGAGCTCACCGCTCTCGAGTTTGGCGATGATCGCCGATACGTTGCTCTCGGCCACGAGCTGGTTCGGGTTCACCCCGAACTCGAGCAGCTGCTGGATCGCCATGTCGCCGGCAATCACCCCGATCCGATACCCGGTAAGATCTGCAGGGCTCTGTAGCGTGAGGCCCCGGTCTCGCCTGGCAAAGAGGACCGATCTATCCGTATAGATAGGCCCCGCCCATTTGAAGCTCGGCTCACGTTCGGGAGTCCTGGCCGTGCTGAAGAGGACCGTACCGGTTTGGGTGAGGGCCGCCTGATAACCTTCCGCCCAGGGCACGAGGTGCACCTTCTCCCGGGGCACCTTCGCCCCCAGCTTCCCGGTGACCGATTCGAGGAGATCCACGGAGATACCTTGCAGCGTACCGTTCTCCTGATAGTTGTAGGGCGGTAGTTGTTCGGTGTAGTACGTCAGGGTAACCGACTTCGAGGCATCGGTGGCGGCCTCCTCACGTTCTGTAAGACAGCCGACGGTCAGAAGCAGCGCTCCAAGCAGCACCGCACTAAGCAGGAGATGCCTAGTCCGGAGAGGGAAGGACATAGGGGGAAATCTGATGGCGCGTTATAAATAGCTGGGGTTTTGCCCTGCGAGAGGGGTTTTGCGGGGGAAGGTAACTGTGCGATCGTTCATGGGGGCTGCAGGCCGGTCGTGAGGTAAAGGCGGTCTACCGTCTCGTAAGCCGATTCACGGTGGATCAGTTCGCAGAGATGATCAAAAGATCCCTCATTGGGAGGAGTTCATGACCTTGATCGAGAATAAAGTGATGATGAAGACCTTCTCCCTGGACTACCTCCACAAATTTACTACGCGGCCGTCGCAAAGAACGGACACTGCTCTGGGTGTCCTTCCTTTTGGCTGACCGCGCTCTTCATCTGGGTTTGGGAAAAGTACTTTCTTTCTCTGCATCCTGGATGGGTCGTTCAACTCGTCAAAGCCGTGTCTTCTTGTTGGCGCCTTTATTCCCCCGGTTGTATTTCAGGGAGATTAACCTACCAAAGAAGGATGGCTCTTGGTATGGCGAGCCCGCGGGGGTAATTACTGGATACCCGTGATGATAGAGGCACTACTGGGGAAAAAAAGTGTGGGAAGCGGCTGAATCGGGAAAGAAGAACGGACCCGGCGGGATTTGAACCCGCGACTCCCGGCTTAGAGGGCCGGTGCTATATCCATGCTAAGCCACGGGCCCAGGGCGCACCGCGACACCTATCCTACTCTTGGACTCGCTCTGGCTGACTGGTAGAGCGTACACCATACATAGATGCTGTAGACGTTCCTGGTTAATAAGCTCGCCGAAACGGGCGAGTTCCGTGATGAACCAGTGCGTTGCACGAGTAACGAGAGTAACCCCCTCCACGACCAGCTCTAAAAGCATCGATCGAGAAACCGCCTGCAGCTCAAATAGCCCGGTAAGGTAGTAGTAACTTGCCGTGTGCCAGCTCAGAGGGCATAATTAAAAAGGGGTACCTTTATATAGGGGGACATACAAATAGAGGGTCTGGTAGGTGATTGGTAGTAACCAAAAGGAGGAGTGAAAAATGGGAACCAAAGAGGAAGCAAAAAAGGTTGGCGAAAAGGCCAAAGGGGAAGCGAAAGCTGAAGCAGGCAAGAAGGTAGAAGAGAAAAAGGCTGAAGCAGGCAAGAAGGTAGAAGAGAAAAAAGGCGGCCTGTTCAAATCGGTCACAGAAAAGATAAAAGGTAAGAAGTAAAACCGCAGGCTGCCGCGGCGGGCCCGCCAGGAGTATTATTATGCACAATAATCCGCTGGCTAATGGGCCCGCTGGCGAGCGCCGTCTAAATCCGAAGAGCCAGCGAGGTTCTTGATCGGACCTTCCGGCGTGAAAGAACCTTAGTCCGCAGCGCAGTAGAGAGTACGATGAGTAGTTCACGTTGCAGGTTTGAGTTACCCCTGCCACGTGTCTTCTTTCAAAAATTCGCTGAGTATCGCTCTTGGTGGCGCGTTTCTTACTATCCTTAATCATGCACCGCCTTCTGATACGTTGAGAGGTGGCGTATCACGGAACGTTAGAATACCTGTTGCACGCGGCGCTTCGTTAGCCCATAAACCCATGCCCCATGCTCCAGCGCGAAAAAGGCCAGATGCTACTCCGATAATAAATAGCAGATGATCCTCTCGTTTGTCTGGTTTATCCTGTTATCCAAATGCAGGTACTTCCGGGCGGTTCTCCACATCGGATGTGCTGAAGCTCAGAAACCCTTAAACCAGAAGAAGGCGAATCTATTCGTGACGTACGTTACCGTAACCCGCGAGGTTCTCCCTGCCAATGCCCGAGCATACACCGATGATGGAGCAGTACTACCAGATCAAAGAGAAGTATCGCGACGCGATCCTCCTCTTCCGGGTCGGCGACTTCTACGAGACGTTCGGGGAGGATGCCAAAGTCGCCGCGAAGGAGTTGAAGATCACCCTGACCGCGACGGGCCGGGGCACGGGCGCTGCACGGAAGACGCCCATGGCCGGCGTGCCCTACCATGCCGTCACGCCCTACATCAAGCAGCTGATCCAGAAAGGGTATAAAGTCGCCATCTGCGAGCAGTTCGCCGATGAGAAAGGCACACAGATCGAGCGCCGTGAGGTCGTACGGCTCATTACGCCCGGCACGATCATTGACGATTCATTCCTCGAGGACCGCGCAAGTAATTATCTGCTCTGCCTCAATCTCCTCAATGGTCGCGTGGGCATTGCTATCCTCGACGTCTCCACCGGCGAGTTCGCCGTCACCGAGCTCGAGGATGACAGCACGCACACCGCAGTGCAGACCGAGCTCGAACGCGTGCGGCCCGCGGAGATCATCCTGCCCGAGTCACTCGAGCTCCCGCTACCCCAGGAGAACTGCACAATCTCACGCTATGACCCCTACTATTTCGAGTATAAGACCGCGTACACGACGCTGATCAACCATTTCGGCGTCATATCGCTCGACGGCTTCGGCTGCGGCGAGCTCAAGGCGGGCATTACCGCAGCAGGCGCGGTGATCTCTTATCTCCGGGAGACACAGAAGAAGGTGCTCGCGCATATCAAACCCATCAAGACCTTCTTCGTAGCCGATTACATGGTCTTGGACAGCGTCACGGTCCGGAACCTCGAGCTCTTCGCCAATATCCGCGACGGCACCGCGCGCGGGACGCTCATCAGCGTGCTCGACAGAACACAGACGAGCATGGGCTCACGGCTACTCAAAAAGAACGTCCGGTTCCCCCTGCGCGATCCCGCCGAGATCAAGCAGCGGCAGCAGGCTGTGCAGGAATTCCATGCCGACATCCTGCTCCGGGAAGCGGTGAAGGCGTCCTTTAAGGAGATCGCGGACATCGAGCGCATCATCAGCCGGATATCGTTCGGCAACGCGAATGCACGTGATCTCATCGCCTTGAAACGATCATTACAGCAGATCGAGGCGGTACGCACGACGCTGAAACGCTGCCGTGCCGAACGGATCAAAAGCGCACTGGGCCCGTTGAAATCCAGCAGCTTCGCGGAGATCATCGCCTTGATCGACCAACGCATTGTGGACGAGCCACCCGTAACGGTCACGGAGGGCGGGGTGATCAAAGCTGGCTGCAATGCTGAGCTCGACGAGCTGCGGCAGATCAAGCACGACGGCCGGAAGTGGCTCGTGGACTTTGAGGAGCGCGAGAAGGCTCGCACGGGCATTAAATCGCTCAAGGTCAGCTATAATAAGGTATTCGGGTATTACCTCGAGGTGCGGAAGACCTGGACTGACCAGGTCCCTGAGTCCTACATCCGGAAACAGACGCTGACCGACGCGGAACGGTACATCACGGAGGAGTTGAAGGAGTACGAGGCGAAGGCATTGAGCGCTGAGGAACGGCTCAAGGAGCTCGAGTACGAGCTCTTCGAGGAGACACGGAAGGCCGTGGCGAAGCGTGCAAAGGAGATCCAGGCGGCTGCGAACTCGATCGCAGACCTGGACATGCTCGTCGCATTCGCGGACATCGCGGCCGAGAACGGCTACTGCTGCCCCACGGTCGACGAGAGCGAGGAGATCCAGATCACCGCGGGTCGGCATCCCGTCGTTGAACGCGAGGTGAAGGAGGGCTTTGTGCCCAACGATATCCGCATTGGAACGGATAACCGGTTAATGGTCATCACCGGCCCGAACATGAGCGGGAAATCCACCTTCATGCGCCAGGTGGCCCTGATCGTGCTGATGGCGCAGCTCGGCTCGTTCGTGCCCGCGACCGAAGCGCGGATCGGGGTCGTTGATCGGATCTTTACGCGCGTGGGCGCGTACGACGACCTCGCCATGGGCCAGAGCTCATTCATGGTCGAGATGAGCGAGACGGCCAACATCCTCAATAATGCCACTGACCGGAGCCTGATCATCCTCGATGAGATCGGTCGCGGCACGAGCACCCTGGACGGCGTCAGCATCGCCTGGGCGGTCGGAGAATACGTGAACCAGCGTATCAAAGCGAAGACGCTCTTTGCCACGCACTTCTACGAGCTCACCGAGCTCGAAGAGCAGTTTACCGGGGTTAAATGCTATAACGTTTCGATCCGCGAGGTCGAAGACGAGGTCTTCTTCATCCGCAAGGTCGTCGCGGGCCGCGGCTCTAAGAGCTACGGGATTCAGGTCGCGAAACTCGCCGGCCTGCCCACCGAGGTGATCGAATCTGCCCGGAGCGTCGTGAAGCGAATGGAGAGCGAGCTCGCAAGCTCCAAGGCGCGAGCCGATGAGGGCGGCGAGCGCGTGATCGTGCAGAAAGAGGTGGTGCTGCAGGATCATCCGGTGCTCGAGGAGCTGCGGGCGATCAACGTGGAGCGGATCTCACCGATCGAGGCGCTGAATGTGCTCCATGAACTGAAGCAGAAGCTGCAGCACGTGCCGCCAACTTTAGAATCACATAGCAGAAAGGGAGAAAATTGATGGCTCGTATCAGACCCCACGTGACGCGATTGTCGCTAGATTCTCAAATTCTCATAGATTGCGTTCTCAGCTTACCATCTCTAGAAGTTCTAGTTGCTGAGTTCGACGTTAAACGGCACAAGATGCTAATACCAGTATACGTGCTAAGCGAACCAAAAGCGAGTACTTGGTAAAAAATACGATTTTAAAGATCTGAGAGCAAAGTCAGAAATAGATAAAGTTCTTATAACATTAAATGCTGGTATCATTAAAGGCGATGAAGGCAACAGAAGTACTGCTAAATAGCTGCTGAGAGTGCACTCAGATGTTTGTTAGTGTCGTGATGAAGCTAACGAAACGAGAAGGTGAGAAAGCTGCTTACCATTGAGCATATTCCTGATAAAAAGCTTCGACGGCTTCTTCGCCGCTAGCTCCTATCCTCGTACGCTCATCACGGCGGTATTCGTTAATTTTATCAGCAATGTCTTCTTTATCTCCCTGCAGTGCATAACTCATGAGGATTTCGAACTCCAGCAGCTTCCGTTCAGCCTCTAAAATAGATAGGTATTTAAGACCACACACCAACCTCCTCCTAACCATGACCTCGCCCAGCCGAAAATACGTATCACGATGCAAGCCCTGGCTTGAACTTCAAGGGCATTCGATTCTCGGCGAGGGGCGTGCAAAGCTGCTGCAGGAGATTCGCGACTCCGCCTCCATACGGAAGGCCGCCGAGAAGCTCGAGATGCCCTACCGCTCCGCATGGGAGCACCTGCGGAAGATCGAGGAGGCGATCGGCACGCCGGTCGTGCAGACTTTCCGCGGCGGTGCAAGGGGCGGCGGCGGCGCGGCGCTCACCGAGGAAGGCGAGCGGTTATTGCATGAGTACGAGCGCTACGGGCGGTACTTGGATGGCGTAGCGGCCGATAAGGAATTATGGGAAGCGCTCTATCTCAAGGTCAGCACGCGGAATCAGCTCACCGGCACGATCAAGAAACTGGAGATCAGCGAGCTTGCCGCAACGGTGCGCATCCAGATCGAAACGCCCACGATTGTCACCGCATTGATCACCCGGGACGCGGTCGACGAGCTCGAGTTGGCGATCGGCGATGAGGTCGAGGCGGTGATCAAATCAACAGAAGTGATGGTCGCGAAAGAGTGAAGCGCGCCTCGGTGCTCAGGTGCTCACTCCTTCACCTCAAACGACTCGACCGTGAACTCGCCGCCTTCCGTCTCCATCAGCTTCTCCACACGGTATTCCGCCTCGTCCAGCTTCTTGGTGCAGAGCTTGCACAGCTCCATGCCCTCCTGGAACAGCTTCAGCGACTCGTCCAGCGCGAGATTGCCATCGCCCAGCCGCTCCACAATCTCCTCTAAGCGCTTCAAGGCCGCCTCGAACGGTAACGCTTCAGTCTCTGCCATCGCCCTCTCTGCCTCAACCGGTTCGGAGGACACACTACGGTCCTGGTTAGAAAAAGGTGGTGCGACGTTAAAAGTGTTGCCGTGCCGCTCTCTGCACAGCTACCCAACCTGTGCAACTAACGCTTGAATGGCTGGCTCGTGGCAGACCGCTTCCGGCTCGTTATTCGTCAGCGTGCAAATGAGCGCGGTCAATATCCGCGCCTCCTGCTCTTCACCGAGCGGGATACCCGCACCAATCCGGTAATACGTGCAGCCCAGCACCATCGTCGGTATCGTGCCGTCAGGGCTGTACCGCTCAAAGACCGCACGATCGCCCGCCACGCCGCCCATATAATCCTGGAAGACGATGTGGCCCTCGAACTGCGCCGCCACCTCTGTCAGGACGGGATGCTCCCAGCGGCATGCACTGCAGCCCTCCGAGCCAAAGAAATACACGATCGGTGTGCCATCCTCGACGCACGGCGCGTCACCCGTCACCAGGAAGTCACCGATCGTGTAGCGACTCAGGTTGATACTGCCGGGGAATAGCCACCGACCATCCTTTGAGATGTACAGCTCCCGTGTCTCTGAGGCTTCCGGAGTCGAGAGGTTGATCGTGAGCCGGTACAGGTTGCCGGTGTTTAGCTCCGTGACCGCAACGAGGCTGACCTCAACACCGGGCGAAACGGCATGCTTCGCGATGAAACTGACCGCCTTGTCCCCAGCAACCTCCGGCGGTAAACCCTCGACTGCATGAGTGCTCGGGTGCAGCGGTGGAGCAAGCAGTACCGCTCCGTTTGCAATCCCCAGGAGCAGCCCGATGAGCACGCCGAGCACTACAAAACTGCTAGAAAGAGTCTGCTGATCTGCTCCATCTCCGTGCCTGGCGCGCTTATCAGTATTCATTCTGTCTGTAATATCTATAGGTCGCCGTCCCGCTATTAAATCCCAGGAGCTGTTAGCCAGGTTTAATCACAGGTGCTGTTAACAGGCTTACTCGCTCGCTTCTCCTTCACTTCCGAAACCGCTTCTCCGTCCTTCAAGAGCACCCTGAGCGCATCGCCAACTGCAATATCGCTCACACTCCGCACGATCCGCCCGTCTGTCACCCGCAAGCAGATGCTGTACCCGCGATCGAGGATCGCCAACGGACTTAGCGCGTCCAGCTTACCCATGAGCGCCTGCAGATGCTTACGCTGCAGCGCGATGCGGTGCGTGAGCTCCTTCTCTAACGTCCGCTTGAGCTCATCGACCGTCTGCCGGTACTGATTGATTCGCTCGCTCGGCTTGCGGAAGAGAATGTTCTGCTCGATGTTCGTCAACCGCTTCCGGTACGTCTCGAGCGCTTGGAAGACGTTCTGGCGCAGCCGCAACTCCAGTGTGCGCAGATTCTTCGCCACCTCACGTATATCCGGTACCACGAGCTCCGCGGCTTCCGAGGGCGTCGCTGCTCGCTTGTCCGCGACGAAATCCGCAATCGTGAAGTCCGTCTCGTGCCCCACCGCAGAGACGACTGGAACCTCGGACGCGAAGATCGCACGCGCAACCTGCTCCTCATTGAACGCCCAGAGCTCCTCGAGCGAGCCACCACCACGACCCACGATGAGCACGTCGATACGCTCACGCTCAACACTGTACCGGTTCATCAGGCGGATCGCGTGCACGATCTGGAGCGCCGCGCCTTCGCCCTGTACCGCAACGGGCGCGAGGAGGATATGCACGTGCGGGTAGCGTTTCTTCGTGATCTTGACAATGTCCCGGATTGCCGCGCCCGTGGGCGAGGTCACGATCCCGATGCGATGGGGAAAGCAGGGGATCGGCTTCTTATGCCTCACCTCAAAGAGCCCCTCAGCCTTGAGCCGCTTCTTCAACTGCTCGAAGGCGAGATAAAGCGCACCGAGGCCCGCCGCCTGCAGCTCATCCACATAGAGCTGATACTTGCCTCGCTTCTCATACACGCTCAGGTGCCCGCGGACGATCACGCTCATGCCGTCCTCAGGCACGAAGAGGAGCCCGCGGCTCTGCTCACGGAACATCACACACGGCAGCTCCGAGAGCTCATCTTTCAGCGTGAAATACAGATGGCCCGAGGTCGGCTGGCTGAGGTTCGAGAGCTCGCCCTTGACGTAGAGGTTCCGCAGCTCCGCATCGCCCTCCAGGATACACTTGATTCTGCTCGTTATCTCAAAGACGGAGTAGATACGCGGCGCTTCCCTCGTCGGCTCTTCCACACGGTTAGCCGCCTCGGTGCGCTCTTGGGCAGGCAAGAGATCACGTGCAAGGCCACAGTCCTTCTCACCCCGCCCCTTAGCACTCTCGCCCGTAGGGGGGTGCAGGAAATCGAGTAAGGTCCTCTCTTTTCGGGCTTTATCCATTGCTAGTGCCTTCTGCGCGACTCTTCCTTTATCGTTTCATCCCTGAGGTGGCTGCTGAGTATCGCCATTATCTCCTCGGTGCTCAGGTGAGTATCTCTTCCTTTTCTGTGCCCTCGTTCCCATTCTGCAAATAACCGGGCTAACGCATCCATTGCTTCCCGCATGCTCGGGAGCTCCACCCCTTCTTTTCCCGTTGCTCCGGGAACGTTCTCCACGGTCAGCAGACTCGCCAGGGTCTCGAGCAGCTCGTAATTCTCCAGAAGCCACAGGTAATCCTCTCGCTGCGATTTGTTCTTCAGTACGCTGTATGCCAGATTGACCTGGGGAGTCTTCTCAAGCGGCCGGTATCTCTCGCGCAGTGCGCTTTCCACTTCTTTCTTCTCGGTGCTGAGCGAGGCTGTATCTAATCCGAGAAGCGATAGAAAGGTCTCCTGATATGGTGGGAGATACTGCTGCCAGTCCTGGTTGTTGGTAAGTATCTCGCCCCGCCGACGGAGCGAGGTGGAAAGTGTACCGGGTTCAGTAAGTGCCATGAGTACAATCTTCTCAAAAATGTGCCTATCGAGACTCGCCCACTTCTTCCTGTTCCTCTCCCGTTCCTCAAGATGCTCCTTATTTGCGCGTCGCGCAATGAAGTCCAGCATGAAGTCATACTCTTCCCGTGATGCTGGTTCCTTGAGTACCGTGCTGATTTTTACGGATAGCTCTGAATCTGAACCACAAGTTCTGCTTATCTCTTCAGTGGTGCAGTCCTGTGCAAGCCCGGCGATCTCGTAGAGATCAGGCATCCCGAACAGGTAAAGAAGATCGTAATCCTTGTACCGCCCCAGTAACTGGTTCATTCGAGTGTACTCCTTCTCGACGCTGATATATGCGCTGTGCTTCTGAGCCAATTCATGCTTTTCATGCGACGGCATACACTTTGTAACCTGCTCAAAGGTAATCAGCAGGTCGTCATACTCTTTCTGTAGGCGAGGGTTACGCAATACATCGAATGCCTCCGCAATCACCTTTAGGGGGTAACTTGAGAATCTCGATTTCCGCTCGTATGCCTGCTCGATTTGCTCCTTTGGGGCGCCCCTCTCAACACCGAGAATGCAGTAAAAGGTGGGCAGGCCGTCCATGAGCCCTGCAGTCCATTCTGGATGCAGGTATTCAAATCGCTCGAATCTACTGATAAACCTGCCGACACGATGCGGGTCCATATGAATACTGGATAGCTTCCAGTAGGGATCATCCTGAATTGAGAGCTCCTGCTTTATTACCGGTATCTCCGCGGCCTTTTGCTTCTTCGATCTCTTACTTATCACTTCGCCTTATCTCTATCACGCCCTCGCTCGTCAACTGAAGGTCAGATATTCGCCGGGCATCCTCAAGCTCTGTACCATTATAGTAGATCGTCTCATGCTCACCCAGAACGCCCAGCTCCATCAGCTCGCTTTTGAGGTCTGATACTGCTTCCCATGGATTGAGATAGAGATCCAAACTAACCTCACGCGCCTCATTTAGGATGGTTACATGTGCGCTCTCAACGCCGAGCAGTTTCTTCATCCATTTATTCTTCTCCTTCTTCGAAAGCCTGCTCCTCGCTTCTAACTTCACGGTACGCTGATTGCCCGAATCTGTATCTTTTGCTGTAACGTTTAGTATACCAAATTCCTTTCCCACTTCAAATGTTACGTCTATCTTGTTCTGATGGATGGGCATGGGTTCTATGGATATCCAAAATTCGCCGAGGAACTCGTCCTCCTCCGGATATGCTCCTTCGCCCTGGTATACCGGTATGATGACCTTATCCAGGAAATCTCCGGCATTCGTGTAATTACGTGTCCGTGCAATCGGGATCTTTGTGTTCCGCTCAATTATCCGTGAGATCGTGCCATCTGCTACCTCTACTCCTAATGAGCTTGAGATTACATCACTGATCTCTATATTCTTCGCTACCCGTGATTTTTCTTTTATGAATTCTGTGCTTGCAATAGCAGCACCAAGTGCAACTGCGTCATAAGGATCACCTTTAAGAGGTTCTTTGCCAAAATACTCCGTTACAAATTTACGGACTGCCGGTATGAGTGTTGTACCCCCGACAAGCAAGATCTCATCTATCTCGCTCTTTTCGAGTGATGCATCGTTTAATGCCTGTTCAACTGGTTTTTTTGTACGCTCGATCAGGTCGGATATCATACTGTTAAGTTGCGCACGAGTCAATACCATACTGAACGGCGGTTTGTTTGCAGCCACAAAAGGGATGCTGATTGTCGTGCTCTCTACCGAGGATAGCGCGATCTTTGCTTCTTCTGCGGCTTCACGGAGCGTTGCATGCAGCGCTAAATCCTTCGTCACCTCAACGCCGAGTTGCTCGTATAATCTCTTGCTCACCTGCTCCTCAATACGCGCATCGATGTCATCACCTCCGAGCCTGTGCTCGCCCGCACTCGCATCCACGTCAAAGAAGCCGGAGGTAACGGAAAGAATAGATACATCGAACGTCCCTCCTCCAAAGTCATAAACCAGTACCCTTCTATCGCGGTCTTCTCTCATCCCATAGGCTAACATCGCAGCAGTAGGCTCGTTTATCATCCTCAAAACATTAAACCCCGCGATCTCCGCAGCATCCTTGATTGCCTGCCTCTGGCTATCAGAATAATTTGCAGGGACCGATATGACAGCATCAACAAACCGTTTTCCAACCCGTTTCTGTGCATCATCCGCAAGTTTCTTGAATATACATGCCCCTATGTATTCAGGCGGGAATTTATACCGCCCAATCTGCTTCTTAAAGTCTGTCCCCATCACCCGTTTTATAGAACTTACTGTGCTCTCTGGATGCACAATCATATTCCGCTTGGCTACTTCACCTATTATAACCTCATTCTCGCCCTTGAAATATGCTACGGAAGGTGTGACATTCTTCCCTTCGCCGTTCTCTATCATCACTGGTTCATCAAGCAGCATGTACGCCATCTTTGAGTTTGTTGTCCCAAAGTCTATACCAAGTATATCTCTATCTATCATTATCCTCTCTATCTGTCATCCATATCCCTATATTTTAAGTTGTTCTCAAATAGCTCATTCTCTTGATATCCGCTTTGCAACTGCGCCTGCACCTTTAACGCTAGCTTCTCTTCTAGTTCTAGTATCATATCCTTCAGGGTTGCTGTATCCCTCCTGCATCTTTCGAGCTCTCCTTGCTGGACTCGTTCAAGTTCATCTAACCTTTCATTTCTTGCTTCTAATTGTGCTAGTATAGTTTTCAGAGAGTCTATATCCTGTATATGTTTCTCGGTATTCTCCCTCTGTAAGCGCTCAACCCCAGCTATCCGTTGGTTTACCTCTGCAAATCTGCGCTTCCCGGGGCGAATCCATCTGAGGATTCGATCCCGCAAACCCGGCCTTTTGATCTCGAGTACTTCAACGGGACGTTTTGATATAATCACTTCGGCTGGTCTTACAACAGTATCTTCAATGCGATATCCTTTTCTTATCACGCGAAAAACCGAGTTCTCAGGATAAACAGCGCTATTCTCCAATCCGATGGCGTTATGCAATCTATCATCGAACTTATCGCCTGCTGCCGGCTCTACTGGGGTAAGACCTGATGCTGAAAGTAATTGACCGTAAATTACATCTATATTTCTCGTGAGATTATCTGAATAAGTTTTTATAATATCGCAGGGAAAATTATTGTGTTCAACAGTTATACGGCTCAAAGAATCAGCCACGATGAGCAGCTTCTTTGCAAAATCTATCTTTAGCTCCTGCCTCTTAATCGCTTCAGTTCTTCGACTGGTCTCAATATAATCCTTGAATTCTTGCCTTAAGTTATTGTATCGGGATTGCCATTCATCAACGGGAGCTGAACTACCCGCCAGCAAGGCCAGCACTGCTAGTCCAAGGGCGTGCCCTTTATGCGTTCCATATCTGACCATGTAGCTTCTATCCCACCAACCGCTTCACCACCAGATCATCATAGATCGGACCCCGGGGGGTCAGCGTGCTCCGCTTTAACTTCACGGCCTCGACCCGCATCGTACCCACCTCAGCCTCGCGCAGTGCCGCGATCTTCGTCAATACCCGCTTCAGCTCATCCTTTGACCGCAGCGGCTTCTTCACACGCCCGAGCGTGATGTGCGCGCTGAACCGCCGCTCGAGTGGGTACCCCAGCTCATACAATCTCGTCTCGACCTCGGCCTGTAACGCCCGCAACTGCTCCTCACCGGCTTGGATGCCCACCCAGATCACACGAAGATTACGCGCTTTCTCCACTGACGCCGCGGGAAAGAACCCGACACCGTGCAGCCGAAGTTCAAACGGTTGCTGGTGCAGTTCCGAGAGCGCGCGGTCGATTCCCGCCACCGCAGTCTCGGGTATTTCGCCCAGGAATTTCACCGTTTGATGGGCCTGATGCGGCTCCACGAATTTCACGATGCCCTGCTCACCCAGCCATGCGAACTCACCCTGGAGTGACGCTATACGCGCCCGGATCTCCTCAGAGAGATCAACGGCGATAAACGCTCTCATACGACCACCCGTCTCATGCCTGTAGGTTACAAACCTGCACCTTTACCTCCTTGCTGCTGCGGTTCACCATCGGCGAGCCGCTTCAGGTTCGCGATCCGTACATTTGTGCGCTGCCGCTTCTCCGCCTCGCGCTCCTGGTAGGTCCGAATCGCTCTGAGGAGGTCAACCAGCCTGAATTCTGGCCAGAAGGGCGCGCAGAAGTACGCGGTACACTCGTTACCTAACGCCTGCCAGGGCACGAAATTACTGATCCTCAGCTCACCGCCCGTGCGGATGATCAGGTCCACGCTCGTCCTGGCGCCGGCATCCACGGCATCCGCTTCTCCCTCGAGTTCGCTGACGTACAAATGCTGCGAGATCGTCTCCTCCGTGATCTCCTCGGGCTTTAAGACGCCACGCTGGATCCTGCTCGCGATGATCCGTATCGCGTCGACGATCTCCATGCGACCGCTGTAGGCGACCGCGATGAACAAGTTGAAGCGATCGTACCGTTCGGTGGCCTGCTCAGCCTTCCTGATCGCTGCTCGTACCGACTCGGGAAGCAGCGCGACGTTACCGATCGCGCGCATCCGCACTTCATTCTTATGGATCCGCTCATCGACTGCGAGCTTCTCGAATTCCGCACGCAGGAGGTCAAACAGTTTCGCCTTCTCCTCGGCTGTCCTGCAGAAGTTCTCGATCGAGAAGGCATAGAGGGTGAGCTGCTTCACCCCGAGATCGAAGCACCACTCAATCACGCGCTCCGTAATCCCCGCGCCGTAGTTGTAGCCCTCTTCCACCGAGATGCCAATCTTCCGCGCATAGCGGCGGTTGCCGTCCATAATAATCGCGACATGCTCGGGTAAGGGGCGCTTCGAGATCTCCGCTGCCAGCGAGTTTCCATAGCCGGCATACACCTTGCCGCGCAGCCAGCCACGGAAGCGCATCGCTCCGCGGCAGGCACAGGCCTTCAGATGCCTATGCGCCCTCGTCTCACTTCTCGCCGCGCTCATGCTCACCTCACCCACTCACGCACCTGCCCGGCTGCGGAAGTCCAGTACCTTCACTTTGAGCGAATTGAGCTCGACCACCGTCGCACAGCCAGCGACCGGTGTGATGTCCCGCTTCTTTTGATAGGGCGTTTGCGCTTGCCAGGTGCCGGAATTGATGAGGAGCACCTGCCGGTGTTTTGCCAGACCCACGGTATGCGCATGCCCACACTGCATGATATCGGGCACGGGATCAATCACCCCGTAATCCGCGCCATGAGGCACGATTGACACACCGTTACCATAGATGGGTGCGAGATGGCGCCGTCGCAGCATCTCGATCATCACGTCCGCCGGCTTGGCAAAGCTCAGCCTCGAGACGGCGGTGACGAAATCGTCATACGACTGCCCGTGGTAGATGAGCACCTGCCGGCCACCGATGCGGATGTACGCGGGGTTGCTGGTGAAGCAGGTATGCTCGGGAAAGAGCTTGCGGATCCACTCGGGCAGCGGCGGCTGCGGTTCCGCGGTTCGCACCGCGTCATGGTTGCCCGGTGCCACCACGAGGTGCACACGGTCGGGTAATGCCTGGAAACAACTCGACGCCGTCCTGTACTGTGCCTCGATATCGGTGAGCGCCAGATCCTTCTCCTGGCCCGGATAAACGCCGATACCATCGACCACATCGCCCGCCACCACCAGGTAGGCGATGTTCAGAGACGACGCCTTCTCCTTCAGCCAGCGCATAAAGCTATCCCACGCCTCATGGAGGAACGTCGTGCTTCCTACATGCAGATCTGAGATGAATACCGCAGAAATAGGCGTAGCTCGCTCTTCCTCTTCTTCCGGTGCGGCCAGCGAGGCCTGCGTGGTGGAGGCTGGCAGAGGCACGTCCGGATAAGTTACCTTATTCGCAATGAAGAGCCCACCACTCGAGACGAAGCCCGTTACCCCAATGACCTCATCGGGCACCAGCTCCTCGTGCGACGGCAGAATAACGGGTATAGTCCCAGTTGGGTCCTCCAGCTCGACCCTGCGGTTACCTTTCGCCGTTTTCGCGATGGCCGAGATGATACCGGCTATCGAGGTCTCTTCACCTTCCTGACCGCTCCGGACCGCCCGGATCTGCACGCATTTCAGCCGCTTCTTGATGAGCATGCTCAGCCGTTCGTAGCGATCCAGGAAGTACGGCAGGAAGTCGCGATGATCCGCCGTCCAGCCCTGCTCGGGATACGAACGGATGATGTCAATACCGGGTACTGCGCTCTCCACGGGCGCAGTGATCTGGCTGCGACCTTCTCCGGGCTCGCGCGACCGCCTTCTGGTTAAGTACGCCACGATCTGCTCCGGGGAGATTACGCAGATCGAGGGGTCGATCCAGGTGGTCACGCCCCGGGCAATCGCTGCAGGATCGCCATCCCAGTGAGTCGAGCCGTCGCCACCATACCGGGCGAGTAGTGCGATCGCCTCAGGATGGACCTGGAATCCAAACTCGGCAAACCGCTTCACAATTTCAAGTTCCTTCGCGATTGGTTTCTCGATGGGTCTCACAGCCATCGCTTCAGCTTCGCTTCAAAATGCGGCTTCGGCATCGCACCCTGGATTACATCCACGGGCTCGCCGTTTTTGAAGATGAAGATAGTAGGGATCGCCATAATGGCAAAATCCGTGGCGATTTTCGGGTTCTCGTCCACGTTCAGTTTGGCAAAAACGATCTTCCCCGTGTATTCTTTTGCCAGCTCTTCGAGGATCGGGGCCACCATGCGGCAGGGGCCGCACCACTGAGCCCAGCAGTCCACGACGACCAGCGGATGGCTCTTGACCGTCTCGAAGAACGTGCTATCGGTGATGCTCACCGGATGATCCAGTGGCGCTCCGCTCTTTACCTTCTCCTGCTTCGCTTTTGCCTTCTCCTCCATCTCCTGCAGCTTCTTCTCCCGTAGACGCTCCATCTCCCGCTCCTCAGTGCTCATCGCTCTGCGTTCCTCCTCTTTTCCCCCCTTCTCATCTCGACACCACCTTCACGCTTCCTCTCTGTCTGTTTTCTCTACAAGAGTAGAGCGCTGATAAACTTTGTGCTGCCTGAGGGAGTGGTGTACCGTATTGTGGTTGCCTCGTGACGGTCATCGCCATCTTCCGTTCGTGAACCCGGCTACCGCAGGGACCGTGCAATACGGCGCAGTGTCGCCCTTTGTTTGCCATAACGCTCATCCTCCGCATCCGCGAGGTCACGCTACTCTTCGAAAAGGGCACTGCTACGTTTGTTCTCCACCTATTTAAAGCTGCAGGACGGTGGAATTTACGCGGACTCCGGGGGAAGGATGGAAGAATACGCTTGTGCAAATGCTCGCTCTACTCCGGAGCGATAGAGTGCGTTGTAGGTGCAGAATGGAATGATCCGCCCATCCGGTGTGGCGTAGTGGATTCCGCAGCGCCTCACCCGTTCCAGATCGAAGTTGTAGGGGTCCATGAAGTGCATCGCACCGATGTAGAGCGCTTTGCGATGGAACTCCGCGACTGCTTCCCGATTCCCGATCCCGAGCACGTTGGCGAGCAGGGTCAGGGAGTCAAACTTCTCCGGCGCCTTATCCTTATCGATGAACCGGCGCAAGGCCACGATCAGCGCCGCAGTCGCCTTGATCTTACTGACCTTCGAGGGGCTCATCTCCCCCGCGGTCTCTTTCAAAAACTCCATAAAGCCTTCGACATCCATGAACTCCGTAATGGGTATGAACCGCCCGTTCTCGACGAAGACGTAGGTAGCCGCGCCGCAGTGGGGATGCACGGTGAATTTGATCTGCGGAACTCGTTTCCACGCCTCCACGAAATAGGAGATGGGCAGGACAAACGGCACGGGGTAGAAGCTCTCACGGGGTATCTCGCCATTCGTCTGCTCCTCCAGGAGCCGAATGAAATCGGGAATGGTTATTCGCTGTTCCCGCCTCTCCGATTCCTCCACGCGCCCCTCGAAGGAGATGGGCTGCGCATTCACGCCCCTCACGATCTGCAGCCGCTGCGCTGCAAAGCGGACTATCGCACCGATCTGATCGTCATTCACGCCCTTCGCGAGCGTAGGTACGAGCACGACACTTTTGATCTCGCCCGCCCAGCAGTTATCGATCGCCTTCACCTTCTGGGTCAGTGCCGGATAACCCCGGAGCACTTTGTAGGGCTCATCGGTCACCCCGTCGAACTGCAGGTACACGGTATGCAAACCTGCCACTTTGAGCTCGTGACAGAAGGAGACGCTCTTGGCCAAGGCGATGCCATTCGTGGCGACCTGGAGGTGGGAGAAGCCGAGCTCATGAGCCCTGCGGACGATCTGCACGAAATCCTTCCGTAGGGTCGGCTCACCGCCGGCGAACTGTATCGCAGGACAGGGAGGGACCTCGCTCCGGAGCAGCCGCATCATCTGCTCCAGCTGCGCCATCGTCGGCTCGTAGAGGTACCCACTCACGGCTGCATTGGCAAAACAAATAGGACAGCGCTGGTTGCACCGGTTCGTCACATCAATGATAGCGAGCATCGTCGAGCTCTTGTGCTCGGGACAGAGCCCGCAATCGTACGGGCAGCCCTGCTTGACTGCCGTGTTCTGAATACCCGCAGCGCCCTCATCATGCCCATAACCCCACCGGCTAAATTTCCTGTAGAGCGCCGCATCCGACCAGTAAAGGTCGTCAAACTCACCATGCACCGCACAGCGCTTCTTGAGCCTGATCTCGCCCGCGGCTTCATAGATCTCGGCATCAAGCACCGCGAGACACTGAGGGCAGAGCGATTTCGTCTTCATGGGCTGTTACTCGTCATCCATATCCGCAAGAGTTTATAAGAGTAGTGGAAGTAGAGGAATATATAAGAATACAACCGGGATCGCAGCGAGCATGCAGACGGCACGAGAAGTCGCAGCAGGTATTAAAAGTGGCACAATCTCCTCTGAGGAGGTGCTACTGGAGCTCTATGAGCATATCGAGAAGAGCCCCCTGAATTGCTTCATCACCCTCACCCGGGAAGCTGCGCTTGAGACTGCGCGCGTGGTTGATAAGCGGCGCAACGAGCCGGAATTCGGACACAAGAAACTGCTCGGCGTGCCCATTGCCATCAAGGACAGCATCTCCACGGCGGGCATTCAAACTACCTGTGCATCCAAGATCCTCTCCGGGTACATCCCACCGTACGATGCGACCGTGATCGAGGCGTTGAAGCGTGAAGGCGCGATCATTATCGGAAAGACGAATATGGATGAGTTCTGTATGGGCACCTCGACGGAGACGAGCTACTACGGGCCCACAAAGAACCCGCATGACCTCACCCGAGTCCCCGGTGGCTCTTCGGGCGGCAGTGCCGCGGCAATCGCAGCCGGCGAATCGATACTCGCGCTCGGCTCTGACACCGGCGGCTCGATCCGGTGCCCGGCGTCCTTCTGCGGCATCGTCGGCCTGAAGCCCACTTACGGGTTCGTATCCCGCTACGGGCTCATTGCCTATGCGAATTCGCTGGAGCAGATCGGGCCCATGGCCGCTACAGTTAAGGACACCGCACTGCTCCTGGACGTGATCGCGGCCAAAGATTGGCATGACAGCACCCAGGTGAAGCTCAAAACCGAAGAGCCGACGAATTACCGCTGCTCCTGGCTCGACGGCGCTGGGAGCGATCCTGAGGCGATCAAAGGGCTGCGGATCGGCGTGCCCCGCGAGTTCTTCGAGGGCTGCGACCCTGCGGTGGCGCGAGCTGTGTGGAACGCGATTTACCGCTTCAAGGAGCTCGGTGCAACCTATGAAGAGCTCAGCATGCGGAACATGAAGTATGCGCTCGCCGCGTACTACGTCATCGCGATGTCCGAGGCATCATCGAACCTCGCACGGTTTGACGGGCTCCGGTACGGGCTCAGATCAGGCAAGGATGAGGACTGGCACACTACCTTCTCGCGGATACGGGGCGAGGGGTTTGGCGAGGAGGTGAAACGGCGGATCATCCTCGGCACCTACGCGCTCTCCGCGGGCTATTACGGCAAGTATTACGTGAAGGCGCTCAAAGTGAGGACGGTGATCAAACGCGAATTTGAGGATGCCCTGAAGACGCACGACATTTTGGCGATGCCGACCATGCCGTTCGTGGCCTTCAAGCTCGGCGAACGGATACAGGACCCGCTTTCATTGTATCTCGCCGATGTGAATACCGTCTCGATCAACCTGGCGGGTGTGCCCTCGCTCTCCATGCCGTGCGGCAGTTCCCAGGG
>CAYYNW010000008.1:0-22990 GCA_964473145.1 uncultured Halobacteria archaeon
CCTCTTTCAGTCGCCCGACATACCAGCCCTCATCCAGCCAATATTCTAAGGTAAAATGTCGCAACATGCTCCGCTTCACTCTGTAGTTCCTTTGTGGTGTGTGCAGATATTTGTACCTTCAAGCAGGACAAAATGTTCGTGATGAGGTCGGAAGACCGTATGGGGTGGCGTGCTCCAGCGGCGTCCCTCACCTGGTTAAGGGCTTGTTCACGGTTTTCAGGATCTCTTCCAGATCATGACACCAGCTCTTCAAGGTAGCATTCCTCTCAGGGGAAAGATGCCTACCCCTGCAATGCATAACACCATTACGAATGGGCTCTAAGTGATTCAATCTATGTACCCAATCCTTGACGTTGAAGTACGACTTAAAGAGTTCCTTATTCGCCTTGATTATCTCTGCGTAGCCATAAAATTGCATGAATGATAATTCAGGCGAGTCCAGTTCCTCTTCCGGTGATTCCTCCTTCCTTTCTGCGCAATCCTTCCTTACGTGCAGCGGTACGCCGCTTCTCCACCATCCAGCACCATATGTCCTCTCCAGTAATGTCTCAACGAGATCTCGCATGTTCGTTTCAAACCATTCTAGTAACGCGTGGTTCATCAGCATTATATTTTCTGTCAATTTTTCGACGCCTTCTACCGTTTGAGGGAAGCCAACTTTCGTTTTACGCAATTGGATTTCATCAATGTACCCCTTCGCAGTTTCGAGATTCGGATAGCGTTCTAATGCTTTTTTGAATTCACGCTCTGCCTCGGTAAACTCCTCTTGTCTGAGCAGTGCTTTTCCTAAATAATAATGTGGCCATGGTTTGTTTACGAGCCCGGCAAGCGCTTTTTTAAACTTCTCTGCCGCTTCTTCTAAGTGGCCTTGCTTCAGGAGTTCTCGACCCCAAAAGTAATAGGCCCAATAAAAATCAGGATTGAGGGCAACAGCTTTTCTGAACCACTCTTCACCCGGTTGACCACCTCTGAATAGCTCTTTGCCCTTGCGATAACAATAGTTTGGATCGTTTGGGTCCGGTTTAATCCTTCTCCTTTCCGCTCGTTTTACTTCACCCCTCGCCGGAATGGTGTGTCCGCATTCAATACATGCTCCGTCAATACTCTCCACGAAACCCTCGCAGAACGGACAGAACTCCAGTACTTCTTTACCTTCAGCGCCGAGCGGATCGCCATAATTCCAGGTGTTCCCCAAAGGATTCTCTTCATCTTCATACCCGTCCATCGCCTTCCCTTCCTCCAGCACGTATTCCGATCGCGCAAACTTTTCGTGCTACTTTAAACGCATATAAGATTAGCTATCATAAATATCCTTTGCTCCTACGAGCTACTGAACATGGAGGGGGCGCGGGGGTCCTTTACCACAAACAGACCTTCTCGCAGATCACTTTCATTGCTACGACCGCCTTCGAATCCGCGGGTAGTTCGAGGATCGGCTTGCCTACCAGATCGTACGCACGGATCTGCTCGTCCTCAGGCACGAGCCCCGCGAGCTCGAGGCCGCTGCTCCTCACCAGCTCGGGCAACACGCGCTGCACGTCTTCGTCTTCAGTTACCTTGTTCACCACCAGATAGATCCGCTGCACGTTGATCTGCAGCTTCTCCGCCAGTCGTTTGATCGCTGCGGCCGTGTCTATCCCGCGCTTCGTCGGATCACTCACCACGAGCAGTGTATCTACATCCCGCGTCGTCCGCCGGCTGAGATGCTCCAGGCCCGCTTCGCAATCGATCACGATTGTGGAAAACCGCGAAGCCAATTTGTCGATGAAGTGCCGCAGCATGTCGTTCACCAGGCAGTAGCAGCCCGGGCCTTCCGGACGGCCCATGGCCAGGACGGAGAACCGCGGCATCTTCACCAGAATCTCCTCGAGCTTGTACTCGATCAGCAGATCGGTGGGCATGCTCGCGGAATACGCGACCTGTGAGGGCGAAGCGATCTCCTCCCTGATGTAGCCGATCGTCTTCTGCACCGTTACGCCCAGCGCGCTTGGCAGGCTCGTTGCCGGATCGGCATCGATGGCCAGCACACGCTCGCGCCCGGTCGCCGTGAGGAATTTTAACATGAGCGCGGCAATCACCGTCTTGCCCGTGCCGCCCTTGCCCGCGATCGCAATGATCAGCCCTTTCTTCTGCATCGTTCGTGAACCTCTCCCGCAGCTCGCTCTACCGAGCATTCCAAAGATTTATAGAATTATGTTCATTTCTGTACATGAAAAGCGCTATGCCCGTGCCCTGCTATCTCGAAAACTACGCAAGCGGTGAGCTCGACGCACGAATCGAGCAGCTCACGGCGATTCTCTCCGAATGCACGCTCTGCCCGCGCGCGTGCCGCGTCAATCGTACGAAAGATGAGCTGGGCTACTGCAAAGCGGGTTACCGCCTGATGGTCTCCGGCGTCCATCCCCACTACGGCGAGGAGGACGTGCTGGTCGGGACACGCGGCTCCGGAACGATCTTTCTGACGCATTGTAACCTGGGCTGTCTCTTCTGCCAGAATTACGAGATCAGCCACCTGGGTATCGGCCAGCTCATCACCGAGGAGGAGTTTGCCGCGAGCATGCTCAGGCTTCAGGAGCTCGGCTGTCACAATATCAACTTCGTCTCGCCCACCCACTACACACCGCAGATCGTGAGTGCGCTCAGGATAGCGATCGAGCAGGGGTTGCGGATACCGCTCGTCTACAACTGCGGCGGCTACGAATCGAGCCGCACCATCGAGCTCCTGGACGGGATCGTGGACATCTACATGCCGGACATCAAGTACAGCGACCCGGAGGTTGCAAAGCGGTATTCGAACGCACCGGACTACTTCGAGGCCTGTAAGGCCGCGGTGAAGGAGATGCACCGGCAGGTGAGTGATCTGATCGTTGATGAGCGCGGGATCGCGGTGCGGGGGCTGTTGATACGCCACTTGGTGCTCCCCCACGGCCTCGCGGGCTCCCCGGAGGTGCTCAAATTCATCGCGACCGAGCTCTCGACTGAATCGTATGTTAATATCATGCTGCAGTACAGACCTATCTTCAGGGCATCCGAGTATGAGGAGCTGAACAGAGCGATTACCCTGCGCGAATACCAGGATGCGGTGAAGTGCGCGAAGCAGTGGGGGCTGCACCGGGGCTTTGAATAAGAAGATGGGGCAACCAGAGCGGGACGAACTGCACTTCCTGGGCACGGCGGGCGCGCGATTCGTGATGATCACCCAGTTCCGCGCCTCCGCGGGAACGGTGCTCAGTTTGAAAGATACCCGGGTCCTCATCGATCCGGGCCCGGGCACGCTCGTGAAATTCACCGCGAGCAAGCCGCGACTCAATCCCGCGAAACTGGATGCCATCCTGCTCACCCATAAGCATCTCGATCACTCGAACGATGTCAACGTGATGATCGAGGCCATGACCGAGGGCGGCTTTAAGCGCCGCGGCGTGCTCCTCTGCCCCCGCGACGCCTTGACGAATGAGGGTGATGCAGTCGTCTTGAACTACTACCGTGCACTCGTGGATCGGATCGAGGTCTTCCGGGAGGGCGGGAGCTATCCCGTCGGCAACCTCCTGATCGAGACGCCGAAACGGCATATGCACGGCACCGTGGAGACCTACGGGCTGAACGTGAAGGTGCGCGGCGATCAGGGAGAGAGAACGGTCGTGTCCTTCGTTGCGGATACGCTCTACTTCGAGGAGCTGGAGCGGTACTACGACGGCAAAGTGCTCGTGCTGAACGTGGCGATGTATAAGCGGCGGGAAGGGGTCGATCATCTCACCGTCAATGACGCACGGACGATCATCGAGGCGAATAGACCCCGGGTCACGATCCTCACGCATTTCGGCATGACCATGCTCAGGAATAAGCCCTGGGAGATCGCGAAGCAGCTCAGCATGGAGACCGGTGTGGAGGTTATTGCCGCGCGTGACGGCATGCGATTCGACCTCAGCCCCTTTATCTAGCTCGCTAGCCCTTGCACCTTGCCCGCTGAACAAGAGCCTCTTGCCCACTCACCCACTCACTTACGCACGCACTCACGCAATCTCAATCACGTTTTCTAAGACGTTACGTCACCATCCGTTTTATTACCTTATCCATAATGCAGCTGCGCGAGATAATGCCCACCAACTGATCGCCTTCCATCACGAGTAACCGACCAACACCCGCCCTGGTCATCCGCTCTATCGCGTCAATCACACACTCCTCAGGACTGGCACAGACCAACCGGGTGCTCATACGGTCTTTCACGCGGATCGTATCCCAGGACTCCTTCTCCACCCGAAGCAGATCCTTGTAGGAGATGACGCCCGTTACCTTATGCTCCTGATTCACTACAGGATACCCCTGATGCTGGTATTCCTGGATCAAAGCATCGAGCTCTCGCAGGGTCGCCTCTTCACCGATCGTGATCACCTGGGGCTCCATAATATCGCGCACCGCGAGACACTTGAGCCAGCCGTGCCCTTCAGCCAACCGCTTTATCTTCTCCGGTATCGCCATCTGTCTCTTATCCTCCTACCCGTCACTCAGTTCCCGCACTCAGGCGCGCTCCCCCCTTCCGACGCTCAAAGAGCACGAGAACCGCGGGCACCACGGTGAGTGCCGCGACCATGCAACAGGCTACCCCGACCGCCAGCATCTTGCCCATATCCTGCATCATCGGCAATTCACCGAGCGAGAGACAGAGAAAGCCCGTGACCGCCGCAATCGTGGTGATGAGCATCGGATAGAAGACGTTCACAAGCGTATTCACCATCGCCTCTTCCCGGGCGAAGGAGCGCAGCTCGTAGCGGAACCGCTGCGTCACCTGAATTCCGAAATCGATCCCGATGCCCATGATCATCGCAAGCGCACCAGATGTCATGGGTGTCACTTCAAATCCTATCAGATACAGCACCCCGTAAGTCCACACCGTACCGAGAAGAATGGTGACTAACGGAATGAGCCCGTATTTGATCGAGACAAAGAGAAGTATGAGGATGATGATGATGAGCGCGAGACTGATCATGGAGGTTGCTTGCATCGTCTCTGCTGCGAGCTCCATCATCACTATATCTTCCACCAGACTGCCCGAGATCTCCACCGTCACGCCCGGCGGCCCCTCCAGCCGTATCGCTTCGCGTAATTCCGCAACGACCGCCTCCGCATCAAGATCGTCCAACAGCGTCAATCGCACCACACTGAGCGTATAATCATCGCTGATGTACGTGCCGAGCTGCTGCGCTACCAGTTCGTTCTGCGCCACCAGCGACTTCACACTCTGCAGAGAACTGGGTATCTTGCCCCCATTCGCGGTTTTAATCACGTCTGCCGCACTTGTTGCATCGATAACGCCGTAAATGAGCTTGCCACGCGCGGCAAGCGCATCGACATACCGTAACACTTCGGGGTCTCTCACATCCCGTATCTCCGTTGATCTCGCATAGCGCGGATCGATCTCCACGACGATCGTCGAGCTGGAAAAGGCACCCGCAAACTGGTCTGAGACGAGCTTAAGCGTCTCTATCACCGCGACATCTTCCGGTAGCATATCCTCTTGCGACATCCCCACCGTCTGCATTAAGGACGCCTGGTAGCCCATGACCACCGAGAAGATGAGGACAAGGGCTAAAACCACCGGAGTCCGGTGTGCCACGAACTCCGCGTACTTCTTCACGAGCTTTTTATGCCAACCAATCAGATTAGCGCGCATGGCTTTTCCCTTCACCTGCCCATTTCCGCAGCCACTCGGCCAGCTTCCTTGATTTCAACCGCTCTTCAAAGAGGATGAAACACGGATTGATCACCGTGGCTGCAAGCCAGCAGTAGGTAATCCCGAGAGCCAGCGTCTGCCCTAAATGCTGGATCATGGGCATTACGGACAGCGTTAAGGCGAAGAAAGCCGCCGCAGTCGTTGCACCCGAGCCGAAGGTTGATGCACCGATGTTCGAGACCGCAATCTTTAACGATTCCGCTGGCTCGTACCTCTGACGTTCTTCATAATACCGCGATACCATGAAAATGCCGTACTCGACTCCGAGACCGAGCAGGATAGCACCAATCACACCCGTGGTGACGGATATAGCAATGTCCAGGAAGCCCAGCGTACCGAAGGTCCAGACAACGGTAAAAATCAGCGGCAGGAAGACGATAAAGCCCCGCGAGAACGACCGTTCCAAGAGCACCAATAACGCGAAAATGACGAGCCCCGCCGTTAAGGTCGTTATCACGATATCGCCCTTGAGCAATTCGACAATCTTCACAATAATCGGGGCAATGCCGGTAATCTTATAGTCCACACCTGCAGGCCGCGTGATCGCGTCAACATCCTGCTGTATTTTATTGGTTATCTTCATCACCTTCTCTTCATCCGTGCCCACTACAGTATCCGCATAGATGAGCATGACGCTGTAATCGCGATTGAAGAACTGTTCTGCCCCCGGCGTGGAAGCTATAACCTGCTTTACCCCCGCTATGTCATCAGGCACGCCGTCTTGAAAGACCGGAGCGATAGACCGAACGCCTTCAATTGAAGATTCCACGGCCAGCCGTTCGTGTAGTTCGAGCACTGATTTGATTACTCGTGGATCCCTCAGATCTCGTGGGATATCCTTGGTACCCGTCTCTTCGTCTAACGTAACCGCTATAACCAGGTATTCCCCCCCGGTGAACTTACTTGAAAGCTTGTCCGCCAGCTCGTAAACAGGCAGGTCCTGCGGCATTTCCTTCGTAAGATCGCCCTGAAACTGCAGAAGCGTCATGCCGTAGCCCAGAAACGCCGTGATGAGCAGCGCCACCACGATTATCTTCCGATAATGTCGGTATTGAAACGATGCCAGTCGCTCAAGTGCTTTTCCCAGGCTTATCTTATTTTTCAGCTCCATCCGGTCAACCTCTTTCTATCACTCGACTCGCGCTACGGAACTCGTACGTCTTCGGTACGGCCGATTTTAAACCCCGTTTCTTCTCCTTCCTGCAACGATAAAGACGAAAAGCAGTGCGAGGATGGAGACCAGAGCCTCAAACCCGGGCAGTGAAGAGCCTTCCTGCTGTGAACCGCTTGACGATACTTCTACCTTAAGCTCCTTGTTGAAGATGTACACAGTATCGTCGCCTATCTCACGGTCGCCGGTACACCGTATCTCTATGCCCAGTGGATAGACTTTCGGCACGGCATCCTTCTTCACATCGAACTTCAGGATCGCTTCGCCCGCGTCACCAATCTCCAAATTACCCACGAAATCGCTCTTCACGTCGTAGTCGAACGGCACATCCGCCTCGCCCGTCATTCGGACGCTGACCGATTCCGCTTTCTCCGTACCGATATTCTTTACCTGCACGTGCAATACCACGCCCGTAGCCGCAGCGCTTATGCTCGCCGGCTCGATATAGTACGAAGCGATTTCGAAGTCCGGTTTCGGCTTCACCAGAATCGTTACCGCCCGTAGCACCTCGTATTCGTTACCTTTCGTATCCTTATAGGTTATCCGCAGTGGTAGGTGGTGTGCTCCCGCTGCTATGTTCTCCGCGAGGTCAATATGGAATACTGCTTCGCCCTTTTCCCCGGAGTTCAACCTACCTAAATAGGAACGATCGGTTCCTGACCAGGACGGTTTGAACGTATCATCGTCAAAGAGCAAGGTTGCTTCTATATCCTTTGCCGCGGCTTCACCACTGTTTTCTATAGCTGCGCGTATCTCAACGTTCTCGTCTCCCGGTCGTATGTTCGTCGGATCTGTTGTCACATCACCGACGTTGAGTACTCCTTCTCCTACAACGTTGAAGGATAACCCTAAGAGCGCGTTCTGCTCAGGACCCGTCACATCGCCTTCCGCCGGATCGAAATAGTATTCGCGCCATGAGCAATTCACCGGAATAGGATAAACCCCATTAGGCGCCTCTTCCTTTACCTGCAGGGTCACTGCTATGTCCTTCGAGCTCCACGAGTTCAAGGTGTTTATGTGGACCACCGTCGGCCCGACGAGCGACAAGATTTCGGTCCCTTGAAATGCCAATCGGACATCCCTCGCGTCCCTACCCCCGTTGTTCTTCACGGTCACGGTAACCTCGGCCGTATCGCCAGGATTGAACGTAGTAGGCGTCACGTCGGTTATAGTAATTGACGAGAAGGACGCCGCACTGGCGATGGAGACGACGGACGGCACCGGCACGGAAGAAAGGGGTGCACTGAATACAAACACGAATACCAAACTCAGCATACAGAGCGAAACCAGCCGTTTCCGCCTATTCATATTTCCATACCTCTTATTCATTTCCATTTTTACTACCCCCTTTGCAATCTATTTTTTCTTCACATTCTTCTCGATCTTCTATATTTACAGTTACCACGTAGTCTACTATATCTTCCCTATCTGTGGCTAGTGCATTTAGGTTTATATCCTTGATTATGCCAGAGAAGATGTGTACCGCCAGGTATAATTTCTTGAATTCGTGGAGGAGCATGTGAAAGCGCTCTCGCACTTTGCTATCTTCTATCTCATCAGCATTCCGCGCTAGTATTTCAATCATCGGATTGACCATATTGGTAATAACGTGTTCGAAGTGTGCAACAAAATCGTCAGTTAAAGTGGTCCTGACAGAATAGCGGTTTTCTTGCCCTTCTCTACGTACTTCAATATTATGCACGGTTCCCAAAATCTTCAAGCATCGGCTAATTAAACCTCTACTATAACCCGTGCCTTCTTCTATCTCCCGCTGCGTTACGGGGCAGGACTTGAAGAGCAAAAAGCCCCAGACACGCCCCACCGGTAATCCTAAGTCCATCTGCTTTCCTATCTTTGTCATCAAATCTAACACCTCTTGCATCGCTTCTTCGCTCATCTTCACGTCGCCATCTTTTACTTTTTACTAAATTGTAAACTCAGCACCATATAAAGGGGTGAATATTTTGCCCGTGAAATCTACCTAAAACTCCGGTATATCAGGATAGAACCATCTGCTTGCTTCCGTTCGGTCGGTTGGCGGTTCTCCCCGCTTCATCTGCGTGACATACCCCTTCAGCTTGCTGGCCATGTAGTTCGCCGCGGTGCGGAGTAACCAGCTCTTAGCAAAGTCCGTTCGGGTCATGTAAACGTGGATGAGCTGCGGGAGGATGCTCAAGTTGTGATCGAGGCATTCGCCCATGAGCTGCCAGTGGACTGGCTTCATCTTCGCGATGGTGAAGGTCTCCTCGTTCGCGAGAATCGGGCCGTGCATCGAGACGAAGTTCATGGGTACGATGAGCGAGGAAGTGCCCTTTAAATTCTCGACCAGCTCGATCGTGGCGAGCACGTCCTCCTCCGTCTCGCCGGGCAGTCCGTTGATAACGGTGCTCGCGTTGAACCAGTGAAGATCATCGAGGAGACCGAACGCCTGTACTACGATCTCGGGCCATTGCGAGGGTGGCGAGGGCAGGGGCTTCCCGCGCATGTGCTTCTCGATCAGGCGTGCACTCCCCGTCTCAATGCCGGTCTGCGCGCCCGTCCAATCCTGATCGAGCGCGGAATAGCAGCGCTCAGTGACGGCTCGGAGCAGCTCGGGATTATGGTAGACCGAGGCGAGCGCGATATGGCTCGTGCCAATACTATCGAGTCCTTTCACCGCCGTGACCTGATCGATGAGCGTGAGCAGGCGTTCTTCATCCGGTGCAATGCCCTTCGCACCGTAACGCAGGAGATCCTCGGAATGGAGCGAGATCGCGCACTGCCCCACATTGATATTCGTCTGCACGTCGCGTACAATGCGCTCGAGCGATTTGAACCGGAGCAGCTGCATGGTCGGGGTGCAGAACGAGCAGCCTCGCCCGCAGCCCCGGCTCACCTCCACCAGCCCGTGAATGGTCGCGCCACGGATAGTCGGTATCTCCTCGGCGATCGGCTCTTTGCCCTCGAGGATTCGCGGCAACTGCTCACCCGCAAGGATCGCCTTGAAGAGCTCAGGTGCGGTTAGTTCACCCTCGCCGAGGAGCACGTAATCGATATTGAGCTTGTCCATAATCGCCTCATCAGCCACCTGCCACGCCGCCTTTCCACCCACCACCACGGTCTTCTCCTTCATCACCGGCTGCCGCATCAGCTCGAAGAACTTGACCCGGTTGTACGGCGGGCCGATATCAACCAGATCGACGAACTCCGAGGTGGGCGGATTGATCCCGAGGAAATCATGACCACCGATGCCGATGATCTCCGTCCGGCTGCCGACCACCTTCTCCAGATCACGCGGGTGGACTACGGCGACCTCGTCCGGGCCGAAGGCTGCAGCCAGTGCCGCCTCCACGATTCGGAGCCCGTAATCGGCGTAGACCGCCCGCCCGGCTCTTCGGCGCACCGGCGGAGCGAAGATGGAGAAGTAGAACCAATCAGGGATGATCCCTTGCGGCATGCAGGTGGAGAAGCCCACGAAGATCCCCCACCGGTACCGGCTCATCATGGTCTCATCTGCGGTCAATACGATGGTAGGACTCCTCATCTCGGGTTGGCGAGCAGTAAATCGATTTCGCATCCTCGGATCACTCATCCCGGCTAGCATCCGCGGCATTCTCTTCCAGGCCGAGATACCAGAGGGCATGATCCACACTCTCTTTGAGATGCTCCAGTCCCGTCAGCCCGTCCAGATCGTCCCGCAGCTGGCGAAGATGGCCTTGCATCTTTGCTCGATCAGCCTTGATCAGCTCCACAAAGCTCATGTTCGCCCGGTACAGGTTCTTTCGGAGTCGTCTCATTCTGGTCACCAACCCCATGCGGCTGAGCGAGTTGAGATAATTAATGGTGGACGAATACGCGTAGTGTGTGCGTTCGCCGATCTCATATGCGGAGAGCGGTGCACGGGCTGCAATGAGCACGGCGTAGATCGAGCCGCAGCCGTCGCTGATGCCCCACGTGGCGAGGATTTCAGTTACCCGTCTGATGACGCGTTCCCCTGGTGTCTCCGGGTCTACGGGTCGAGCGGTTGTAGTTACCATACTTATTATAAGTTGCAGAGCAGATAAAAGGTTGATAAGTCCTTTGCATACCTGGGAGTGGAGCGACAAGAAGCGCTCTCGAGGAGGGATGAGTGCGGCTTACCTCACGGACGCTCGTAACAGGTGGTCGACGAGCACCAGAGCGACCATCGCTTCCGCCACCGGGACGATACGGGGACAGATACAGGGATCGTGCCGGCCTTGTATTCGCAGTTCTACTTCCTCCATCTTCTGCAGATCGACGCTTCGTTGTGGTTTGGCGATAGAAGCGGTAGGCTTTACGGCCAGTCGGCAGCGTATCGGCTCGCCCGTGGAGATCCCACCCAGGATGCCACCTGCATTGTTCGTACGCGTTCGTATCCGTCCATCGTCGAGATAAAACGGGTCGTTCATCTCGCTCCCCTTCAGTCGCGCAGCCTCGAAGCCCGCACCGATCTCCACGCCCTTCACCGCGCCAATACTCAGCAGCGCCTTCCCGAGATCTGCATCCAGTTTATCAAAGACCGGCTCGCCTAACCCGGCGGGCACGCCGAGCGCAATCACTTCGACGACGCCGCCAACACTATCTCCATCTTCTTTCACCGCCCTGATTATCGCTTCCATCTCGCGCGCGGCCACGCTGTCCGCGCACCGAACGGGGTTGCTCTCGGTCTGCTGCTCGATCTCATCCGGGCTCATTCGCCTCGCCCGTATTCCGCCAAGCTCCACCACATGGCCGAGAATGCGTATACCGTGCATCGCTAAGATCTTCTTCGCAATCGCGCCTGCGGCGACGCGCGCAACCGTCTCGCGACCTGAAGCGCGCCCTCCGCCCCGGTGGTCCCGAATCCCGTATTTCTGGTAGTACGTATAGTCCGCATGACCAGGTCGCGGAATCTGCTTGATCGGCTCGTACGGGCTCGAATCAACGTCTCTATTCCAGATCAGCATGGCGATCGGGGTGCCCAGCGTTCTGCCCTCAAAGACGCCAGACACGAGGTGAACTTCGTCTGCTTCCTCTCTCGCCGAGGTGAGTTCACTGGCGCCCGGCCGACGCCGATCCAATTCACGCTGGACATCGGCAGCGGACAATTCGAGCTGCGGAGGGCAGCCATCCACCACCACACCCAGGGCCTCACCGTGCGACTCACCCCAGGTGGTTACCTTGAAAACCGACCCAAACGTGTTGCCCGACATGGTACACCTTACCTTACCGTAGCGTCTCCCGTGCGATGATCATGCGTTGTACCTCAGAGGTGCCGACGGTGATGCTGAGCATCTTCGCGTCCCTGAAATAGCGCTCGGCCGGGCAGCCCTTCAGGCAGCCGTATCCACCGTGGATCTCCACGGCATGTGATGCGGCCCGGAGTGCAGCCTCAGAAGCATAGAGCTTCGCCATCGAAGCCTCCTTCGTGAATCGGTCTCCTCTGTCCGCACGGTTCGCCGCCTGGTAGGTGAGCAGCCGTGCAGCCTCAAGCTCCACGGCGATGTCCGCAAGCATGAACTGTACCGCCTGGAACTGAGCGATCGGCTGCCCAAACTGCTTCCGCTCCTTCGCATATGCCCGCGAGGCGTCCAGGCACGCCTGCATGAGGCCAACCCCAACACTGCCGATCGCCACGCGATCTCTGTCCAGTGTGGCAAGCGCGATCCGCAATCCGTCACCCTCGCGGCCCAGCCGGTTCTCCGCGGGCACGCGGCACGCGTCAAAGCTCAGCGAGCCAACCATACAGCCACGCAACCCCATCAACTCATCAACGCCCGAAAAGGCGAACCCCTCCGTCCCTTTCTCGAGAATGAACGCGCTCAGCCCCTCACGACCCTTGCTCCTCTCGGTATACGCCAGCACCACGTAGATCTCGGCGATCGCGGTGTTCGTGATATACGCCTTCCTTCCGGTGAGCACATAGTCATCACCCTCACGAACCGCGGCCGTTTCGAGGGCGAGCGGGTCTGAGCCAGCGGTTGGCTCGGTCAACGCAAATGCGCCCAGTTTCCGCCCTTCGCAGAGCGGCCTGAGGAACCGCTCTTTCTGCTCCACCGAGCCGGCAAAGAAGATCGGGAAGCTGGCAATGAGCCCCGCCGCGCTCAAACAACCTACCGTGGCACTCGCCCGGGCGAGCTCCTCCACCATCACGATAAAGCTCAGGAATGATGCGCCCGCACCACCGTACTCCTCAGGAAAGGGCAAGCTGAAGAACTTGAGCTCCGCCATGCGCTGCACGATAGCACGAGGAAACGTGCCTTTTCGGTCTATATTGACCGCTTGCGGCTCGACTTCATGCTCCGCGAACGTTCGTGCGCTCTTCCGTATCGTTTCCGTCCTCTCGCCTAACTCATGCTCCATCCACGTCATCACCGCACTTTGCTTAAAAGAAAAGCGTCCTCAAAGAAATCTTTTATTAACTGCTGGCCTCTACAAAAAGTGGAGCGCACCGTAGTTCTGCTCAGGAACGAGCGCGAGAACGTGAAAGAGAGGGGTGACCGCAGACGAAGAAACCATCGGTTAACATCGGAATGATCGGACACGTGGACCATGGCAAGACGACCCTGGTGAATGCACTCTCGGGCCAGTGGACCGATCGGCACAGCGAGGAGATCAAACGCGGCATCTCCATTCGGCTCGGCTATGCCGATGCGACCTTCCGAAAATGCCCCGTCTGTTCTGAGCCTGACTGTTACACCCTCGAAGCGGTCTGCCCGCATTGCGGCTCCACCACTGAAGAGCTGCGGACAGTCTCGTTCGTCGATTCACCGGGGCATGAAGCGTTAATGGCCACGATGCTCAGCGGTGCGGCGATTATGGATGGTGCGGTCCTCCTGATCGCGGCCACCGAGCCCTGTCCGCAGCCGCAGACGGAGGAGCACCTGATGGCTTTGAGTATCGTGGGCATCAACCGGATCGTGATCGCGCAGAATAAAATCGACCTCGTATCTCGGGAAGAAGCGATCGCGCATTACGAGCAGATCAAGAAGTTTGTAGCGAGCACAATCGCGGAACATGCGCCCATCGTGCCCGTCTCGGCGCAACAAGCCGCGAACACTGATGTCCTGATCCAGCAGATCGAAGCTATTATCCTCACGCCAGAGCGCCCCTCAACTGAAGTTCCCCGGATGTATATCGCGCGCTCCTTCGACATCAATAAGCCCGGAACACTGATTCGGGAGTTGCGGGGCGGGGTTGTCGGTGGGTCACTCCTCACCGGCCGGTTGTCCGTGGGAGATGCCCTGGAGATACGGCCCGGACGAATGGTAACCACCGGCGGTCGTACCAAGTGGGTTCCCATAGAGACGGTGATCACCTCGATCGTGGTCGGCGGTGAGCAGGTAGAAGAAGTAACGCCCGGCGGACTCCTCGGTGTGGGCACTCGCCTGGATCCGAGCATGACGAAGGAAGATTCGCTCGTTGGCCAGTGCGCGGGAGCGCTCGGCACCTTGCCGCCCACCTGGGATGCACTTACCATCGAGTTTCAGCTCTTCAAGCGCGCGGTGGGTGTCACGAAGGAAGCGGAAATTCCGCCCATTAAGGTGGGAGAGAACGTCATGATCAGCGCGGGAACCGCGATAACCATCGGCGAGGTGAAACGGGTCGCGAAGCAGATGATCGAGGCCAAATTGAGCAGACCGGTCTGCGCAGAACCGGGCTCGCGCGTGGCGATCGGACGGAAGATACGGGAACGATGGCACTTGATCGGCGCCGGCGTGATCAAATGAACGCCCATTGAGGCCGTGGTTCCGATCTGGTCTGAATTTACTCCTTATCAACCAGACGTGCCTCTTTCACCAGGAGCCGAGCAGTGGTTACATCCTCCTTGAGAACCTCGCTTTCGAGGATGACCAGCCGTTTCTTGAAGAGCGGCCCGTCGAGGACCAGGGACTCGAATTCGCCTCCTTCACCTGCTATGTTGAGTCCCGGGACCATGGTCGTGGGGTGCTCGCTGCGCCGCCTCGCCAGTTTCTCGCTCAGTGCCACCAGACGGTCGACATCTGCCATACCGATCGGCCTCCCGAGCCAGCTGCTGTCCAGTCCATAAGCACCGATACCGGTGAAGATGATCTCGAAGGTGGAGACGACGAGCCGTAACTCCGTCTCCTGGTTGCAGTGCCAGAGCGGCGAGAAGACCCTCAAACACTCCTCGGCGGCTATCCGCTCGATCCGGTCTTTTTGATACCTGCTCCACAGTGCGCCGGTGATCACCCCTTCGATCCCGTAGCTCGCCTTCGCAGCTCGCAGTGCAGCTCGGAGATCCTCCAGTTCCGCTTCTTGCTCGCCCGCGGTCTCGCGCAGCACAAGCGGCAAGCCAATTGCCTCGGCCTGCAGCACTGCCAGATCGACGGCCGGCGTGTGGAACATATACGAGTCAGGGTTCCGGCTCCTGAGGTTGATCAGGCATGTTACGGGATAGCCGGCCTTCAGCATGAGCCAGAGCGCGAAGGTGCTATCCTTACCCGAGCTAAAGAGGCAGCCCAGCTTGATGTTCCGCGCAGGATAGAAGGGTCTCAGGTAATCCCGGGTGTACCGATACCCGTTCCGCTTCGCCAGCTTCTCGAGCGCCTTCACGATATTCGCGCCATACTGCACTGCTCGCTTTCTGCGCTGCGCCGCGGTCTTCAGGCCCAGATCACGCGCGATCGCCCGGAGGATCACCTTGCTCTCGTCACCCGCCAATTTGCAGGCCGCTGGAAGTCGTAACGCATAAGCCACGAACTCCGGCGCAAGGAACGGCGCGCGCAGAGAAATCCCAAGTGCATTCGCGATCATAGCGTCCCGATAGAGGTCGCGCTCGTGCATCGCGAGGAGGCCTGACCGACAGGCTTTATTCAGCTCTGCCGGTTTCACTCGTTTGTGGCGTTCGTATCCGGCGAAGAGCTCCTCAGTGCCCAGCCCGTAGAAGAGCGTCCTGATGCCGTCTGCCTTCGCCTGCTCGCACGCGGCATAGAGCGGCAGAGCCACGCTGATCTTAACGCCGTCGGTATCGTCAATCAGGGGCACGACGAGGCTCAAGTAGCGCTCAATTTCATCCACCGTGAGGCGCTTCACCTTCAGCGGCACGGCCAGCTCTGCAGCGATGCGCTCGGCGAACTGCAAATCCTCTGCGGCCTTCATGCCCGGGTCAGTGACGGCCGCAGTATAGCAGATGATCTTCCTGCCCAGGCTCTTCGCGAGGTATGCGAGCAGCGTGGAATCCAGCCCACCGGAGAAGAGCAGGCCAATTGTATCGTCGTGCGGCATGCGCTTTACAATGCTTCCGCGGAGCAGGTCAAGCAGCGCACCTTTGAGCTTCGCTTCAGGTTCCCTCAGCTCCGGCTCGGGTGAGAAGAAGGTACGCGCCACGAACCGTACTCGGTCTTCCGCGATCACGTAGCGCAGTAACAGCCGAGGCTCAAGCATAATGGCATGCGCATAGCCCATCGATTCCAACGCCCGCTTCTCAGATGCGAATGCAAAACCTTCCGCATGGGAGAAGCAGAGTGGTCGCAAGCCAAGAAGGTCACGTGCTATAAGGAGCTGTCCATCAGCCGTTGCGCCGTCACGCATCCAGTACGCAGCAGCGTACGCGCCGTCAAGAGCGCAGGGTGCAGTAGTCAATGAGATAGTGAGTGCTGCATCAACTTCCGTGGATGGAGCGGTGAGCGGTTCGAACCAGCTTAGAAGTTCGGTGATGCTGCCTCTTCCCTCCTCGTCTCCATTCCCCTGCAAGCTTGGCTCGAGATAGAGCTCCGCATCCGCGACGAACCGATTCAATCGCTCCTTACCGGCAGAGCGGGGTTTGCAGGAAGAAGAGGCAAGGCAAGTTCTGCTGGGCCGCACCGTTTCACGGAGCGTATCGACGTCCGCGACATGGAAATCGCCCGCATCAGTGCAGAGCCAGAGATCAGCTACACGTCCGGCTGTCAGCACCTCTAACCCCTTAACTACTCGCTCCACCGCCTCCGGGTGGTTGAACACGCCGAGTATCACGCTCATCTCCGGTCTTGCAACCTCAGCTCATGAAAGCTGCGCTGCACCGCATAAGAAACTCCTTTGAGCTAGCTGTCTGAGTAGACAACCGGGGCGCAGCCCGCTCACTACTAGTAGCTACTGGCAGGTGATAAAGCCAAAAAAGTAGACAGACGAGGCTACCGGCTAACCGGAAAAGAGAGGCGGAAAGGGCCTCGCCGTGAGCCGAGAGAGATCTCTCGGTAGCTTCGGTAATGCCGCCCGGGGAGGCGAAATATCTCTCCCGCCTTAGCAGAATTAGATCTTCTTGAGCTCTGAGATCACTGCCTCCACCTTGTCGGTCACCCAGTACTTCCGAATCGCTTTGCCCTTTGACTTCGGTTGTTCTGAGATCTCGTATCGGCTCTCCACGAATCCGTGCTCCTCCAGGGTGAGCAAGTGGTAGGAAACGAGTCGCCGCTCTTCGCCCATCGCTTTGCTTATCTCATTGATGTGCATCGACTTTTCCATCAGCAGCTCCACAATCCTGAACCGTACAGGATGGAGGAGCACGTGCGCATCCTTCACTAATTCCTCTTCCATTTTGACCATGGATTCTCATTTCACCCGGGCATATAAAAAGATTGCTTATTTCATACAACATAGTTTGGATCGGGCGCCTTCCTTCGAGCCATCACGCTCGGTGGCGGACAGGAGCACAAGAGAGGGGCGGTGTAGATGGGGAAAAGAGCGATACGGCGCTGTCCGAAACGGTAAGGTGCGCTTGTCCAGGATACTCACGACGAGTGAGAAGATAAGGGCTGCAACAGTCTCAGTCGCCGTGTTTTTTATCTTTATATGCGCCCTTCGCTGATTGATAATATACCGGTGTACAGGGCCGAGCGGAGAGCGGGGTAGGGTAGCTAGGAGATCCCGTCGGGCTCATAACCCGGAGATCGATGGTTCGAATCCATCCCCCGCTATTGCACGATGATCATTACCGCTGATTTACATCTCCACTCTCATTATTCAGCCGCGACGTCTTCTCGGATGGATGTACCGACGCTGGCCACGGAGGCGCGCAAGAAGGGTATTCAGCTCCTCGGCACGGGCGATTGCTTGCACCCCGGTTGGCTCCGTGAGCTCCGAGCGTTAACCGAATGTAACGGCATCTTCTTTACGAAGCACGATGCGAGCGTGGACGGCGACCCTGCCGGCACGCGGTTCGTCTTGACCGTCGAGGTGGAGGATATGCGGCGCGTGCACCACCTGCTCATTGTGCCCTCGATCTCGAAGGCGGAGGAATTGTACGAGTCATTTCAGGCTGATTCACCGGATATCGATGCGGATGGCCGCCCGTCGCTCCGGTTGAGCGGCGCGGAGATAGCGGACTACGCAGGTGACGCTGAGGCGCTGATCGGACCGTGCCATGCGTTCACGCCCTGGACGGCGCTCTACGCGTACCACAATTCGTTGCGCGAGTGCTATGGCGATATGGTGGGTACGGTATCCTTCGTGGAGCTGGGATTGAGCGCGGATACCTCCTATGCGGACCGGATAACGGAACTGCACGACCTCACCTTCCTGACGAACTCAGATGCCCATTCGCCCTATCCGATCCGGTTGGCGCGCGAGTTCAACCGGTTTGAACTAGCAGCGCTCAGTTTTGAGGAGGTGCGAGCGGCGATCAAGCGCGAACGCGGGCGAAAGCCGGTGCTCAACGTGGGCTTCCCACCGGAGGAGGGTAAGTACAACGAGAGCGCGTGTATTCGCTGTTTCACGCATTACGCGCTCAAGGAGGCGGTAACACGCCGATGGCGCTGTGACTGCGGCGGGTTGATCAAGAAGGGCGTGCGGGACAGGGTCAATGAACTTGCGGATTGTGACGGCCATCATCCCGCCCACCGTCCTCCCTATCTGCATGTGATCCCGCTTGCAGAGATAATCGGGTTAGCGGTGCAGAAAGCGCCGAACTCGAGATTGGTCCAGGATCTCTGGGACTCGCTCCTGGCTGCGTTTGGTTCTGAAGTGACGGTACTGGTCGATGCGCCGCTCGATGCGCTCCGGGAGACATCGTACCGTGGCGGTGAGCTGACTAAGGTGGTGGAGGCGATAGAGGCGTTCAGGGCGGGGCACATCAGAATACTGCCCGGTGGCGGTGGTCGCTATGGCGTGATTCAGCTCGCGGCTGATCAGTGTGGTGGTGAGGCGCGACAAGCGCAAGCCACAGTGGTCGAAGAGGAGATGCCGGAGCGAAAGCAGAAGCGCCAGCTTTCTCTGCTCGATTTTTGAGGTGTTTTCGAGCCGAGGAACCTTTAAGTATCTGGGGTATCAATAAATGGGTGGGCCGGTAGCTCAGCAAGGTAGAGCAGCAGGCTCTTAACCTGCCCGCCGAGGGTTCAAATCCCTCCCGGCCCGTTGGAGAAGCATGAGCCAGGATCCTTACGATGTGATCATTGTGGGAGCGGGCCCTGCGGGCCTCTTTGCAGCTCACGAGTTACAGGAGCGGTGGCTGGTGCAGGCTCGGGAGAAGCGACGGATCGTCGTGATCGAGAAAGGGAACGACGTCGAGGACCGGACCTGCTACGTTGAAGAGGTCGGCTATTGCAGTCACTGTGAGGATTGCAATATCATGTGCGGCGTCGGCGGTGCCGGGACCTTCTCGGATGGCACCCTTAATCTGAGGCCGGACGTCGGCGGCGATCTCACGGAATTCTGCGATTCCGCGACGGCCTGGCAGCTGGTGAAAGAGGTAGATGATATCTTCCTCAAATACGGCATGTCGGACGAGCTGTACACCGGAACCGAGCAGGATATCGAGGAGCTGAAGCGGCGTGCCGCCTCGGTCGGTGCGAGCTTCATTGAGATCAATCAGCGACATATCGGCTCGGACAGGACGAAAGCGGTGATCAAGGCCTTTAAAGATGATCTCGTCGCGCACGGGATCGAGTTCATGCTCAAGACGACCGTGAGCGACCTCCTGCTCGAGGAGGAGCGAGAAGGAAGAAGGAGTCGCAAGGTGTGCCGGGGTGTGATCCTCGAGGGTGGTGAGATCATCAAGGCGACCTGCACGATTCTCGCGCCCGGACGGGTCGGGGCGACCTGGGTCGATAAGCTCATCAAGAAACACAGCATTGACGCGGAATACGCGGATATTGATGTGGGCGTACGGGTCGAGGTGCCGGCAATCACCATGAACCCGGTGACCAGGATCAACCGCGACCCGAAGTTCCACATCAGGACGAAGCGGTATGACGACTTCGCACGCACCTTCTGCACCAATGAGCGCGGTTTTGTGGTGAAAGAGGATTACACTGATTTTATCGGCGTGAATGGGCATTCCATGAAGACGAAGAAGTCAGAGAACACGAATTTCGCCTTCCTCGTTCGTGTCGGGCTCACGAAGCCCGTGGAGAACACCACACGATACGGGCGGTCAATTGCCAAGCTCGCGACCACCATCGGGGGCGGGAAGCCGATCATCCAGCGGATGGGTGATCTGAGACGGGGCAGGCGGTCGACCTGGGAGCGAATCAAGCGCAATCTGGTACGCAATACGCTCACGGACGTGACGCCGGGCGATATCTCCATGGCACTCCCGCACCGCATCACCATGGACGTGATCGAGGGCCTGGAGAAGCTGAATGAGATTATTCCCGGCGTTGCCTCGGATTCAACCCTGCTCTACGCGCCTGAGATCAAGTTCTATGCGATGCGGTTTAAGGTGGATGGGAACATGCAGAGCATGGTACGGAACCTCTTCGCCGCGGGGGATGGGACCGGGCTATCGCGTGATATTGTGAATGCAGCTGCCACGGGCATCCTCGCGGCACGCGGCCTGATCTCAGCCTGTGGTTGACTGAATCGCACGCGGCTCGCGCATGCATTCCTTTCGGTAGTCATTCGGTCGAGCGGTGATACCAGTACATGATCTCCGGGGGCAGCCCGAAGCCATGCTCGTTCAGATACTTCACGAGCATCAGCGGTAGTGGGCTGAGGAGGAAGGCGGCATGGAGATAAAATCGGGTTGCCGGGCTCTCGATGATGATGCTCCTGGTGCCGTGCCGCGAAAGTGGCGAAACCGGCATGAGGGACGGTGTGTGAGTCGAGCCGGGGTACCGCAACCTTTAAGACCGCATGAGCTCAACGAGTAACCGGGGATTTTAAAACGCCGCACCGCAGATGAAACTGATCACGCTCGGCTTCCTGGTCGTGCTCCTGGGAATGCTGCTCATCTTGCTGGGGGTCTTCAGCCAGGCGTATCACTCGTGGAAGACGGGAGGCGCGGAGCAGCAGGAGAATGGCGTTCGCGCTGGTGGGGTCATCATGATCGGGCCGATCCCCCTCATCTTCGGGAGCGATCCTGGTGCACTGAAGCTCGCGATTATCCTCGCGATCATCTTGATGGCACTTGCACTTATCCTCATGTATCTGCCGAGGCTGGTATAGACCAGATGGACGTTTACGCGGTTTACACGCTACACTACACTACAGGCCCAGCGCCTCTTCCCACTGCCGCGTAATACGCTCCACTTTCTCTGCGGCGATGCCCGTGTACTTCTCGGGCTCGAAGAGCTGCTCCCGCTGCGCGGCCGTGATCCGCGCTAAATAGGGTCTGAGTTCCACCTCATCCTGCAGAATAAGCTCCTGCAGCGATTGCTTCTCCCGGTACGCCTGGAGACTCTTCCAGCGGACGTACTCATGCGCATCGGGGTGCCCGGCGTAGGAGAGTAGAATGTACAGGGGCTCCGCAATGATCGTCCCCCGCGCTTTACTGAAATTCTCCTTCATTCGTGCTCTATCCACTTCCAAGCGCTCCGAGATCCGGGTTAATTGCCGTACGCAGTAATCGAAGATGACCAGGAGCTCCTGAATGTACCGCTGAGACGCGGAATTCGTGAGATCGCGCTGATGCTCGGAGATCTGATCGAGGTGCATGGTCACGATCTGGGGCATGAACTTCTTCCAGAGGCTCTTCACGCTCTCGAAGCCAATGGGATTGCGTTTATGTGGCATCGTAGAGGAGCCCACCTGCTCCGCCTCGACTCGCTCCAGTATCTCACCAATCTCGCTTCGCTGCAGGTGCCGCATATCGTCACTGAAGTTTGCCAGCACGGAGAAGCTGCTGATGATCGCATGCACAAAATCGGTCATCGGCTCTGGCGGCACGATCTGCGTGGAGATCGCTGCAGGTTTGATCGCAAGCTCAGCGAGCACCTCATGCTCGAACGCCTCAGGGTCGTCGATGAGCAGTGAGGTGGCGTTATACGCGCCAACGGCGCCGGAGAATTTACCGATGAGGTTCTCACTGGATTCCTTGAGCTTGAGGATCTGCGAGCCCCACCGGTTCACGTACTGCGCGAGTGCGAACCCAAAGGTGATCGGCTCAGCGTACTGCCCATGCGTCCGCCCGATCTGGAGTGTGTCTCGCTCGCGCCGCGCCAGCGTGATCCATGTGCGCTCCAGAGCGAGCATGTCGCGGAGAATGACATTCTTCACAGCCTCTTTGTACCTGAGTGCGTTGGCAGTGTCGGCAATGTCGTAGGAGGTCGCCCCGAGATGCACAAACGGCTTTGCCGCGGTGCTTACCCGCCGCTGGATGACGTTGACGAGCGCACGGATATCATGCTTCGTCTTCTGCTCCTCTTCGTAGACCTCCGCAGCCGTAACGGTTTGAGTGGCGGTTACGATCTCGTCGCTGAGCTCTTTGGGGACCAGACCGCGGTTCGCGAATACGCGCACGAGAGCGGCTTCGACCTTCGCTTTGTAGCGCACGTACGCCTCGTCGGAGAGATAAGCCCGCAGCTCATCCACGGCGTACCGGTAATCAGTGGGCGAGAACAACGAAAAATCTGTCTCTTCTTTCATTTTCGCGACCCTCAGCATTGTTCCTATTTGGAGGTATATTTTATTTTCTTTTACCCACAGTTTCTATTTCTTTTAAAATTATATCCCTAATTTGTCCCAACTTTTCATTGCTTGGATCCAAATCTAAATCGTCAACATCGAAAAAGTACACCTTACTTTGCGTTTCATTTTCAAAATATCGCTTTATCTTATCGTTATATGTCTTGAAATATGCCGGGTCTGCGTCCATCTCATAAGATCTCCCCCTTTGGAAAATCCTTCTTCTAAGTATTTTTACGGATAAATCTATATATATAACAGCAGATGGT
>CAYYNW010000009.1:0-2878 GCA_964473145.1 uncultured Halobacteria archaeon
CATCGGGCCCATTCTTAGGACTTACTTAAGATTTTAAGTCATACCAACCGATGGTAGAGGTCAAGGGTAGCCAAAAAGGTTGCTATAACCAACGCAGTGGGTGAGGATGCGCGGCTCGTATAGTACATCTGCCAGACTGTACGAGCTCTCAAAAGCCCCGCAAGGCTTAATTTTATGTTGTAGTCTTAAATAGCTTTGGGTTGCCTCGGACGGGCTGGTTACTTCTCTGCCAGCTCGATCTCAAAGAGCTTCGGCCAGTACTTGCCCGTCACGAAGAGCCTGTCCTGTACGTCGTCGTAGGCAATACCGTTGAGCACATCCACGGGCTGCAGCCGATCCTCCGCGCTCAGGAGCCCGGTGAGGTCGAGCCAGCCCACGACCTGCCCGGTTTCCGGCGAGATCATCGCTATGCGATTCGTCGGCCAGACGTTCGCGTAGATCGTGCCCTTGATATACTCCAATTCGTTGAGCTGCGCAATGGCGGTGCCCCGATCAGTGACCTCGAGCTGGTTGACCGACTCGAAGCTCCTGGGATCCAGGAAATAGAGCGTCGCGGTCCCATCGCTCATGATCAGGTGCTTTCCGTCGTGAGTAATCCCCCAGCCTTCGGTCGGGTAGCGGAACTCGCGGCGAAGCGCGAAGCTCTCCTTATCGTAGACGAATCCGAGGTGCGATTGGTACGTAAGCTGGATCAGCGTATCGTTCCAGAGGGTGATGCCTTCCCCGAAGTACTGGGCCGGCAACTGATATTCCTTCAGAACGCTCCCCGTCGCCAGCTCAACCTGCCGCAAGCTCGAGGAGCCGTGCAGGCCCGTGCCCTCGTAGAGCACGCCGTCAGCAAAGACCAGCCCCTCCGTGTAGGCCGCCGGATCGTGCGGGTAAACGTTCACGATTTCGGAGCTGTGCACGGGCGTGTAGTTGAGCCCGCTCGGCGAAGACGAAGATGATGATGAAGGTGATGAAGGTGAAGGTGTCGGCATCTCCTGCTCCACGCAGCCGCTGCAGATCACGAGCACGACGAGCAGAGCCAGCCAGAACCCTCCTCCCAAGCTCCACTGCCACTTCTTCACCCCCAACTGCCGCTTCTTCATTGCTCCAGCCTCGTTACGACTGCTCCATTCTTTCTACTCTTCCGCAGCCACGGCGAATACGCGCGCCAGGTAAAGATTTATCTCGCTATCCTGCCTGATAATACGTAAGGAGTATGCAGTTTCTCTATGCAAATCCTCGCGCTTGATACCTCGCGGGATGCGAGACGGAACGTACTCTGGTGCTTCTTCTGGGCGAACCGGAAGGCGATCAGGACTGAAGGATGTGCACCCTTCACCCTCGAGAAGGTGACAACCGGTGCTCAGACCTTCACCCCGGAGCCCGGTAAGATCCTCGCACTCACCCCGAGCCTTTTGGACGCCATCGAGGCGGATATGGGTATGGGCAAGCCCGTGGCCTTCACGATAACGATGGGCGGAGAGACCTTCGAGATCGCCTTCCACAAGGATCTCCTTTCGGTCTCGACACAGCGAACGAAGGCGATAGAGGAAGAGATCATGGAGTGTTTGAAGGATGATCTGAAACGGGGCAAGCAGAGGATCTGCGCTTCATTCTTCCAGCGGCTGGGGATCAAAGAGCAGGAGGGCGAAAAGAAGTATGACCTCGCAGGAGGAGATCGAGAACAAGGTAGCGACCTTGCGATCAGCTAAAGACCCAAAAGCTCGCGCACGGGCCGTCGAGGCGCTGGCGAGCTCGAGAGACGCGCGCATCATCGAGCCACTCGTTCAAGCCTTACACGACGAGCACTGGGATGTCCGCCGGAGAGCTGCATGGGCGCTCGGGAACCTCGGTGAGCCTGCCGTCGAACCGCTCATTCGCGCGCTGCAGGACGGGCATTGGGACGTTCGCCGGAAAGTCGCGTGGGCACTCGGGAATCTCCGTGATCGCAGGGCAGTCGAACCGTTGATTCGTGCAGTACAGGATGAACGTGCTGACGTGCGAGAGCAGGCGGCATGGGCGCTCGGGCATATCCAGGATCTCAGCGCGGTGGAGCCGCTTAGTGCCGCGTTACTGGATGATTACGCACCTGTTTGGCATGAAGCGGCACGCGCGCTCGCCACCTTAGCCGCCCTGCATGAAGCGCAGGTGGAATCGGCGCTCCAGGCGTATGCATCGAACCTGACAGGATCAGCTCTTGAGCTCTTCGTACGACGCAAGAACCTTTACGAGCAGGAGCTCGAAAAGCTGCAGCACCGACAGACACGGTGAGCCGGGCGAGACGTAGAGTAACGAGCACCAGGCGTACGGTTCACGAAGCAAGGGAAGGCTTATCGCTGCGGTGCACTAATAGTGAGTGAAGCGAGATGCAGGAGTTGATCAAGTACGGGAAGAAGATCGTCGCGGCAGGCCTCGCGCATTCCCATTTCGGGAACGTGAGCAAACGCGTCGGCGACCAGATGCTGATCAGCACCACGGGGAGCATGCTCGATGAGCTCGAGGGGCAGATCGTCACCGTGCCTGCTGATCCCGCCTCGCCCGACGAGCTCGATGTGATCGCGTCCACGGAGGTCAACGTTCATCGCGCGATTTATAAAGAGACCTCCGCACTCGCGATCCTGCACGGGCACTCCAACTACGCGGTCGCGCTCTCTATGCTCTACAAGCCGGGCGAGCTGATCGTGCCCGAAGATTCTGAGAGCATCTACGTGCTCCACGAGATACCTGTGATACGCGGCGGGGTCGGCTCAGAGGAGCTGGCACGAAATGCCGCCGCCGCACTCCGCGACCACAAGGGCGCGATCGTGCAGGGTCACGGTACCTTTGCACGTGGTGCTACAGTTGATGAAGCCTTTGTCGTGCTCAGCTCGATTGAGCACGCCTGCATGGT
>CAYYNW010000009.1:2978-4737 GCA_964473145.1 uncultured Halobacteria archaeon
CTACAGTTGATGAAGCCTTTGTCGTGCTCAGCTCGATTGAGCACGCCTGCATGGTCAAGTATCTGGTGGACGTGGCGAAGCGGCTCGTCATTTAGCCGATACGTTACAGGCCTGCGCGGGCGAGGTGATCACCGCTCTACCCGGAAAGAGCGGCGTCCTCACACCGTCTTGGATAGCTTCTCGCAGGCGGATCGAGGCCCGGCCTTCGATAAACCGGGCATCCCAGTCCGAGGCAGCGATGTGCAAGAAATCGATGCCACACCCCTTCTCGAGTATTAGCGTGAGCTCCTGCTCGGTGTCGCCCTGCGTGAGCTCGCCCGTGAGCTCCGCACCATCGGCGAGCCGGGCGAGGAACGAGGAGGGCAGGCGAACGAAATACCCGCTCGCGCCAGCCGGGAGAGCATCAGCACGAGTGCGAATGAGGACGTCTTCTAAGATGAGTGGCATCTTGAGTCTTCTTTATTTTCTCCATCAAAAGATTTATTTGTTGGGATAAGTTTGTATCCGTAGGGTAGTGAGAGAGTGAAAATGAATGAAGAAGAACCGGCTAAAAATGAAACCGGAGGTCTCTCGTTTGCGGTAACTCTTCTTGCAGCACTTGGGACTATCTTGTATGCCTCATACACTTATTTGCAAACCCCGTCCGACTCTTTCAGGTATTTCTTTATTTGTGGATTGTTTTCTATTGTGGCCATTTTAGTATTTTGTCTCCTTTTGTATATTTTGATTAAAGGTTACTCAATAGAAGTAGATGATCATCAAAGGAAAAGATGGTTAGATAAAAGAGCATCCGTCATTTATCTGATGGTGTTCCCAGTGTGCACAGCAGTACTGATAATGTTTCTTTTTAGTAGTGGTTTTGCATACTTAGATGTAAAATATGATCTTGCAAGCACAGACAGTTATTCTGTAATAATAGGTATAATTACTTGGGGTGCTGCTTTCGTTGGTGTTCGTATTATTTTTGGTGATTTTTTAGAGGATATTGAGCAGTTTAATAAAATAATTAATCAAACTGAGGGTAGATGGATGAGAAAATTTAAGAAGTTCTTAATACATCTATGTATATTAGGCTTTTTTTATGTGATATGGCTTGTTATATTTTTTATTATAATCCCTTCTATTTGGCCATAATAGCACACTATTGGTTGTCCAGAGAATCTGCTACTCTTTTTACCTCTTCATAACGCGTGGATAAAATCGCGGCCCACGCGAAGCAAACTTAATCTCTGAAAACCCCCGAAAATATTATGACCTTAAAGCCATGATCATCGACAGAACCACCTATCGTGCGAATGATATCCGGGGCATTGCTGACTCACAGCTCACCGATGCATTTTGCTATTTAGCCGGGTTGGCATTCGTCGAGCTGCTGCGGCGGCACCGGCAGAAGGCGCCGGAGAAGCTCACGATGGTCATCGGCAAGGACGTGCGAACGAGCGGGCCGCGGCTCAAAGCGGCATTTACCGATGCGCTCCTCAGCCGCGGCGTCCCGAGGCGAACATCGTCTTGTGTGACCGCTGCTGGAAGGCTTCAGGAGAAGGTACGTGAACACGCCGGAGATCTGCATACCGATGGCGAGCGACGAATGCTATTCAAATTTACCATACGGGCCCGTCCAGGTATCCGCGATCTCGATAAACGCCGCATAGCCATGTTCGCGAATGAACTCAAGTGCCTGCCTATATTTCCGGTATTTATATCCCTTCTTGCTGTAAAATCCGTTCAATATCTCGCAGTAAAGATAATCAGGACAATC
>CAYYNW010000009.1:4837-16763 GCA_964473145.1 uncultured Halobacteria archaeon
CCTTCTTGCTGTAAAATCCGTTCAATATCTCGCAGTAAAGATAATCAGGACAATCGGCACAGGTTCCATATCCCCGTTCCTTGAAGCAGCACACTTTGATCTTACATTTTGCTTTAGTAATACCTCGTTCTCCACGTTCATATCCTAATTTACAACCACGACAACTTTTGTCAATTAGTGCAGGACACGTTTTACAATATGCACCGCAACACCCTATTTCTTGTATCGTCATAGGTTAGTTTTCTCTCTTCACGTTCTTTAATGAGATTCTCTGCTTACAAGACGGACATATCGGCATTGCCATTCACCGTTAGATATACCTTCGCAAGGCTTTAAAAGCCTTACCGTACGTACTCGGCCGTCCAATCCTGTCCCCTACGCCAACGATTGGCACGCGATTCGTGTGCACGCACGTTCGATAGCTTTAAGAATAGCGACACGCTATAGTTTTAGTGGGGTGAACATTATCTGGTCCGATCTGGCGCTCACTCGATGGTCAAACGTTTCACGTTCATCCCCCCGATGAAAGCGCCGAGGAGGGGCGCTCTACAAATACCCAGGATGAGAGGAGGTGATTAAACAAAAATGTTGTTTATAACATGCGTGAAAATTAGCCCCGGGAAGCTCGAAGCAGCGAGAAAGTTCGGTGACCAGTTACTGAAATCGCCACCGAAAGGTGTGAAATTCCTGAAGGTCTATCACACCCTGGGCAGGTATGATGCGATATGGATTTACGAAGCTACAGACCCGAACGTGGTTAAAGAGTTCCTTAAGGGAAGCAGGGATGTGGCAACAACGGAAACCTGGGTTGCGTTTGAAAGGACGTAAACGCGCCGCGGTCTCAGTTTTTACTTTTTCCTCCTTTTTCCCGATAATCTTTCAAAACCATTCGCGTTTGGTTGAGAGAGCGAAGCAGCTTGAAAGAAGCTGTTTTCACAGTTCCGCCTTTCCATAACCACCCGGGTAAGGTGAGTTAAATATTAATCTTCCTGAATAGCACAGCTCCTACGACCACCATGAACACGGTAAAACTGGCCAGCACAAGAAGGCCAACAAACGGATTTAGCTGCGACGTGCCCGCTAACCCGTACCGTATCCCCTCAACACCGTAGGTCAACGGGTCGAGCAGCGTAAGAGACCGCACCCACGAGGGAAGGCTATCGATCGGGAAGAGTGCTCCCGAGAGTCCGAATATCGGAAAGATAACGAAATTCATGATCAGCTGGAAACCCTGCATATCCTCCATCTTTGAGGCGATCGCGATGCCGAACGCCGTGAAGGAAAGCCCGATGAGCACCATGAAGACCGAGGCAATCAGAACTCCAGAGACACTGGCAATGTTCAGGCCCATGAGCAGGGAGAGGGCAAGTATGAGAAATCCCTGGATACAGGCAGTCGTGGCACCGCCCAGTGTCTGACCCAGCATGATCTCCATCCGTGAGACCGGTGCCACCAGCGTCTCTTTCAGGAAGCCAAACTGCTTGTCCCAGATGATCTGGATACCCGAAAAGACGGACGTGAAGAGCACACTCATGGAGATGATACCGGGCACAATAAAGCCCATATACCCCTGCCCCGTCCCCGGAATCCGCACCACGGAATTGAGCCCGAAGCCGAGTACGAGCAAAAAGAAGAGGGGCATACCCAGACTGCCAATGATCCTGCTCTTCGACCGCACATACCGTTTCATAGTCCGTAACCAGATGGTGTGCACAATGTCCATGGTAGCTTATCTTATCGCCTCCACATGCGATGCATCATCCGCATGTGCTCTTTGCTACCGATTTCCTCTTCCCGTATCGTCCGGCCGGTGAAGGATAAAAAGACATCTTCAAGTGTCGGCTTATGGATGGAGATGGACTCTATCTTGATGCCGTTCGTCGCGGATAGCTGAGCAAGCTCAGCAACGTGCCGCTCCGCATGTTCCAGCTTGATGGTAACTGAGCCATCATGGGGCTCTGCGTGGTTGACCCAGGGTAACGTGATGAGCTTCGCATACAGCTTCTCTCGCTCGGGCGATTGGATGGTGATGAGATCACCGCTGATCTCTTCTTTCAGCTTCTCCGGCGTATCCAGTGCAATGATCTTCCCTTTATCAATGATCGCTACGCGATCACAGAGCCGGTCTGCTTCGTCCATATAGTGCGTGGTGAGGATGATCGTAATGCCTTTCTCCTTATTCAAGTGCTCGATATATGCCCAGAGATGGTTTCGCGTCTGCGGGTCCAGACCAAGCGTCGGCTCATCCAGGAAGAGGACTGTGGGCTCGTGCAGTAACCCGCGGGCGATTTCCAGGCGCCGCCTCATCCCGCCGGAAAAGGTCTTTACCAGACTGTGCTGTCGGTCGTCCAATTCAACGAGCTGCAGCAGTTCGGCGATCTTTTGCTGCCGTACTGTCTTCGGAATACGATACAATCGGCCGTGGAAGTCCATGTTCTCATACGCCGTCAGCTCCTCATCCAGGCTCTGATCCTGAAAGACGATGCCAATCGATTTCCTCACCGCATCTTCCTGGCTGGCGATCTCAAAGTTATTGACCCGCGCAGAACCGGATGTTGGCCGTAATAACGTTGCGAGCATGGAGATGATAGTTGTCTTTCCCGCTCCGTTAGGCCCGAGCAATCCAAAAATCTCGCCGCTCTCTATGCTGAACGAAACGTTGTCGACCGCCACAAAGCTGTTAAATTTCTTGGTCAGATTTGTAACTTCGATAGCAAGCATCTATGTAATCCTCCTTAGATCAGCAAGGCATTGCTCGAGGATTGTGACTGCTTGATCTTTCTTGTCCAGTGCTAAGTTATCGATCACAGCTCGTAGTTCAAAAAGCAATTCTCTCATAGTTACTTTTTCTTCACCAAAGATCTCGATAAGCAGATTTTTAACCTGCAAATGTTTCTCCCGCGATTCCTTCTTATGCTCCTTGATGGTACGTAATGTTGCCTCTCCGTTCGGTGTGAGCTCGAAGATATGCTTCGAACGCTGAGCTATTTCGCGCACTCGTATGAGCCCCTCCTCCTCTAACTGTTTCAGAATCGGATAGAGTGTGCCTTTGCTTGGCACCCATACGCCCTCAGTCTTTACCGTGATCTCCTTGAGCAACTCGTACCCGGATTTCGGCCGTTGGCTGAGCGAGTGAAGAATGAACAGGGCAATCAATCCCCGCTCTCTTCCGCCCTCCGAGGCGAACATCCAGAGGCCTGTCATTTCTTACTCGACTAATAGAGCGAGCAGGCATATAAATACTACGGATCCGAACCGTTCGACACCGGTGTATCCGGCGCCCGTAGTCGGCTCGTCGTTTACCCTGGTCGAAGTGCTTTGACCCGGCCGATTTCGCCCGAGGTAAGGCGGACTTTGATTCCATGGGGATGATGCTGCGACGTGGTGAGAATCTCTTTAACCACGCCTTCGGTGAGCTTGCCGGTGCGTTGATCCTTTTTCAGCACAATTGCTACGCGCATTCCCGGTTTAATATTCACGCGGTTCGTTCCTGCCATGACACATATCCTCGCGCTTCACGAGTTACGTTCTAGTACGTATCACGAGTTGCGCATAAAAAGAGCTTGCCGGAGGCGCAGTTCAGTGAGCGTAGTGAAGCTATATGCCTGTTGTAAGGCTAAAAATCCGGAATCATTCGACCTTATATGCCTATTCCCCTTTCTGAATAAGCTTGCAATGGCCATAATCTCAGCAACGCACGAAGAGGTCTTTTCACTGCATTCTCCTCGTCTCCAGTGTGCTCATCATGATATCGGCGTCCTCGGCCCCTTCATCGGTTCTGAAGCAGCCCCAGATCTTCCGCTGCCGCACCCGTTGCCGAAGCGCTCGCTCTGCGACCGCAGTCATAGGTTCCACACCGGCGCGAAGGACGAACGTGAAGAGGTTCACCAAAGTCTGCTGTGCATATTCAGAGTATGAAGTTGACAGGTAAGGGCATAATATCGCTCTTATTTATTGCCCGCAGCATTTCTTGTACTTCTTACCGCTACCGCAGGGGCAAGGATCGTTTCTACCTATTCTGGTTTTAGGTTTAGCTATAGTATTCCCCGCAATTTTTGTGTTCGCAAGTTGTTGGAGATTATAAAACGGCAAGAATTTGTTCAGTGCCGCTATATTGGTGGTATCAACGCCAGCATCTTTCGCAGCCATGACAAACGATTTCGCGGGCCCCCAGTTTTGGGGGTTACATGCGTTCTTTACTATTTCGCGATCAAGCTCTTTAACTCTCGTTGCAAGTGTTGCCGCGTTTCTCAGCAGTCCCTGTTCCTTGACAAAACTAAAGAATGCGGAAAGAACCGGAGCTATAGACCTGAAGTAGGACTTGTCAGCAGTCATTTTTCGTGGCAGGGTATCTAAGCAACACTCCTCCAGTTCACCATCCTCATCGTCCCATTCCTCAGGCGACAATCCGTGATGGGTATACATATAATCGGTAAAGGACAGAATGATACATTCAGATTCTCGTTTCTGCTCTTCGGTCAGATCCTCAAAATACGCGCTCTTAGAGAACGCGACGCCCCATGCAGAGACGGTGTCCCGGATTTTATCCAGGTCATCCTCTGAATGTTCTTCTTCCATCACTGCACAGATTTATGCGCGAGAGAGAGTTATACCTATTGGTCGTGAACTCGCAGCTTAGCCGCGTGGCCGCTAGCCGAGCATAGAGAGCGAATGAAGCGAGCAGAAGTCAACTACCGGTACATCGAGCATCCCTCGGATGTCAGCTTCGAAGCCTACGGCGCGACGTTAGAGGCGCTCTTCGCCAATGCTGCGATCGCTATGTTGAGCTTCATGACCGATGTCCAAGCCTTCGAGCCGGTCGAGGAACGAGCGGTGGACGTCAAAGCCGAGGATCTCTACAGTTTGATGTTCGATTGGCTCGATGAGCTGCTCTTCCTCTTCGAGGCCGATTCGCTTGTTATGAACGAGTTTGAGATCACCGTCGATCCCGCGGAGTTCAGCATACGGGGGACGTGCCGCGGCGGTATATTCGATCCCGAGAGGCACGACGCAGGCATTATCATCAAAGCCGTGACCTACAACATGATGGAGGTCAAGAAGAACGAACGGTGGCACGCGCGTGTCGTATTAGATGTATAGATTCATTTTTACCGATTGAAGCGTACATAGCGGATTTTTTAGTCTAGTGCTTGGAACCAGAATCTCCCGCAAGATCCGCGTCTTTTTCAACCAGTCGATATCCGAACTGTAGAGATCGCGAATGTCCGTCAGGCCCAGGCTGAGCATGGCGAGCCGTCCAATCCCAAGCCCCCAGGCGAGCAGCGGAAGAAGCCCGCGCCCTTCCCGCAGTTCTTAGCCCTGCAGCTGCGTTTTGAGTAGTTAAGCCAAATAGCCATGGATCGGATCTTGGCACACTCGCGAACCGTTAGGTGAGATCGAGGCTAGGTGTGCATCTACGTTAGGTTTATTAGAGAGGAGGTCTATGTGGTAGTTATGGTTCGAAATAACGAACATATGTTCAAAAAAACGAACCTGAGCCCGCTCGCAATCGAAGTGTTAACGTATTTAGCGCGCTCGAAAGAAACTTGAGAGAATCCTTCACCGCACGATCCGCGTTTTCCGTAACCAGTCGATATCCGAGCGATAGAGATCGCGAATGTCTGTCAGGCCCAGGCTGAGCATGGCGAGCCGGCCAATGCCCAGGCCCCACGCTAAGACGGGATATTTCACCCCGATCGGATGCGTCACCTCCTCGCGGAAGACACCCGCGCCGCCCAGCTCCAGCCAGCCGTGCGCCGACATATACACCTCCACCTCGACCGAGGGCTCCGTGTAGGGGAAATATCCGGGCCGGAACCGTATCCGCGGAAAGCCCATCTTGCGGTAAAAGGTCGCGAGCAGCCCGAGCAGGTTGCTGAAGCTCACGCCCTTATCCATCACGATCCCCTCCAGCTGGTCGAATTCCGGCAGATGGGTCGGATCGATCGTCTCACGGCGATACACACGGTCAATAGAGAAGACCTTCACCGGCGGCTCGGGATGCGAGGCCAGGTACCACAGGGTTACGGCAGTCGTGTGCGTCCTCAGCAGGAGCTCCTCGCTCAGCTCGCGGCGCCACGTGCCGCCCCAGCCGGTCGAGTTCAGCTCGCCGCCGTGCTCATGCATTTCCTTCACGTTCTGGACGATCTCCTCAGGCACTTCGAGCGGCTTGCGCCGGCCGAGATAAAAGGTATCCTGCATCTCGCGCGCTGGATGGTCCTGAGGCACGAAGAGCGCATCGAAGTTCCAGAACGCGCTCTGGATCAGATCGCCCTTGATCTCCGCGAACCCCATCTCCGTGAAGATGCGCCGCATCATATCCAGGATCCGCTGGTACGGGTGGATCTTCGCCGGATACTCTTCTTTTGTGGGCAAATTTATGTTATATTGCTCAAAATCGTACTTTATCCAGTCGCCTGTTCTTAACAGCTCGGGTGTGAGTTGGGTTATTTTCTCCTTTATCGAGATACCGGGGAAAACGACTTCGTGGCCTGCTTCGGTAATTGTTATTGTGCTCTCAACTTGCACGGTTGATGCTAACAAGTTCCTTTTCTTAATCAACTCGCCTAAAATACGATTGAGCGATTTATCCGATATTCCCGTGATGCTCTCCTTTACTCGATTTAGTAGACGACTTTCTTCCAGTTCCTCGACATCATGGAGGATGCGCAAAAACTCTTCGTCAGCATTATATTCCCAGAGGGTTTTCCCAGTTGGCGCTAAAATCTTTTCGCCATCTTTCTCCTCAAAGCGCGCCCAGCCCTTTTGTAACAGCCAATTGGTAGATATGCTGGCTTTCTTCTCATTGGTAAAAGCCTCTTTAAATTCTTGGAAGGGTAATGGTAAGAGAGCAAGCCCGCGACGCTCTGGCAGGCCTTTTTCCGCATATTCTCTGCCTTCCTCCGTTAAATGCTGGAAAAGCGTTCTTGTTCTTCTGATCTTACAAAGTCCCTTCTCTGCGAGCATAAAAGCTGCCTGCATCACCGCATCTTCGTTTACACCGGTTTTCTCGGCTAAGGCCCTTGGAGTCCAAACTCTGCCTTTCTCACTATCGAGAGCCAGTAAAACCTTTTTTTCGTTTACCCGCAGTTCCGCATCCGAGGTCCGTTCCGCTTCTCCTTCGGCCATAGTCGTATCACTTACTTACACCAGCACCCGCATGAGCTGGGTCTGAAGCTGAGTGTAAAGAGCTGGCTCGCGGTTATTAAACTTCGCCCAGCGGAAAAGAAATATCTGCCCTGCCGTAGTAGGTAGTACTATAGGTGCACCATGCTCTTTGCGATCCCTGTAGTCCTCTTCCTTATCGTCCTCCTTATCCTCTTATCATCCTTCTTTAGCGCTGCGGAGATGGCATTCGTCTCCATCGAGCCGGTGAAAGTGCGGGAAGACGCGCTCAGCGGGCGGAAGAATGCTCTGCTACTCGAGCGACTGCTCGAGCGACCCGACGAGGTGGTGAGTGCGATCGTCATAGGCAACAATCTGGTGAATATCTCCGCCTCGATTCTCGCAGGCACGACCGCAGCCGATCTCTTCGGGGGACTCGGCGTGGGTATCGCGACCGCGGTGATGACGCTGCTCATCGTCATCTTCGCAGAAGCGATCCCCAAGGCCTACGGGATCCATAATGAAGCCTTCGCCTTCAGAGCGGCAAAGGCGCTCTACCTGGTGCGCGGCATCTTCTATCCGGTCGCGAAGCTCTTCTCGCTCGTCTTCAAGCCGGTTCTGCAGCTGCTGGGGAAGGAGCAGCGGGCGAAGGCGCTCGTGACTGAAGAGGAGGTGGAGGCGCTGATCGCGCTCGGCGTTCACGAGGGGACGATCAAGCGAGATGAACAGAAGCTGGTGGGTGAGATCTTTGAGTTCGACGAGACCAGAGTTGGCGAGGTCTACGTGCCGTTGAAGGATGTCGTCAGTCTTCCGGAGACGGCGATCGTTCAAGAGCTGATCAAGCGATCTGCAGAAACCGGCTTCTCACGATTCCCCGTCTACTGTGGACGTGAGGAGCAGATCATCGGGATGGTTCACGTCAAGGACACGCTCTTAAAGGAGAGGATCACGCCGATAAAGGAGTTGATGCGGGAGATCGTGCGACTCCCCGCCACCATGAAGGTCGACGATGTTTTACGGGTGCTGCAGCGTGAGAAGATGCATATGGCGGCCATTGAGGCTAAAGACGGGAGGATCATCGGCGTGGTCACCTTGGAGGACTTGATTGAGGAGATCTTCGGTGAGATTCACGACGAGCACGACAAGAAAAAACGGAGGGCACGCTGATACCCCGATCTTCCCGTAGCGTTCCGCCTGGCTGCATGATTCGCTAGATCGAGCGCGGGGAGCATGGCAAGCCCCGGGTCATCGAGCTCTCCATTTATTCCTGACGTTCAAGAGCGGTGCCCTCACTCCAGCCTGATCGCGGGAATCCATGGGGTAGCCGTCTCCACGTTCGCGTCCCTGAACTCGGTGCAGGTGATCATTCCTACCCCCGTTACGGTATGCTCTGGTCCCCAGATCAGCTGTGGATACGAGCCGGTGGCGATCGTGTAATTATAGGTCTCATTTCGGATAAGCACAATTGGATCGTCGAACTCTAACGTCTGCCAATCGCCGGTATAGCCCTTCCAATGCGCGTCCACTAGTGGTTCCGTCCCCTTCCAGATCTTGAGGTATTCCGTGTGCCCGCCGGTTCCCGGGCAGGGATAGGTGTAAAGCGTGCTCACGCTGAGGTTGCGGAAGGGCGTGATGGTGCCGTTATGCGTGCCGGGGATGCTGGGATACGATCCCCGCCCCGTGTCGAAGCCGTCCGGTATCTCGAACGTGACGTTCAGCGTCTCCCAGTAGAAATTGTAGACGTCGAGGTTCTCGTCGATATAGAAGCAATCGTAGTTCATAGCCATATCCATGTAGAAGAGCCCGTTCGGGCGACCTTCGGTCGTCCCCCAGCTGTTCAGCATGATCCAGTAAGCGTGCTGGGGATCAGTATCGTTATAGCCGAGGCAGAGCACGGCGTGGCCCGCGCCTTCTGCTTCGACCCACGTATGGCCGCAGAGATAATCAGGATCCCAGATCGTTTGCTCCGACTCGTTCCGCCAGAAGTCACGGAAATGCTCGATATCCGTAGCATTCGGGAGGAAGAAGGCGAACCAGACGGCCTTTTCCTGGTGGAGCACGTTCTTGATATTCGCGATGGCCGCGTCCTTGCCCACGCCGTGGGTCGTGATCCGCGTGACCGCGCACTCGGTAATGGGATAGCGGCACGTAGTTGCGATGCTGCCGCACGGCACGCTGGTGCTGAAATTTTCACACCGCTGCGCGCCGTCCTGCCACGACGCGTTGAGGTTCGACCATGGAACCGCGAAGCCGGTGACCCGGTAAAAAGTTGCGAACCAGTCGAGCCAGCCGCCGCAGCATGCCCAGTCCTCACCCACACCACCGTGAAAGCAGGAGGCAAAATATTGAACGGCGAGCCGCTCTTTTAGCCCTTCCTGGACGCTCAGAGCGACTTCCAGAATCCCCGTGCCGGTCCAGACCCAGCAATTGCCGCACGTGCCCTGTCTTCGCTCGGCCGGCACGTACTCGAGGTGCCCGAGCAGGTCGAAGTGCATCCCGGGCGAGTCCCTGAGCCTTCTCGTAATTACCGGGTCGAGCGAAGCACTGGGGGCGCGGGTATAAAGATCAATCCATTCCAACCGGGTCGCGCGATCCGGCATCATGAGGGGGAACTGCGCGCCTTCGCACGTTCCAGCCCACTGATTTTGTGCCTGTTCATTGTCAGCGCTACTCGATGCGGTGCTCAGCAGGGCTGCCGAGATGCTGAGGAGGGTGCAGAGAATGAGCAGTACCATGATCCTCCTCGCCTTCTTCGCTCTTCGTTCCACCTCACGCAGCCTCCTTCCCTGCAAACCGCTCGCCCATCACCGGCACCGCCGGCGCTTTCACACCCCGCTTCGTCAGCTCCTGCCAGGCATGCCGCGTTACCTCGGACCTGAACTCGAATTCATAGCGGAGGTCATGGGCGGACTCCAGGAACTCTTGTAAGAAGCGAAAGCCGCCGATGGTGCGCAGGTAGAGGAAATGGCAGGTATCGATCAATACGATCTGGGCCGGCTCGGCGGGCAGTGCGAACGCGTCCTTATCAGTGACGGGCTTAGAAAGTGAGAGTTTGGTAATCTCCTGCGAGGTCATAGCTTCAATCGCCCTGAGCAACGTCGTCCTGCCAGCGAACGGCTCGGCGATGAGGGCGATCGCTGTCCTCTGACCCGCTTCAAACGCGTCGAGCGCTTCCTGGATACGCGTCCGCTCGGTCTCAAATCCGATGGGCCCTTCTGGCGCTTCTGGAGCTGCGTTTACCATCTTTTGAAGTTCGATCCCATTCCTATCGTGCGAACCAGATTCGGTGCTGCGGTGCGACCTTCTCATCTCGCGCCACTTTAGCTTACGTAGGTCACCGCCGTTTTTAAGCTTGCCGGAATTCCGCTCATTCATATCCGCGCAGCGGTGGTGATGAGCCCGAGCCTCGCGGCAGGAGACGGCGGATTCACGTACGCGAGTGCTCTTTCCGCCCAATCAAGGTTTTTTTATGCCCACCGCCTAAAGTTAAGAGAAGGAACGGATTGGACGATTCATGTACGGCTATCATGCTATTCCGCTGCGCCTCGAGCAGGAAGGCATCACGCTCTCCCTCGAGCAGGAAGGTGAGAACGTGCTCTATCGGGCGGTCTCACCCACGGGCGAGCTGGAGAAGGTGCTCCTCGCGCGTGCAGAGCAAGTCCTCATCAACCCGGTTGAACCGCTCCACAAACCCAAAGAGCTGACCTCAAGCCTGCTCATCGAGTTCGAGCGGAACCTCCTGGTTGAGCCGGGTGCGACCCGCACGATCTTCGTTACCTTTCCTGTTGAGATCGGCGTCTTTGTGATCGGCGAGGGCAGTGGCCATGAAATACTCGATGTCTTGACCCTCGCCGTGCAGAAGTTCACCCTCTATGGCGATCCAAGAACCGGGGTGATCTGCAAATACTGGCCGAGCCACATCTCCTCCGCACCTCCACCTGTCAACCCCCTGCACGAAGGCGTGATGGAGCTTACGCTCATCAACAGCACCACTGATTGGGTCGAAGTGACGAGAGCAGTCTTCAATGCGTACGGGATGAAGATCTACTATAGTGATTCGCTGGTCTCCATGCGTGCGAGCATGAAGATCATGCCGCGACGGCTCGCGGAGACTGAGTTCCTGGACGCGCCCCTGGTACCTGGTATGACGAAGTCATTGGAGCTCTACCCGGCGCGAAAGCTCCCGGTAGTCCCGATGAAATTCGTGATGGAGGCGGGACTATGACGTTTGAGACGGTGCTTTACGGAAACGTCACGATCCTCGATCTCATCAAGGTGGCCGTAATCTTTATCTTCGCCATCATCATCGCGAAGGCACTCACGATCCATCTCCGGCGCTCGCTCAAGGAGCGGCTGAGCAAGGATCATCTGGATATCCTCCTCAAAGTGGTCTACTACAGCATCATTCTGCTGGCTGTTCTTCCCGTGCTCCAGATCCACGGGGTACAGCTCTCCAGTTTGCTCGTTGCCGGGGGGGTTGTGGGCATTGTGCTCGGTATCGCGAGTCAGAGCGTGGTGGGCAACCTCGTTGCGGGCCTTTTCCTGATTGTTGAGCGGCCCATGAAGCTCGGGCAGGCGGTGAACATCGCCGGAACAGCGGGTGTGGTCGAGGATATCAGCATCATCTCGACCACCCTGAGAACGTTCGATGGCTTGTACGTGCGAATACCGAACGAAAGGGTCTTTACGACGGAGATCACGAACTACGTGGCCTATGTTGCCCGGCGGGTCGAGTATCTCGTCGGTATCCGGTACAGCGATGATGCAGATAAGGCCATCGGCATCATCAAAGAACTCCTTGAAGCGCATCCGCTCACGCTGA
>CAYYNW010000009.1:16863-22878 GCA_964473145.1 uncultured Halobacteria archaeon
GATAAGGCCATCGGCATCATCAAAGAACTCCTTGAAGCGCATCCGCTCACGCTGAAGAATCCTTCACCTGACCTCTTCGTCGATACCCTCGGCGATAACGCGGTCAATATCAGCGTGCGGTTCTGGGCGCCGTCGAGTGAGTGGTACAACGTGAAGAAAGAGCTATTGTGGAAGATCAAGATGGCATTGGAAGCCGAAGGGATCGAGATCCCCTTCCCGCAGCGGACCGTCTGGTTCGCCAATACGTACCAGACCCAGGCGGGTGAGCAGTCCAGCTCTTCTGATGCGGCTGCGAAGTGAGCAGTGCACGCACCTCGGTGGACTGCAGCCGGGTCCTCGTGCGTGCGCTTTTCTGCTTTATCCCACGAGCGAGTTAAGCTTCCAGCTTCTCTGCTCAGCGACCGATCTTGGACCTGTAGATCTCGAGCGCAGCCCGAAGGTCCTCCTCTTTGAGCAGGCCGTGCGGCGTGGGCACTTCGAGGATCCGCTTCGGTATGCGCAGCGTGGCGAGATCGAACCCTTCTCTGAACTTGAAATCCATCTTCGCTCGATGGACTGCTCGTCCCAGCGCGTTTAAGCGCTCACCCGTCCAGCCCTCGAGTCCGAGAGCGTCGAGCGCGCGGGTAACGGCTGCTGGCGTGTACACTTTTCGCGCGAAGAAGCAGACGACGAGGCTGGAGAGCACCTGGCGCCATTCTTCCTCCTTCACGAGCTGCTCGACCACCTCCTCGAGGTTCACCGGTTTCCCGATCAGCTTCTGGTCGAGGTCGTAGCCTGCGGAATCCAGATGGCTGTGCCGCGCGCCCGTGAGGTTGTTGAGGTAGCACGCGATTCCCGTATGGTATTCGGGCATCTCATTGCCGCCGAACGCGAGCGCATAATCCAATCCGCCGTAGACCTGCGCGGCATGCTCCACACCCTGCGCGAGTTCACGGTAAAAGTCAGTTGGCATCTCCACAATCTTCTTCACCGCTTCGAGGTAGGTCTGCACCTCGCCCCATGCGAACTGGAGGCCATCGGTCTGCGTGGTGGTGATGATGCCTCGCTCGAGGGCCTCCGTCGCCCACGCCAGAATGACCCCGGTGCTCATCACATCCATGCCTTCTCGGTCGATGAGATCGATCAAGCGCAGACTATCCTCCGCGCTCTTCATCCCGAGCATAAAGCCGGTTGCCCAGATGGGCTCATTGTCATAGGAGATGATCGAGGTCTTGAAATAGTAACCTGGCTCGTACATCTCTCTGAGTGAAGCAAGATGGACACAGCCGACGGGGCAGTGCGCGCATGAAATGCGCCGCGCGAGCAGTTTCTCCGCGAAGTTCTCGCCCGATAACTCCCGTGCGATCTCCTCGGGCGCACTCGCGGCCGTTAAATTCTTATACGCCATCCCGCCGATCTTGTTGAGATCGTAGAGCTTACCCGCGGTGCCCAGATCGTGATACTTCTCCATTGCATCGGTCTTCACCACCACCTTCTGGAGCTCGTCGTAGACCGCTTTGTACTCCTGTTGCTTCTCCTGGGGTATCTCGACACTCTTGTTCGCGGAGATCACCAGCGCCTTGAGCTTCTTCGAGCCCATCACGGCACCAAGGCCGAGCCGACCGAAATGCCGGTACGTCTCGCAGACCGCACAGGAATAGCGGACCAGGCGCTCACCTGCACGGCCGATGCGGATGATCGACCGCACGCCCGAGCCCGGTTCGACTTCGCGCAAAATCCGACCCACGGTATGCGCCTCCACACCCCAGATCGAGGAGGCATCACGGAAGTTCACATCATCGCCGTGGATAGCGAGGTAGATCGGGAGCTCGCTGGCGCCTTTGATGACGATGGCGCCATAACCGGCGAGCTTAATCGCGGTCGCGCTTCTGCCGCCGCAGTGGCTCTCGCCGAGGTTGCTGGTCAAGGGCGATTTGAACATAGCGACCGTCTTGGAAGCCGAGGGGTATAACGCGGAGAGCGGCCCCACGGCGAATATGATCGGATTCGCGGGACTCAACGGATCGGTGCCCGGCGGGCATTCTTCTGCCAGAAGCTTGATTGCTACGCCCGCGCCGCCCAGGTACGTCTCAAACAGGTCAGTTCGATCTTCTACCCTGATATCCTTCTTCGTTATATCGATATGCAGCACGTCATACGTATCGCGCATCTTCATCCTTCGTTCTTCACCTCTCAAGCCTCCGCTTTGAGCTCCACCAGCCCAATCGCGTCGTGGACGCAGTAGTTAGCGCAGTAGCCACAGTATTTACACACAATCGGCTTATTTCGCTCGCTATCCCAGAAGATAGCGCCCAGGATGCAGGCGTCCGCGCAAAATCCGCAGCCGATACACGCCTCATCGTTCAAAATCACGCCGCCACCTTCCCGCTCGGTTAAGGCGTCCGTTGGACAGACCTTCGCGCAGGGTGGCTGCTGACAGGCCCGGCAGACGACGATCACAAAGCCCCGTTCCACGCCTCCGACGGACCGCACGCTGATCGCCGATTTGTCAACCCCTCCCCGGCCTACCCGTCTCGAGCAGGCGAACATGCATTCCATACACCCAATACACTTGTTCACATCCAGCGCCGTTAATTTCTTGGCCATCTTCAACCTCTGCTTTACGCTCAGGGCAGAAAAAGGTTTGAAACGCGAGTTAGCGGAAGAGATCCTCCTCGCGATCGAAGAGGAGGTCTCTAATGTCACTTTCGCAGCACTCCAGCTGTAATCCGCGGACGATAGCGACAGGCACGCCCTCCTGGAATTCGCCCATCACGAGGTTCGCCGCAGCGCAGATCTCATCGGCGACCGCTTCCTTCGTGATCCGTGCGATCTTGCCGAAGCGATCCTCTTCGCCCCGGCGATCGAGGAGCGCGGGAATGCCCGAGACGCCGATGCAGACGCCCGTTACGCCATCACGGAACGCGCGACCGAAGGAATCAGCCACGAGGACGGCGATCACCTTGCCGGTCTCCGCTTCGATCTCCCGGCGGAGCTGGTGCGCGCTCTTCTGCGGATCCAGGGGCAGTAAGACCGCCTTCTCATGCGCCACATTCGACTCGTCCACGCCTGCGTTGGCGCAGACAAACCCGTGCTTCGTCTCGACGATCACGTGATTGCGCGTTAATCGCACGACGGCGTTCGATTCGTTAAGAACGAGCTGGACGACGCGAGGATCTTTCTCGATCTGCTCAGCTATGCGAGCCGCTTCGGCGCTCACCGGGACAGTGCGAAGGTCAATGACCCGGCCATCGCTCTTCGAGATGATCTTCGAGGTGAAGATAATCGCATCGCCATCCTCGAGTTCCTGATTCTGGGTTTGCAGCGCATCGAGGAATAACCGCGTCAGATCGTCACCTTCGGTAATCTCCGGGAGCCCGACGACGCCGATAATCTCAAGCCGACCCGAGGGCACCACCACTCGCTTTCTCATACTCCCCGCTCGACTTCCCTACCCCGTGGGAACCGTTACATTTAACATCCAGTAGCCTTTAAAAAGGAGTGGGATACGAGCGGCAATGAAGAAAGAGCTGATGGATATACTCGCCTGTCCCCTGTGCAAGGGCGATTTGGAGTTACGGATTGATGCGGAAGATGCGAAAGGCGAAGTCGTGAGCGGCAGTTTGTATTGCGGCCACTGTAACGAGCGCTATCCGATCGAGGATGGCATTCCCAATCTCTTACCGCCGAACCTGAGAGATAGATGAGCGATAAAGAGAAGGAGCGCATCCAGCAGCGTATCTACCTGAGCAGAAAGAGCTTGAATTCGCTCGAATTCGAGTATGAGGTACTGAAGATCCCGCTCAAACCCGGTGAGGAGACGAGCTTTGAGCTGCTGGTGATCAATCACGGCGAGCCGACGCACGTGCATTTCTCGCTGGGCAAGGAGATGCGGGACAAGGTGATGATCATGAAGGACAAGGTCTACGTCATCGAGAGTGAGAAGGTAGCTGCGATCGTTCGACTCCCCAAGACCTACGCAGGTGCCGTCGATACCTTCAGCATTGGCGAGATTTACGTCAGCTCGGGCTACGGCGCGTCGAAACGCGGCTTCGCCGTGGAGATCGTGGAGCCGAAGGAGAAAGAGGCGGTCAAGGAGGCGGGCGTGAAGGAAGAAGAGGAGCAGGAAGCGCAGGAGCGCACGGAGAAGAAGGACATCGTGCGCTCGCCTGACGAACGTGAGTTACTTGCGCACCTGGCAACTTCGGCCTGCGCCGTGATCCTCTTTGCCGTGCTCCTCATAGTGATGCGGCTCTTCAGCCAGTCATCACCCGCGCTGCTTTTCGTGAACGCGTTGATCGCCTCTCTGCTCTTCCTGTTTATCGTGATTTACAATCTGTAGCCCGCTTCACGACCCCCAGAGAAAGGTTTATCAACGGGGGAGTGGAAGGGAGATTAATTAGTAAAGGAAAGGTTCCTCCGCACCGGGAGGAGTGCTCGTGCGATGAAGTATATCGTGGTGACCGGCGGCGTGATGAGTGGTCTGGGGAAGGGGATCACCATGGCCTCTATCGGCCGGCTCTTAAAGAACCGGGGCTATTCCATCGTGCCCATCAAGATCGACCCGTACATCAATATCGACGCGGGGACGATGAATCCCTATCAGCACGGCGAGGTCTACGTGCTCGGCGATGGCACGGAAGTTGATCTCGATCTCGGTCACTATGAACGGTTCATGGACGTCCAGCTGGGCCGCGAGCATAATATCACGACCGGCGTGGTCTATGCCGCGGTGATCGAACGTGAAAGGAAGGGCGAGTATCTCGGCCAGACGGTGCAGATCATCCCGCACATTACGAATGAGATCAAGGCGCGGATACGCGCTGTGGCGGCTGCGAGCGGTGCAGACATCTGCCTGGTGGAGATCGGCGGCACGGTCGGCGATATCGAGAGCATGCCCTTCCTGGAGGCGGTCAGGCAGCTGCACGGCGAGGAGAATGAGCATGATTTCCTCTTTGTTCACGTCACGCTGGTGCCGGTTACCGCACTGAACGAGCAGAAGACGAAGCCGACGCAGCATTCCGTGAAGGCGCTCCGCGAATTAGGACTGCAGCCCGATATCATCGTCTGCCGGTGCAAAGTGCCGCTGAAGGATGACGTGAAGCAGAAGATCGGCATGTTCTGTAATGTGAAGAAGGAGGCGGTGATCAGCGCACCGGACGCCGAGGACATCTACGCGGTGCCGCTCTTGCTCGAACAGGAGGGCATTGCGGAGTACATCATGACCAAGCTGCAGCTCGATCCGCTTACCGAGAGCCACGACTGGGAGCGGATGGTAACGCAGCGGAAAGCAGCAGCGCACGGGCCATGCGTGACCATCGCGATCGTGGGCAAGTACGCGGAGCTGGAAGATTCATATCTGAGCATCAAGGAGGCGATCGCGCACGCAGCGGCCGTGGCGGGCTGCACCGTGGCCTTGAACTGGATCGAAGCGGAGGAGCTCGAGGCTGCTGCGGAGCTCACGCCGTTCTTCGAGCACGTGCAGGGCATTCTCGTGCCCGGCGGGTTCGGCGCACGCGGCGTGGAGGGGAAGATACGAGCTATTGAATACGCACGCGAGCAGCGGCTCCCTTTTTTAGGGCTCTGCTTCGGGTTCCAGCTCGCGGTGATCGAGGCCGCACGGCATCTTGCAAACCTGCCGGACGCACACAGCACGGAGCACTGTCAGACCCCGCAGCCGGTCATCGACCTGCTGGAGGAGCAGCAGGGAGTTGAGGAGCTGGGCGGGACAATGCGGCTGGGCGATTACGAGGTCTTCATTCGTAAGGACACGTTAGCCGAACGGGTCTATGGGAGACGGAAGATCATCGAACGACACCGGCACCGCTACGAGGTGAACCCCCGGTACATTGAGCAGCTGGAGCGCGACGGCCTGGTCTTCTCAGGGACGGACCGGAGCGGGATGCGGATGGAGATCGTGGAGCTGGAGGGGCATCCCTTCTTCTTCGCCACGCAGTTCCACCCGGAGTTCAAATCGAGGCCGAACAAACCTTCACCGCCGTTCCGGGCGTTTGTGGATGCGTGCTTGGAGGCGCT
>CAYYNW010000010.1:0-22499 GCA_964473145.1 uncultured Halobacteria archaeon
ATATGCCCGAAACCGTCACCATTCAGGACCTATATAACGCGATAAAGCGAATAGAGAAGAGGATGGTTACAAAGGAAGACCTCGATTCGCTCATCGATTCGGTTGAAATTTTACGTAACCTCGACCATGAAGCTCATACATAATAATACTGCCGCTTCGCCTTCTGCTCCCGGTCCTTCGTCGACCCGAGCTTGTTGATCCGCGGCCGGAGCGTGCTTTCGTCTCGTCTGAAGGTAACGCCGAGCTCCTTCAAGAACAGGTTCATGCCTGCACGCATATCAAAGACGCCCTTTATCTCGCCGCGGACGCCTGGCACACCCTCGAAGACCATTAACCGGTCACTCAGCATGTCAATGAGATAGATATCGTGATCAATGATGAGCGTGGAGACCTCGCGCCGTTCCGCATACCGGCGCAGGGTCTTGATCAGCCGTACCTTCTGCTCCACATCGAGGTGCGCTGACGGCTCGTCCAGCACGTAGAACGATGCGTCCCGACAGAGACAGGCCGCAATCGCCACGCTCTGCAATTCACCGCCGCTGAGCTCATTCATGTTCTTCTCCTCGAGCTCGGGGATACCCAGTGGCCGGAGCACCTCGAGGCTATCTGCCTCCGAAGGCCCGCCCTCTTTGAGCCCCGCGAGGAAGTCACGCACCTGCAGATCCACCTCGGCCTTGAGATACTGCGGCTTGTACGAGACGGTGAGCTCAAAGGCGATGCTGCCCTCCGTTGGCTCGAGCTCACCCACCAGGATCTTCACGAACGTGCTTTTACCGATCGCGTTACGCCCAACGCCACCCAACACCTCGCCCTCACCGATGCTGCCCGGTTGCGCGACGAGCGTAAATCCGCCCTCGCCGTACCGCTTCTCGAAGCCCTCATACGCGATGAACACGTTCCGCTCTTCCAGTTGCTCGCGCGGCGGATGCGCCGTGAATTCAATCGGCTTATCCCTGATCCGTACGTTCTCCGCCTGCAGGAAACCACTCAGATACTCGTTGATCCCGCGACTCGTGCTCTTTGGCAGCGTGACCACCCCGTACTCGCCCGGCGCGCCATACAGCAGATGGACGTAATCCGCGAGCATGTCCAGAATGGCGAGATCGTGCTCCACGACCACCACCGCCTTCGCCTCTAACAGGGTTCGGATGCCCTTGGCCACCTTGACACGCTGATAAATATCGAGATATGGGGTCACTTCGTCGAGGAAGTAAAAGTCCGCGGCACGGATCAGGCAGGCGATGACCGCGACCCGCTGCAGCTCGCCACCGCTCAGCGCCTTTATGTCCATCTTCAGCGCTTCTTCGAGCTCAAACGCCTTCACCAGGTGCTTCGACTCGCCCGTCTCGTCCGTGCGGTCCAGCAATTCGGCAACCGTGCCGCTGAAGTAGTTCGGGATCGCATCCACATACTGCGGCTTATACGCCACCTTTACTTTCCCTTTGGAGAGCTTATCAAAGTAATTCTGCAATTCTGAGCCCGCATAGCGCTTGATGATCTCGTCCCACGCCACTTCCGTGCCGATCTTGCCCAGATTCGGCACCTGCAAGCCGGAAAGGATCTTGATCGCCGTGCTCTTCCCTATGCCGTTCTGGCCCAGCAAGCCCGTTATCTTCCCCGCCTTTGGGATCGGCATGCCATAGAGCACAAACCCATTTTCACCGTACCGGTGCGCCTCTTTGCCCACCAGCTCCTCCGGTAGGCCGATGATCGAGATCGCAGCGAACGGGCATTTCTTGATGCAAATCCCGCAGCCTTCACATAACTCCTCCGAGATGATCGGCTTGCTGTCCTCGCCCACGATCACCGTCTCCGTGCCCGTGCGCACCATCGGACAGTACTTTATGCATTCGTAGACGCACTTTTTCGGCTGACACCGGTCCTTCTTCACGATCGCGATTCGCATCTCGTAGTCTCCTCCCGGGCTTCCTGGTCTCGTTGAACGTCGTTCTGCACGGGGCTGCTAAGATATGTGCAGTTTCCCTGAAAAAGGTTTGAACCCGAAGGAGGCACGATGATGGCGATGCGTTACAAATCGTAAGATCGCTCGGCCACCTACCGTGAGTTGACGAGTGCCTGCATCCGGGCATGCATCGCGGGTTCCAAGGCCGCGATAAGCGAGAGGTTATGCGCAGTACCTACCTCGGTTCCAAACTCCTCACCCTGCAGATCAGTAAGAACACCACCGGCTTCCTGCAGGATCAAGACGGCGCCCGCGATGTCATAGCCGTTGATCAGGTCGCGCACATCCACCACCGCATCGAGCGCACCTTCAGCAACGAGGCAGAGCTCCAGTGCGATGCTGCCCAGCACGCGAATCACCATATCCTTAGCACCCTTCTGGAAGCTCAGCACTGCCTCGGGGATCGAATCAGCGCCATACGTATAGATCGAGAAGACGCGTTTCGTCTTACCGGTCATCGCGGCGGGTAGTCGTGTCCCGTCGACCCAGGCGTGGCCGTTCTTTACCGCGTAATAGGTCTTCCCGTAAATGGTCGCCACCACGCTCGCCGTGATCTCGCTGAACGTGACGTGATCCACCGTTGGTGCATAGGCAAGGGAGGTGCAGAAGAGTGGAATGCCGAGTGCCGCGTTGGTCGAGCCATCAATAGGGTCAAAGATGAGTGTGAACCTCGGTTCTCCGCCCTCCGGGTATATGTGATCCCCCAGTTCCTCAGAGATGATCCGCGCACAGAGCCCTCGACTCAGCAAGGCGTTCTCTAAGGCACGTTCGGCGAACAGGTCGATCTTTCTCGTGACGTCTCGCTCCCGGATCTTCAAAACCGTGCCGTGGTCTGGCGTCTCAGCAAGGTACGTTTGGACTGCGACGCGTATCTCCGAGGCGATATGCAACAGGTCGCTGATTTCCATGTACTCGTCTCACACTAGAGATTTGTCGCTTATAAGTGCTAGCTGCGTCGAAGAGAAGCCCGAACGATCCAGGAAGATTGAACCGCCACTGAAAGAGCGTTGAGGGGTAAACCCTTCACCCCGGATGAAGCAGAGAATCTGCTCCGCGTATACGCTCTACGTTACTGGTTCGTTACTTCTTTGCGACCTTCTTCCTCCGCTTCTGCTCTGCCTTGCCCGCGGCTTTCTTCTCCTGCTGCCGCCGCTGTATCAGTTCCACGCCCGACTTGTCCAGCGGCTTCGCCTCTAGAAAGCCCCATTCCAGGGCACGGTCGAAGACCTCCTTCCCGAAATCAGTATGGATGATCACCGTTGACGCGCCCGCCGGCGAGCCGAAATGCCCAACGCTGATATCCGCAAACCGGCCGACGAAATCCTCGCAGAGTTTGCAGCACCCCCGCTTGAACGCCTCGAGTTCCTCAGGCCCGGCGTGGAGGAGCTCATCATCACCCGCATAGACGTGGAGACCATCATCCTTCAGCGCCAACCGAGTGATGGCATCACGGGGTATTCCTCGCTCGCGTTCAAGGTGCTCCTTGATCGCATCAAGCGAATACACACCCTCACAGAAGATACCGAGCCGCAAGCGCACCGCGGAGGCGAAATTATGGGCGTTGTGCGTGCCTCGACCGACCGCGAGCATCTGCTCATACGCCTCCAGCTGGCACGGCGCGCCTACCAGCGCCACGCTCCAGAGGCCGTACTTCAGAATCGCATCCGCAACACCGGTCAGTACCGGCGCGGATCCATACCTGCCGCCCGCGTTCTCGATCAACTGGGCCTTGCTCATTGCCACACGCACTTCAGGCACCGCACCGCCGCTATTCACCATGATGCAGCCCTCCACGACTGCGTCCGCAAGTGCGGAAGCGAGCAGTGCGAGCGCAGCACCACCATTATTGCACGCCTTCCGGAGTTCCTCGTCCTTACTTCTCACCTCGTAGAGCTCGTCCAGCCCTTCTCGTGCCACCGGCTTCACTACCTGTGGACATTGAGCATAGCAGTAGCCGCAATCGATCGCGCACTGTAGCCCCGCGCGCAGTTCAGGCCGGCCGACAGGCGAAAAGCACGAGCTGCAGGTCGCTGAAAGCTGCTCTGCCGACTCACCCTTCACAGGGCGACCTTCAGGAACGTCCATACTGAGAAACCCGAGGTCGAGCAGCCTGCACGTGGCCACGCACCCGCCGCAGAGGGTGCAGGTACCCGCGTCGATCACTTCGCGCTTCAAATCGCTGAAATACTTCCTTTCCCCCATTTTTCACTCCTTCTCTTGCTGCCGTTTGCTGATACGATACCATGCCGGCGGGCGAATAAAAAGTTTCACACGCGCCTCGGAGCGGAAAAGCAAAAGGTTTAAAAAGCAAATCCCTCGTTGGTATATAGGTGCTGAGGGCTACCTACGTACGTGCAAAGGGCGAGGTACAAACAAGAAGATGCTGCGGCCTGCGGAGATGCGGGAGCTACGGATTGTCGCGCTCGATAAGGATGTTGATCCTATCATCAAGCGATTCGATGCCCTGGGTAATCTACACGTGACGGATATCACGGAATTTTTAGATGAGTGGGAAGGGCTCATTGAGCCTTCGAAAGCTGAAGAAACCGCGATTAAGGCCTCGGAGCTCTTAACGCGGATGGATAACCTGATCGCTTCGCTCAAGCCGCCAGCCGCGGGTGACGAGCGCGAAGGAGCGCAGCCGGTCGAGGGCAGAGCCACACTGGCGGTGCCCGAATCGGTCTCATTGGCCGGAATCGAAACGGAGTTTCAGGGCCTGGAAAAGACCGTCGCGGCCACCACCGGCGAGATGGTGAAGTTACGCGAGGCGGTAGCGCAACCCAAGCGGCTCCTCCGGGCCTTAAAGCACCTCGAGGAGGTTGGCCTTGATCTGGACTTCGTCGGCGAGCAGGAATTCACAACGGTGCACGTGGGCAGAGTGCCGGCCCGGAATCTGGAGGAGTTGCGCGCGGCGCTCGATACGGCCATCGGCATGAACCACCTGGTAATCTCGAAGCCGCTCGCAGAAGAAGGTGAGGCGGGAGGCACCTCGTTCGTGTTCACCGTGCTCGCCGCCTTGAAGCGAGATAAGGCAGAGGCGGAGCGGGCGTTGCGCATGGCGGATTTCGAGCCCTACCAGCTCCCCCTGCGGGAACTCCCCACGAGCGTTAAGGACGCCATTGCCGCGGTCGAGGATAGTATCAAGCGGCTTGAAGCTGAGCTCGCGGAGAAAGAGCAGGCACTGGCGGAGATTCAGAGAACACGACTCCCGGACCTGCGGATGATGCGTGAGCTCGTCCAGATCGAGGAGAGCAAGGCGAAGCTGAAGATCCTCTTCGGTGCGAGCGAGCGTGTGCGGGTGATTGAGGGCTGGACGCCGAAGGATGCGGTAGATACCGTCATTCGGGGGATCAGCGAGGAGGTGGGCGGCCTCTGCGTGATCGAAGTGCGAGAGCCGAAGCGTGAGGACGTGCGTGTGCCCTCGCTCTTGAAGAATCACAAGCTGGTCAAGCCCTTTGAATCGATCATTCGCATGTACAGCCTGCCATCGTATCGCGATATCGATCCTACGCTCACTACCGCGATCTTGTTCCCCGTACTCTTCGGGCTCATGTTCCCGGACATCGGGCACGGCTTCTTACTGCTCATCCTCGGGCTGGCTATGGTGCTCGGGGTCAAGAAGCTCAAAGGCATGAAGGATATGGGGACGATCGTCTCCTTCTGCGGTATCTGCGCGATTGGCGGTGGGCTCCTCTTCGGCGAATTCTTCGGGTTCAGTGAATATGCCGTGCACTTGATCCGCGAGTCCATGCACATGGAAGTCCCGCATCTGCTGCACACCATCTTCATCCATCAGCCGCTCTGGTTCGAGCCTATTCCCAACGTAACGGGGATGTTCGTGATCACCTTGCTCATCGGCGCGTTGCACATGGGGCTCGGTGTCATCTTCAGCGTCACGAACAAGCTCTCGGATAAGGACAGCTTAGGAACCGTGCTTGAGGTTGTCAGGATTTGGACGTTAGCTGGTGCACTCTATTTCTTACTCATTTTACTCCGCTCTTCTGTGGCAGATTCGGAGATCGGTCTCATTACAGTTCTCATGAATTCACTGGGGAATCTGGACGTTATGCAGGGCTTTGCGGTGCTCGTAGCACTGCCGATCTTTTTGCTCTTCGTGCTCAGCTTCATCGTGGAGTTGAAGCATGAACGCGCGCATGGAAAGCCATCGGGCATCGATCTCTTTATCATCGCCATTACCGGGCTGATCGAAGCGGCGCTGGAGAACTTCTTCAGATTCCTCGCCAATACCATCTCCTACGGTCGAATTCTCGCACTCGCGCTTGCACACGCGGCGTTAATCGAGGTATTCCTGCTGCTGACCTTCATGAGTTCCCAGATCAATATCGGGTTCGCTGTGGTCGTCTTCATCCTCGGCACGGCGATTGTCGTGTTACTGGAAGCGATCATGTCCGGCATTCACGCGGTCAGGTTGCACTACTACGAGTGGTTCACGAAATTTTATAAGGGTGGCGGCGTTGAGTTCACGCCATTCACCTTCCAGCGGACGTATACGCGGTAGTTACCTCATTCATCTGCTCGATGATCTCGCATGCCTTGCAGAGTTGAGCGGCTGAGGCATCACCACACCGCTCGCAGCGTAAGAGCTTGCGGTCAGGCTGCGGCGGAGGTAAAAACGCGGCGAGCCGCTCGTACCCGCGCATGAGCGCATATTTCGAGCCAGGATGTTTCCACTCCAGCTCGTTGAGCAGCCGCTTCACACTGAACCGGAAGGAGCGCGAGGCGTAGGGGCACGAGCAAGAGAGGAGTGGTAGTCCGGTGACGAGCGCGTAGAGCGCGACCTCCTTCTCGGGAACGTCGCGTAGCGGCTTGATACGCGGGATGAACTCCTCACGGCGCCCGCGCAGCCGCCCCAGACGCTCCAGATCGCCCCGTAGATAATTGATCAGGATCGTCTGCACTTCATCGTCCAGATTATGCGCGGTGGCGACCTTTGTCGCTCCTAATTCCTTCGCTGTTCGATCAATCAGCTTCCGTCGGAGCACGCCGCAGAAGGTGCACGGCGCCTGTTCGAAGCCCCGTGCCGCAATCTGATCGAGCGTGAACCCAAATGCGTCAGCGAATGAAAGCCGGTGAAAGTCCACCCCGACCTCCCGCGCCACCCGTTCCGCATTGCTGAGCGTGATCGCCCGGTAGCCTTCAATGCCTTCATCGACCCCAATCGCCAGAAAGTGCAGATCGGTCCGGTTGCGGAAGATCTTCGTAAGGAGCACGAGGAGCGCGGTGCTGTCCTTTCCACCGCTCAACGCCACTGCAATGGTATCCCCGCGCTCCACCATCAGCTCCTTCCGCATCGCTTTCTTCATCCGCCGCTCGACCTCCGCAACGAGATGGTCGCGACAGAAGTACAGACCGGAGTAACGCTCGTGGTGTATCGCGGGATTGATGCATCTCCTCTTACTGCAGCGCATGCATGTGTGTGGGTAACCTTTTAATAAAAATGGGATATAAAGTAAGGGACGACTTCTGAGTGGCAATGGGCACAAACGTGGGCGTTGAAATGCGCGTTCTGGAAACCTGGGCCAAGCAGACCTTCTATTATGCGCTGATTGGCGTCCTTGTCGGGCTTGCCATCGCTGCATTCTTCCTGACACTCAATTTCCTCCAGCCTTTCTGCCTTGAATACCTTGGCGGGTACACGCCGCCCGCACCAATGAACGAGCCGCATTTCTTCGCCTTCACGCCGCGGTTCGGCTCGGTCTTCAGCAGTCCGATAGTACTCGTGCTCTTAGCGCTGCTCCCCGCGGCAGGTGGCTTGCTCTGCGGCCTGCTGAAGTACAAACTCGTCCCCGTGGAGAACCCTGAGTTGCATGAGACTGATGTCTTCATCGATGGGTTCCACAATCAGAAGGGCATTATCAAGGGAAGGACGGGATTGGTCCGGGGCGTGTGCTCGGTGATTACCATCGGCTCGGGCGGCAGCGCGGGCCGCGAGGGGCCGAGTGCAATGCTGGGTGCCACGATCGGCTCGGCATTCAGCCGGTTCTTCAACCTGAGTGAGCGTGAACGGCGGAGAATCGTCGCCGCAGCTGCGGGTGCGGGAATAGCCGCGATCTTCAAATCGCCCCTGGGCGGCGCATTCTTCGGGATTGAAACCCTGTACCGGCGCGATATGGAGATTGAAGCGCTCGCGCCCGCCATTATCTGCTCGATCACCGCGTACATCGTCTCCAGCTCATTCTTCGGGATGGGTGCGCTCTACGAGATCGGCACCTATGACCTGGCACACCTTCTGAAACCGCTCTCATTAGTACTCTTCCTCCTGCTCGGCGTGGCCTGCGTCCCGTTTGTCATCCTCTTCGCGTATCTGATGGACCGCTCACGGGCAATCTTCTTCGAGCGGATGACCATCCCCGATTACATCAAGCCGTGCATCGGCGGATTTTTGCTCGGCGTCCTTTTCCTCTTCGGCTCGCTCCTCCTCAATCCGCGAAACGACCCGCAACGCGGCGTTAGTATCGCGAGCGGGCTCTTTGGTGGCGGCTATGGCTTTCTGCAGCTGGCCTTGTATGGCGAGCTCGCGCTGAGTGTCCTGATCTTCATCATCCTTGCGAAGATCGTGGGCACGGCGTTAACCCTCGGCTCGGGCGGCAGTGGCGGCTCGTTCATACCCGCGTTGACCATCGGGGGCGCGTTAGGTGGTGCCGTTGGCCAGCTCCTGAGCTACGTCTTCCCCCAGACAGTGGTGAACCCCTGGTTGTTCTCACTCATCGGTGCCGCGGCCTTCTTCGGAGCCGCTGCGCACGCGCCACTCGCCGCGCTCTTCATTGTTTCCGAGATCTCCGGCTCCTACGCGCTCTTCGTGCCCGCGTTGCTCGCGATCATACCCGCGTACATGCTCATCGGTAAATGGACGATTTATCCGGAGCAGTATGAGGTCCAGAAAGATTCGCCCGCGCACCGGCGTGAGTTCATCGTGGACATCCTCGAAGGCTTGAAGGTGAAGGATGCGTACACGAAGGAAGTACTCACCATTCCCGGCGAGAAGACCGTGAAGGAGGCGCTCTATTACGCCGAGAAGCACGGGCACATCAGCTATCCCGTGGTGGATGCGAGAGGGCAGATGATCGGGATAACGAGCGTGATCGACCTGGAGAAGGAACGGGAAGCAGGTTCAGAATACAAACGGGTGGATCTGATGTGCGTCAAAGACGTCGTCGTGACGTACCTGGATGAGCCCTTGGAGGACGCACTGCGGAAGATGGACCGGTATCATGTGGGTCGCTTGCCCGTGGTGCAGGGTGAGGGCGCGGATGGGAGGAAGGAGTTGATCGGGATTATCGGCAGATCGGATATCATCCGTGAGCATTTCCGCCGGTGGGCACATCTCAAGGGGTGTTGAGTCCTTCCTGCCCGCGCCTCTCGGGCTGCGGCGTTTGGGCGGGTGCGTGGACGCAAAATCGAAAAGTTATTTGTAAGGCGCGCTTCTCTTACACAACGAGGTAGAGTGAGCGAGGGAAGAGAAGCATGACCATCAAGGGAGAATTACCGCCGGGTGAAGTCTCACCAGAAGAAATCCAGGAAGCGAACGCGCTCGTTTCTCATTCATTCGCCGAGCTCTTCAAATCGACCCTGGGTCCTCTGGGCTCGAAGAAAATGATCACCGCGGGTGCAACGCAGGTGGAAGCTGATGATCTCGTCACGAGCAATGCGTACAGCATCGTCCGTGAATTGAAATACCAGCATCCCACCGCTGACATCCTGATCAATGCGGGCTTGACGCAGGGGGAACGGGTCGGTGATGGCATTGCGACCGTCATGACGCTGCTGGGTGAGCTGGTCTGGCGCGGCTATGCGTTGAAGCAGCTGGGCGTCCACCAGACCATCATCGTGAATGGCTATGCGAAGGCCGTTGAGCGTGCGAAAGAGGTGCTCCAGGAGCTCGCTGTACCGGTAGCGCTACAGGAAACGGACGATTTCCTACGGCAGGTGGCGAGCACCGCATTGAAGAAGGGGGAGTACTGTGACGAGGAGCGTCTGGTCGACGCGATCATAACGAGCATCAGACGGATCAGCGAGAGCGGTAGCGGCGAGCTGCCTCTCGAGGTGGATGACGTGGTGATCGAGGCAAAGAGCGGCGGGAGCGTGAGCGAAACGAGCTTCATCGAGGGCGTGATGGTAGACCGCGATGTCCTTGATGAGCTGCCCACGGAGATGGTCAACGCGAAGATCGCCTTGCTTGATTTCCCGCTCGAGCATAAGGAGCCCAAAGTGAAGGGCAGGAAGGAGCTGCAATCCGGAACCGCTGCTCGTGAGCGGAGTAAAGCGGGTGATACACTCGGCGCGGTCGATTTCCACATGAAGATCTCGCAGGCCGCGCACCTGCGCGCCTTCCGCGACGTGCGAACTCGGCTCTTCAACGAGCTCCTCGACGCGGTGATCACCTCTGGTGCGACCGTAATCTGCTGCCGCTGGGGTGTGGATGACGATGCGCTCGATAAGTTCCGCCATGCGGGGATCATGCTGCTGAAGCGGGTGAAACTGACCGATCTGGAGCGGTTGGAGAAGTCCACCGGTGCGAAGATCGTGCAGGATGTCAGTGATCTGACGGCAGATACGTTGGGCTCAGCCGGGCACGTGGTGCAGCGCGAGGTCGGGGGCGTGAAATTCGTCTTCGTTGAGGACTGCCCGTACAGGAAATCCTCGACTATCGTGCTCCGTGGTGCGCATCTCCGCATCCTCGAAGGGATGGTCGGTGATATCAAGAGCGCGCTGCACGCCGTTGCGTGCTTATTTGAGGATCCCCGCATCGTCCCGGGCGGTGGTGCCACGGAGATCGCGTGTGCCGCGGCCCTCCGCGACTATGCGAAGTCCATCCCGAGCAAGGAGCAGCTGGCCATCAATGTCTTTGCTGATGCGCTCGAAAGCATTCCTACGGCACTGGCGAAGAACTGCGGCATAGACATGATCGATACACTCACCTCGCTCAGAGCTGCGCATTTCGCGGGCCAGAAGAATGCGGGCATATCGGGGATGGATAAGGTCGTGAAGGATGATATGGTGGCACTGGGCATCGTCGATCCCCTGCTGGTGAAACTGCATGCTTATGTCCTAGCCGCTTCAGCCGCTGCGGGCATGATCAAGATCGACGATCTGCACATCGCGAAGAGCGAGGTGTCCAAAGAGGCTGCGGACGTGGAGTCGAAGATCTCAGGCCGCACGCGCGAGTTGATCGAGACGGAGCGGGCACCGCCTGAGTTCGCGTATAAAGGTGGGCGGCTGAAATATACGAGAACCTGAGCGAGGAAAGAGCGCGAGATCGGTCTACCGGGAGTAAGGGGAGGTTTACCTCTTATTTCTCTGGCTCAAGCCGCCTGAGAAATTCGTGCGATTGCATCGCACATCAGGTGATCGTCGCGGTCGGGCCCAACTCTTTCACCAGATAGACGCCGAGTCCAGCAAACCCGATGAGCTTCATGAGGTGAGCCAGTTTCCACCACAAGTCGTAGACACCTGGAATGCTGAGCACAAACAGGATCTCACTGATCAGCAGGGCGGCGAAGGAGAGAGCATAGATCCGGTCGCCCAGTTTCTGGGTCGCCTTGTAACGCTGATAGGCCAAATAGGTCGCCCCGAGGGCCACGAGGGCCGTGACCGCGTATAGCGGTTGTTGAAGGGTTGCGATGGTGATGGATGCCATGGTCCATTCAGCTTTACGGCGCTGGTCCCACAGGCTCCACAGGATCAGCGCATAGCCGAGGATTCGGCCGACGAAGACCGTCCAGACGTACGCATCACCGGTCAGAGTGGAGGAGGTAATGATGCCGCTCACGCCAATGGCAGCGAACCCTATGGCGGCTTTGAGCCACTCCCGCTGGTGGCGCTGGTTATAGCTCTGCCAGTATCGGTACGCGAGGCCGAAGGCCACCAGGAAGACAAACAGCTCGACCAAGAGATGTAGGACACCCAACAATGTTGCGCCTGACATTCTGCACCTCTAAAAAAAAGAATAAAGAATAGAAGCAGAGAACGGATTTGATTCTCCATTCTCCGCAGCTTCTCTCTTCTCTTCCTTCAAAGATGAATCTCGAGCTGGCTCACTCACTCAGTACATGCCGCCGGGCGGCATACCCCCGGGCATACCGCCGGGCATTCCGCCCGCACCGGGTGGCGGCATTGGTGCTTCACGCTTCGAGGCGACCACATCATCGATCTTGAGGATCATGATCGCGGCATCGGCTGCCGATTCCACCGCCTGGCGCTTCGTCCGCAGCGGCTCGATCACGTTGTTCGCACGCATGTCCACGATCTTACCGGTATACGCGTCCAGCCCGGCGTACTTCTCACCACGCTCGTGCGCGGCCTTCAACGCGACGAGCTTGTCGATCGGGTCAAGTCCCGAGTTCTCCGCCAGGGTTCGCGGGATAATCTCCATCGCCTCCGCGAATTTCTCGACCGCTAACTGCTCCCGGCCCTTGAGCGCGGCACTGAAATCCCGGATCTTCAAGGCGAGCTCCGTCTCCACCGCGCCGCCGCCTGCCACTGCTTTGCCATCCTCGATGATGCTCGAGACCACCCGGAGCGTATCGTGCAACGAGCGCTCAACCTCGTCAACCACGTGCTCGGTACTCCCCCGGACCACGATCGAGACTGCATGGGGGTTCTCGCACTGCTCGATGAAGAGCATCTTATCGCCCGATATCTTCCGCTCCTCCGCCAGGCCCGCGCGTCCCAAATCAGCATCCGTGAGGTCATCCACGGTCATGACGATCCGCCCTCCGGTGGCCTTCTCCAGCTTCTCCATATCGCTCTTCTTCGCCCGGCGAACCGCCATGATGCCCTCCTTCGCCAGGTAATGCTGCACCAGATCATCGATACCTTTCTGGCAGACCACTACGTTCGCGCCACTCCCCTTGATGCGTTCCGCGAGCCGCTTCATCATCCGCTCTTCTTCCGCGAGGAAGCTCTTCAGCTGGTCAGAGGTGCGAATCCGCACTTCCGCACTCGTTTCGGTCTTCTTCACCTCTAAGGCGGCGTTGATCAGCGCGATCTTCGCGTTCTCGACCTTCCGCGGCATGCCGGGATGCACGATCTCCTTGTCCATCGCAATGCCCTGGACGAGCTCGGTATCCCCGATCCTGCCGCCGACCTTCTTCTCCACGTTGATGTTATCCACATCGACCTCGTTCCTGCCCGCCGTGGTCTCTTCGGCCACTGCTTTCACCGCTTTGATCGCAATATCAGCCAGGAAGTCGCGCGATGCCTCCGCGGATTTGCCCGTGATTGCTGTTTGCGCTACCTTCTTCAGCTCCGTCTCGTCCTCGCTCGAAATCTCAAAGGCGATCGAATTCAGCACCTTTCGCGCCTCCTCCGCGGCGAATCGGTAGCCTAGGGCAATGACCGCGGGATGAAGTTTCTGCTCCAGGAGCTCCTCGGCCTTCTTCAGCAGTTCGCCGGCAATTACCACGGCCGTCGTCGTGCCGTCCCCGGCTTCCTCGTCCACCGTCTTCGCCACTTCTACGATCATCTTTGCCGCGGGGCTCTCGATGTCCATCTCTTTGAGGATCGTGACACCATCGTTCGTGATCACCACGTCACCAAGCGAATCCACGAGCATCTTATCCATTCCCTTCGGGCCCAGGGTTGTGCGAACGGCAGCAGCCACCGCCTTCGCCGCATTGATGTTCGCACTCTGCGCATCTCTTCCGCGAGTACGCTCACTTCCTTCCCGCAATACTAAAACCGGAATTCCACCTAATTGTCCAGCCATTTTCTCATATTCCTCGTTCGTTCTTTACTCGATAGTTGGAATGGAACACGGAACCAACTTGTACCTTACCTTTTAACTGCCCGCATATAAATATTTTCGGAACGGTGAATAAGTAGTAAAGGGAAGAGCAGGGAGAAGAAAGGAAGAAGGCGAGGCGGAGGGGAGGAAGCAAAAAGCGATGCGTGTGGTGATGAAATTTGGTGGGCGAGCAGTCGCCGATGGTGCGAAGATCAAGACCGTAGCGCAGTTGATCAAGCAATTCAAGGAGGAGGGTGAACGCACCAGCAAGAGCAGGGCTGAGATCGTGATCGTCACCTCAGCACTCTCGGGCGTCACCGATTCGCTCCTGGAGACCGCAAATCGGGTCGCGCAGGAGGGCGATATGTACCGCGTAAAGGACTTCGTGAAGCAATTGCAGGAGAAGCACGAGCGAGCGGCTGCTGACGCGATCAGCAATGGCGCGGAGGTGGAGACGGTGCGGGTCGAATTGACGGAGCGAATCACGGAGGTGGAGAAGGCCTTGAGCGGGATCTGCCTCCTCGGTGAGGTGACTCCTCGTTCGCTGGACTATATCAGCTCGTTTGGTGAGCGCTTATCAGCCCCGATACTGGCTGGCACGCTCCGCTCGATCGGCATGGAGGCGGCACATCTCACGGGTGGCGAAGCGGGGATCATCACGAACGATGACTTTGGCAACGCGCAATTGACCTGGGATGCCGAGCGATTGATCCGCGAGCGGATCATGCCGCTCCTGGAGACGACGATCCCCGTGGTCACGGGCTTCATCGGTGAGACGAGAAAGGGGATCATCACCACCCTCGGCCGCGGCGGCTCGGACTACTCCGCGACCATCATTGGCGCGGCGATCGATGCGGACGAGATCTGGCTCTGGAAAGAGACTGAGGGGGTCATGAGTGCGGACCCAAAGATCGTGAAGAATGCTCGTATGTTACCCTACATCTCCTACATCGAAGCGATGGAATTGTCCTATTTCGGTGCCACGGTACTCCATCCGCGAGCCATCCTACCCGTGATGCGCAAGAAGATACCAATACGGGTGAAGAATGTCTATCACCCCGGCGACCCGGGGACGCTCATCGGCGAGGAGCCGGAGAAGACGAAGAAAGCGGCCAAGGCCATTACGCTCATCGAGAACGCATCGATTGTCAACGTCTCGGGAACCGGCGCGCGGAGTATTGCGGATGTCGCGGCTCGCATCTTCTCCGTCCTGGCGGCGAAGAACGTGGACGTGATCATGATCAGCCAGGGCTCATCGGAACTCACCATCTCACTCGTCATCAAAGGCACACAGCTCGAACGCGCCATTGAGGCGATCCAGAACATCAATTCGGGCGGCGCGGTCATCCGCGATTTCGCGTCCAACAGCGATGTCTGTGCCATGGGCGTCGTCGGCGCGGGTATGGCCGGCACACCGGGCGTCGCCGGTAAGGTCTTTTCCGCACTCGGTAAAGCGGGCATTAGCGTGATCATGATCTCGCAGGGCAGCTCGGAGTTCAATATCTCCTTCGTCGTGAAGAAGAAGGAGGCTTACCGTGCCGCGCAGGCCATTCACGACGTCTTTGAGATGGGATCCGGATAAACCGCTTCTGGGAAAGCACCCACGGCACGTCGGACCGCGCAGAAGAACGCTTGACCGCTCAATGCGGTGAGCAGGGCGACTGCAGTACTGCAGAGCGAGGAGGGGGTGCCGTTGAAATCTATATATCTGATAAAGTGCAAGATTTTATGGTACGTGTGATTTGGTACGAGATCAACCATGAGTGAATTGGAAGCGGGAAGTACGACGGACCCTGAAGTGGACGGGGATCTCCTGGGTGGCATTGCACTTAAAACGACCGAGGAGCTTGAGGTACCCAAGCTACTGATCGATCAGGTCATCGGGCAGGAGCACGGCGTGGAAGTAATCAAGAAGGCGGCGAAGCAGCGCCGGCACGCGATGCTCATCGGCACACCCGGTACCGGGAAATCGATGCTGGCGAGCAGCATGGCTGAACTGCTGCCGAAGGAGGAGTTGCAGGATATTTTAGTCTACCCCAACGCCGATGACAAGAACATGCCGAAGATCCGGGTCGTGCCGCGGGGCAAGGGAAAGGAGATCGTCGACGCACAACGCTACGAGGTGAGGAAGCGGATCCAGCTGCGTAATGCGTTCTTCATGTTCACCTTCTTCCTCATCATGGGGATGGGCCTGATTTATGCGATCCAAACCGGCCGATTCGAGTACATCTTCTGGTCAATCATCGCTGCTGCAGTCGTCATGCTCGTCTTCCGGTGGATGATGCCGAAGGAGGAGGCGCTGACGCCGAAGCTGCTGGTCAGCAACGCGGACCGTGAGACCGCGCCATTCATCGATGCGACCGGTGCCCACTCAGGGGCGCTCCTCGGCGATGTCCGCCACGATCCCTACCAGTCCGGCGGCCTGGAGACGCCCGCGCATGACCGAGTAGAAGCAGGCGCGATCCAGAAGGCACACAAAGGGATACTGTTCATCGATGAGATCAATACGCTCCGGATCGAGGCGCAGCAGAACTTGCTCACCGCGATGCAGGAGAAGGCATATCCGATCACCGGGCAATCGGAGCGGAGCGCAGGCGCGATGGTCAAGACCGAACCCGTGCCCTGCGATTTCATTATGGTGGCCGCGGGCAACCTCGATGCGATGGCCGGGATGCATCCCGCGCTCAGATCACGTATCAAGGGCTACGGCTACGAGATCTACATGAAGGACTCGATGGAGGACACCGCGGAGAACCGGCAGAAACTCGTCCGGTTCGTGGCTCAGGAGGTGCGCAAGGACAAGAAGATACCCCATTTCGATCAATCCGGCGTGGAGGAGATCATCCATGAGGCGCGTCGACGCTCGGGTCGAAAAGGGCATCTCACGCTCATTCTCCGCGATCTGGGCGGCCTGGTGCGCGTCGCAGGTGATATCGCCCGTGCGGAAGGCGCGCAGTACACGACGGGCGAGCATGTGCTCCAGGCCAAGTCGATGGCGCGATCCGTGGAGCAGCAGGTGGCTGATGAATATCTCGAGCACAAGAAGGATTACAAGTTGTTCAAGACCGAGGGCTATGAAATCGGCAGGGTGAATGGCCTCGCGGTCGTGGGCGATTCCGGCGTGATGCTGCCCATCATCGCGGAGGTGACACCGGCACAATCGCGGGAGGAGGGCAAGGTGATCGCAACTGGTCGGCTGCAGGAGATCGCCCAGGAAGCGGTGCAGAACGTCTCCGCGGTCTTCAAGAAGTTCACGGGAAAGGATATCTCCAGCAAGGACATCCATATTCAGTTCGTCGGGACGCACGAAGGCGTGGAGGGTGATTCGGCGAGCATCTCCGTCGCCACAGCGGTCATCTCCTCACTGGAGAATATCCCGGTGGATCAGAGCGTCGCGATGACTGGCTCGCTCTCGGTACGGGGAGACGTCCTGCCGGTGGGGGGGATCACGCCCAAGATCGAGGCTGCGGCACAGGCGGGTATCAAAGAGGTGCTGATTCCCCAGTCTAACCTGAACGACGTGCTCATCGAGGAGCGGTACAAGGACAAGATACGGATCATCCCGATGGTGACGATCGAGGATGTGCTCGAGCACGCCCTGGTGGGCAAGATGAAGAAGAAGTTCATCGAAAAGATCAAGAGCTTCGCCGTGCTGGATAAGATCATCCCCGAAGGCGTGGTGGAGAAGCAAATCGTGCAGTAGTCGAAGTTTTATTAATCTGGCAGCACCACGTTAGTTAGATGTAGTATGCCCCCGAGTGAGCATGTGGTACTGACCGTGTTAACGGCAAGTCTCGCCTTTTCCCTAGTCCTCTATGCGTGCGTGAAGCGGCGACTAACCATCGTGGCGTTCCTTGGAACAACCGTCCTCGGCGTGCTCATCCTGCTCTTTTTGGGGCTCAGAGTCGGCTACGCCGGGTTGCTCGTGCTCCTCACCTTCTTCCTGCTCGGCACGCTGGTGACGAGGTACAAGTATGAGAAGAAAGCGCGGCTCGGTGTGGCGGAGGGCAATCGGGGGATGCGCGACATCCGTAACGTCCTCGGAAACGGCTTATCGCCGCTGATCTTCGCCACGCTCTATGCAGCCAGCAGCCAAGCGTATCACACGCTTTTCCTGCTCGGCTTCTCCGGCGCCGTGGCCACCGCCTGTGCTGATACCTTTTCGACCGAGATCGGGCAGGCGGAGGGTATTCCACGATTGATCACGACCTTCGAGCGTGTGCCCGTAGGGACCAACGGCGGCGTTAGCCTGCCCGGGTTCGGCGCTGCACTGCTCGGCTCATTCGCGATCGCGCTCGCCTCGTTGATCTTCATTGGCTCGGGCCTCAGTAGCGAGCCGCGAATCATCCTCTTCCTCATCTGCCTCGTTTCCGGGTTCCTGGGCTGTGTCGCCGACAGTTATCTCGGCGCAACGGTAGAGGACCGGAATCCGCTCTATTTGAACAAGCACCACGTGAATTTCCTCGCAACGCTCTCCGGAGGGGCGATTGCGATGATGCTCGGCTCTTCGCTGGGGGCGCGGATTTACTAACCAAGTAACCATGACGATTCTGATCAAGGACGTGCTCCTGGACGGCAAGGCGCGGAATATCTACCTTGAGGGCAATATGATCGCAGCGATTACTGACGCGGGCAGCGGCACCGCTCAGTTCGGTGAGGTGGAGTTTCTGCTTGACGGGCACCGTAAAGCCGCGATACCCGGGCTCTTCAACGGACATACCCATGCGGCGATGAGCTTACTTCGCGGCTATGCGGACGATATGCCGCTTCACGACTGGCTCACGACGAAGATCTGGCCGATAGAGGCGAAGCTGGGTGAAGAGGAGGTGTACTGGGGCACGAAACTCGCCTGCCTGGAGATGATCAAATCGGGCACGACCTTCTTCAACGATATGTACTGGTTCTGGGAAGGGAGTGCACGTGCTGTCGCAGAAAGCGGCATACGTGCCATGCTCTCCGCCGTCTTTATTGACGGGTTCGACGAAGCGAGGGCAAGAGAGCAGATAAAACGTAACGAGGCACTCTTTGCGGCCAGTAAGCACCTCTCCTCGCGGATCTCCTTTGCACTCGGCCCCCATGCGCTCTACACCGTCTCGCCGGAGAGCCTCCAGTGGGTTCGAGAATTCGCCGAGAAGCACAACCTCCTGGTTCACTTCCACCTCTCAGAGACGGCAACGGAGGTCGAGGAGTGCGAAAAGCGGTACGGAATGCGGCCGGTGGAATTCCTCGAGTCGATCGAGTTCCTCGGTCCGCGGACGATCGCCTGCCACTGCGTGCACCTCTCCAGGAAGGAAATGGCGATATTGAAGCAGCATGACGTGAAGATCGTGCATAATCCCGCCTCGAATATGAAGTTGGCCTCGGGCACGCTCCCTTATGGTGCATTGAAAGCGGCGGGCTTGTATCACCATATCGCCCTGGGCACGGACGGCTGCGCATCGAACAACAACCTCGATATGTTTGAAGAGATGAAGATCGCCTCACTGCTGCACAAGGCAATCTCCGGCGATCCCACCTGCATGCCCGCGCAGGAAGCGTTTGAGCTCGCTACCCGGAACGCCGCGCGCGTATTCCGGGTGAATTCGGGCGTGATTGCGGAGGGCACGCTGGCTGATCTTCTCCTGCTGGATTTAACGACCGTGGAGCTCATCCCGAACCATAATTTGATCTCGAACCTCGTCTATGCGGCGAATGGCAGCTGCGTGGATACGGTGATCTGTGACGGTGTGATCCTGATGGAAGGGAGACGGGTAGCGGGCGAGGATGAGCTCAAGGAGAAGGCGCAGGCTGTGGCCTTTGAGCTCGTCAACCGGAACCGTAAGCCCGCCTCATGAGCTCGAGGCCAGTCCAGTCCGGTCTAGTCCGGCCCGAGGCGAGGAAAGGAGCGGGAAAGAATGCGTGAATTCATCCTCTACGCGCGGAAGGCGGTAACGAGTCAGGATTTCGCGCTCGACGATCTCCCGGGCAGCGGCGGGCGAATGGACCTGGTAGCACGGTGCGTCTGTAACGCGCTCTGGATCAGCCACGCGCTGCGGCGGGACTCGTGCATCCACGTGGTCGCCTGCGGCAGCCCGAAGCCGCCGCTGGTCATCTCCTTCTACGGCGATGCGCTGAGGGACGTCTCACCGGACGAGCGGAGCATCGCGGGCTGGATCCAGAAAGTGCTGGGCCAGAAGAGAACGAATCCCGGGATACGCGTTCGCGAGCTGAGCTTCCAGGGGTTGATCCAGGAGCGAGCGGCGGACGGCGCGTTCTTTTACCTCTTACATGAGCGGGGGAGGGCTCTGGGTGAGGTGCCGCTCAGAGCTGATGCGGTCTTCGTCCTTGGCGACCACCTGGGCCTGCCGCGGAATGAAGAGCGGTTCGTGGAACGCTTCGAGCACGATAAGATATCCGTTGGCTCGGTTTCCTACCTCGCCTCGCAGTGCATTACCATCCTGCACTACGAACTAGATAGGAGAGCGAGGTAACTGAGATTACCCGAGGTTATGTGGTCAGGTGGATCTGATAGACCTGACGAAGTACCAGCTATTCTCACCAGCCTACCAGAAGTAAAAGTTCGCTTTGCTTCAGCTTCTTCATACGACCAAATAGTTTTTATTCTCATAGTTCTATTCATACAAACGAGTGAGGTATGAAGCGCGGACACACGATCGTTGTGGATGAAGCGATAAAGAAGAAGTGAGAAGAATGTGGCGACAGTCCATATTCGCATGCGTGGGAGTGAAAGAGGAGGATCTGATAAGTGACAGACAAAGGGCCTCAGTGTAGCCGCTTCGAGTATACATGTCCACATTGCGGCGCTATCAATATGAGATATGCAGAGACACGGCGATTAGTTTGCTCGAAATGCGGAAAGGTATTCGTCAGGAGGGGAGAAGATGGGTGAAACAACGGTCCAAACGGAGTTGAACGTGTATAGCCCGGAAAAACTACCTGCTCAGCAGCTTCCCGAGGAGCGCATCGTCGAGAAGGAGACCGAGCTCAGAGCAGAGTTCCCTTTCACGTGGCTCATGGGGAAGCGCGCAATTGTGCGAATAGCGCAGTTGTCAGCAGCGGACAAGGAGAAGGTGGAAGATAAGGGTAAGAAGGTATGCAGCTTATGCCGGTCCGGGGAGGTCGAATATGAGAAAACGTCGGGAGGAGTTACGCATTTGATCTGCAAAAACTGCGCTCTTTCGTATGTGCAGCGCGCAAAGGAAATGCAGCGATAACGAGAACTCGGTAATCATTACTTCGTACCAGCATTCTTTTCAGTATCGCCACGAGTAGCGAACGTGAGTCTACACTCACGCTCGTTTTAGACTGTGCTTAGTGGATATTTTACGTTTATAGCTGGACCCTTTGTTCATGCTTTGCTCGTCTTCGCATCACATAGCCTTCTGATTTTAGCACCGCTTCAATCGCGTCCTTTCAAGGCTATCACGGTGAATCCAATCGGTCTGAAATAATAGCGAAAGAGCCACCTGTAAGAGAGAGAGACTAAACCGGCAGAACGCGAAATCACCTTTAGATCTCTAAGAGCTTGCCGTTATGCATGATGTGCAAGTTCTTCCCCACATCGTAGCCTTCTTCGCTCGCCAGTTCGGCGTACGCGGCGAGCTTCTCGATCTCACCATGACTGGGTATGATCTGCTCTGGCTGCAGCATCCTGATCAAGTCCCGGTGGTCCTCGCTCCGCGCGTGCCCGCTGACGTGCGCGTCCTTATAGATCCGCACCCCGTGCGTCCGCAACCTGCGCTCCAGGAGTTCGCGGTGCGCGATATTGATGGGTGAGGGGATGGTCTCAGAGGCGAAGATGACCTTCGTATCAGTGGTAAGAGGGAGTGGACTATCGATCGCTAATCGTGAGAGGACGGAGTTTGGCTCTCCCTGGTTTCCGGTTGCCAGGAAGACGTAGTCCTGGCTGGTATGATTCTCGCTCACCCGTTCCAGGAACTTCGTGACCTTCGGATACCGGTCGACAAAGGTCGCCGTTTCGGGAAGCGTAATGATCCCGAGCTTTGCCGCGGTCGAGACATAGAACTTGAGTGAGCGCCCGAGGAATACGGGGTCTCGCCCCATTCGCTCGGCAAATTCGCAGATGCTGTGTATTCGCTCGATATGCGATGAGAAGGAAGTGAGGTAGTAAGTAGCTTCATCGGGTACCATGAGGTCTTTGAGAAGCTCACGCGCTACGGACTCGGAAGCGGACTTCCCGCCCTCTTTAGCACGGACGCTCTCGCATATCAGGAGTTTCACACCCTCCCGGCCAATCTGCTTGAGCTTCGCGTAATCGGTTTGCCTGTCAAGGAGTGGATAATTATCGAACTTAAAGTCGTTCGCGTACACGATGCATCCTTCGGGCGTGTGCAGGGTGGCGATGGTCGACTGGGGAATGGAGTGGGTCACGTGAACTAATTCCAGGGCGAAATTCGGTGAGAGCTCGAAGAGCTCACCGGGGTTGAGCGCCTGCAGTTCCCGGTTCTTTGCCATGCCCTTGATGAGCTCGATCGTGTACGGCGTGCCAATAATGGGGCACTGGTAGGCGCTCGCGAGCCGGTCGGCCGCGCCGACGTGATCGAGGTGCCCGTGACTGAAGACGATCCCGACCACGTCGCCCTTTGGGATCATCGAATCGTCGGGTATCACACCCATCGCCACGAGTTCCCGGGTGGTGTACGCTTCCTTCCCTTCTTCGCCGTTTTGCAGCTTATCGAGGCACAACCCCATGTCAAAGATCACCACCTCGTTATCGATCCGTACCGCGGTCATGTTGCGACCTACTTCCTCGTACCCACCAACCGCTAT
>CAYYNW010000011.1:0-22432 GCA_964473145.1 uncultured Halobacteria archaeon
ACTATGTCCTGGATTATATCCGGATGGCGCCGTCCTTAAGCGCTGAGGAAGTACTACAGCGCACGGAGGAGCGATTTGGATCGTGTCAGGAGCTGGAAACCGTGCAGCACTTCATACGTGAGAATGAGGCGGAGCTCGTGCACGACTGCCGGGCGTAACGCATTCATGCACAGGCGTGAACGGCACTATCTCCGATCCACGAGCCGTTTCGGCCTGCCCTTGACCTGGTAGAGCTCCAAGCCGCCAGGGCCGATGAAGTTGAAGATGATCTTGAACGAATTCTCGGCATACGCCTCGGCGAGCCGCGGCTTGTACTGGAAGAAGGCTTTGAGGAAGTTCTCCTCCACTACTTTGCGATCAGATCGTTGAGGATCGAAGCACTCGACGCTCACGCGCATCACCGTCTCGCCTTCATCGTCACCGCCGTAGAGGAACGCTTCGTACTCGCCCGTGAGGTACTCCATGTTCTCGCGCTGGAAGACGCCGCGTTCGACGTCCACACGGTTGAACGGCGTCTCGGCGACCCAGAAGGTCTCGGCCTCGCGCTGCGGGTTCAGTACCCTTACATGCGTTCTCCCACAGGGGCACCGGTCGCGTGTGAGCACCACGGTCGTGTCCTCTGTATCGTAGTTGAGGAGGAGCGTGCCGCACTTCTCGCCCACCGGGAGGAGTGTGGAGCACGATGCGCCCGCATTCGCCCTCGGGCACGAACCCGCCGAAGTGCGGATCGTACACATCCAGATGTACCAGGTCTTCAGGCACGTGGAGGCCCTTCAGCGCAGTGCATTCGCCACACATCGTGCCCTCGGTGCTCCCGTAGGTATTGTAGACGTCACAGCCCCAGAGCTCCGCGAGGTATGCACGTGACTCATCGGCGAAACTCTCTCCACCGACCACGAGCCGCTTGACGCTCGAGTCCTGTGGCGGGAGCTGCTCCAGCGTCATCCGCCGTGCGAGCCGCAGGAGTTTGAAGACACTGCCTACCAGGCCTGTGGGCTGGTACGATTTGAGGATCCGAACCGGGAAGGTGCATTTCCCTTCCGGGATGATGGTCATCCCGATCTTCTGTGCGGCGAGCGTCATTGTGTTCGCGCCCACATTCATCCCGTAGGAGGCGCAGACCACGACGCGATCTCCGGGCCCGAAGCCCTGCGAGACGAAACTGCGTGCGTACTTCTCCGCGTACCGTTGCCAGTCCTCCCAGGAGAGGAAGAATGCCTTGGGCGTGCCGCTGGTCCCGCTCGTCTCGTGGAGCGTGAAGATCTCAGGCCAGTCGCGGCTCCGGAACTCGAACTCCGCAGTCTCCAGCGGCTGATGCTCGCGGATCGTCTGACCGGAGATAATGGGCAGTTCCTGCAGATCTTCGTGGGTTCGCACGTCGGCAGGTTGAATGCCGTGCTCACGGAACCACTTCTTATAGAACGGCGAATGCTCGTACGCGTAGTTGACCGTATAGCGGATGCGTTCGTCAACGAGCGCGTCGAGATCTCCTCGTTCCATCGTCTCGATGGCTTCGTTAAAGAACCGTTTTCCGGAGTTCATTCCTTACGTAAACCTAAGGCGTTTACGATTATATAGCTCGATAATCCCAGAACCATTCCGCCACAGGCGGGCTTTGCGCATGATCTGAAAGCAACACTGTCAGCATTTTATCGTGCCAATCTTACTAGAACTAAGAGCACCGTGATCACGTTACGCTACGAGAAAGGGACGCTCGCCGTTACGAGCAATTTCAAGCTGCCGCACACCGTATGGGATACGCGCTCGGGCGTTTACCGCTGCTTACCCCTCTTCTATCGAGAATTAACCGACTATTTGCAGCTCTCCCGGCTCGACTACGAAGACGACGTGCTTGATCTCCCACCGATGCCGCAGTTAACCGAAGCACTCAAGCTGCGTGATTATCAAACCGAGGCGCTGCAGCGCTGGCTGCGCACGAACCAGGGCGTCCTGGTGCTGCCGACCGGCGCGGGAAAGACGATCATTGCGATAAAGGCAATCGCAACGCTGAACGTCCCCACGCTGGTCGTCGTGCCAACCCTGGAGCTCGTGAAGCAGTGGCAGCGTGAGCTCGAAGCACGGTTAAACATAGAACCAGGCACATACAGCGGCGAATCCCATATTCTGAAGCCGATAACCGTAGCAACCTACGATACCGCGTATCTGCGCGCCGAAGAGCTCGGGAACAAGTTCCTGCTCCTCGTCTTCGATGAGGTACACCATCTGCCCTCGCCCGGCTATTCCACTATCGCGGAGCTCTTCGTCGCCCCGTACCGGCTGGGCTTGACGGCCACGTACGAACGCGAGGACGGCCGGCACACGGACCTGGAGCGGCTGGTCGGTGGTAAGATTTACGAGATAGGCGTTGAGAAACTAACCGGAAAGCACCTGGCGGAATACACGACACGGAAGATCGTTACTGACCTGACGGATGAGGAACGGGCGGAGTATGAGAAGCATTATGTGGTCTTCACCGATTTCCTCAAGACGAAACGGATCATCCTGCGAACTCCACGGGACTTCCAACGGTTCGTCATGCGCACCGGGCGCGATCCGAAGGCGCGTGAAGCGCTGCTGGCACGGAATCGGGCGCGACAGATCGCATTGAATTCACGCACCAAGTTGGATGCGCTCGCTAAGATTCTGACGGAGCATCCCGGTGACCGCACGATCATCTTCACCGAGCATAACTCGCTCGTCTACGCGATCTCCCGAGAGTTTTTGATACCCGCGATCACGCATACCACGCCGAAAGAGGAGCGGGCGGAGGTCCTCGAGAAGTTCCGGGCCGGGCAGTACCGGAGGATTGTCACCTCGAAGGTGCTGGAAGAGGGCATTGACGTGCCCGAGGCCTCGGTCGGGGTGATCCTGAGTGGCAGCGGGAGCAAACGCGAGTACAAGCAGCGGCTGGGCCGCATCTTGCGGAAGAAAGAGGGTAAACTGGCGATCCTCTATGAGATCGTCTCGAAAGGGACGACGGAGATCGGGATCTCGCGGAGGCGGAAGAGTACCGTGACTGATTCGTCTTAATCCGAAGCACGATTGACGTAAACTTTTAACGTGCTTCAGAACAAAGAAGAAATCATGGAACTCATTTCGATTCCCATTCTCATCAGCAAAGAAGGTACATGGTTTGTGGCATCGTGCCCGCTCCTTGACATAGGCACGCAGGGAAGGACCGAGGAAGAAGTGAAAGAGAATATGGCGGATTTAATCGAAGAGTACCTAGAAGATCCCGACACAGCAAAACCTGACTTGGAGGCTATTTCGTCAACGTCAATCACTCTGACCTCCGTTCCCATCAAGATACGAGGTGTTTATCGTGGCACTGGAACTTCGCCCGCTACCACAGCATGAGGTCATAAAAATCCTTGAAACGAACGGATTTAGCCGCGTCCGATCACGAAAGCATATAGTATCTAAGAGGAGAGACACTGAAAAACAAACAATAAGGTATTTTTAAAAAATGAGACACTATAAATAGGAGGTGATATGAATGAGGTTCAGTGATGTCAAGCAATTATATTACATCACCCATGTCAGGAATGTCCCCTCCATACTGAAGCATGGCATCCTCTCTCATGAGCGTGTTGAAAGAGAGGGGTTAGAGTACCGTCCCATTTATGATGCCGAAATCGTTGGAAGGCGTAAAGAAATTCGGACACCTGATGGTAGAGATCTTTGGGATTTTGCCAATCTTTACTTCCAAGCCCGAAATGCGATGCTCTATCGCGTAGTGACCGAAAAGAGCGCTGATGAAATAGCGGTTCTCGCGGTCAACAGAGATATCCTTACCATAAAACGGCCGGATTTGTTTATCTCTACCGGTAATGCTGCAAGCGTAGGAAGTAATATCCTCCCTAAAAAAGAAGGGTTGGCCAATATTGACGCTAATGTCCTGACTATGGAATATTGGACGGTAGAGGATGGTTCAAAAAGAAAGATGATGGCTGAGTGTCTAGTTCCAGACAGCGTGCCATCTTCCTTAATTGAAACGATCTATGTAGCAAGTCACCGGGCTGCGGAGCAGGTGAAAGCGGAAGTACCCCAGACAAACATACCGATCATTCCTGAGCCGTATATGTTTTTCCAACCTTATAATAAAATAGATCTCACTTCCAACCTTTCCCTTATCGAGGGAGATATGCTATTTTCTCGGCTGCATACACTTACCATAAGTGTGAACATTGTTGGCATCATGGGGAAAGGACTTGCTTCGAGGGCGAAATATCAGTTTCCTGATGTTTATGTATTTTATCAAGACTTATGCCGAAAGAAAACCCTGCGAATGGGCAAGCCGTATCTTTATAAACGTGAATACGAATACTCATTCGATTATCAATTGGCAGACGACCCGTTAACCTTGTCCAATGCGAATTTGGAGACCTGGTTCCTCCTATTTCCAACGAAACGCCACTGGCGCGAGCGGGGTGACATACATGGCATTGAGGAAGGATTGCAATGGCTTGTAGATAATTATAAAGGAGAAGGAATTAAATCACTGGCGCTCCCAGCTCTTGGGTGTGGGCTTGGTTGGTTGGAGTGGCGTGAGGTAGGCCCGTTACTCTATAGATACCTTGCAACACTTGAGATCCCCGTTTGGATCTATTTACCCCGAGAGAGAAAGGTTCCTGACCAAGAACTTACAAAAGAGTTCTTAGAACGAGAAGGATTGGCTCGGTTCACTCGTGCCACGTGAAGAGAAGAAGATGGACGCCCAGGAAAGCAAATAAAGGGACCTCAAATGATCGGTGACGGCAAATTACGTGAGGCGCCTAGCACCCAGGTTAGGTAGGCACCATGCTCCCCAGTGAACTCCTCATCACGCGGACGAAAAAGGACCGAATCCATCCGGATTTCCTGCAGGTGGATGCGGAGCAGCTGGAGCTGGCCGAGGAGCTCATCAGCGTGTACCAGCAGTTTGTGGGCACGAAGAAGGGCGAGCTCAACGATTTTATGGAAGAGTTCGAGCAGGGTCTGGAGTTCAAACGCATCCGCGGCTTGAGGACGCTGCTGGAGCGCCGGTGCACCTTCGTCTCGAAGCATGTAGTCGCGCCCGTAGAGGCACGGCGGGCGGTATTTCACGCGGCCAACGCTCAAAACGTGACGTCTCAAGCCGAGCGAATCGTGGTGATTACTGCTGTTGCGGGAGAACTGAACGTTTCCGCGAGTGATCTGGAGCAGTCGCTCTGGGCCGATCTGGACGCGGAAGTGTTCCTGGAGCAGTTTGAGCCGCTGAGGCCCGAGGAGTTGCTGCGGTGGTACAACCTCTCGTTAGCGCAGACGCTGCTCTTCAGGGCAACTGGTATGACCCTGACGATCATGGACCGTACGCCAGCGCTCTTCCGGGCGATCAAGTATTTCGGGCTGATGTATTTGCCCGAGGGCGGGCAGAAGATACGGATCGAGGGCGCGCCGTCGTTACTCAAGCTGAGCGAGCGATACGGCACGGCGCTCGCCAAGCTGCTGCCCCTGATCGTCAGAAGTGGGAACTGGGCGCTCGACGCCGAGATCGTGGTTCGGAGGGAGAACACGCCGCGGATCTACCATTTTCTGCTGGACAGCCGCGATAAGCATGTGGTGACGAGCGACGAGGGAAAGGGGGAAGAGGTAACAACCACATTTGACAGCAGCGTCGAGCAGAAATTCTACACTGAGTTCGTCTCGTTACCGATCGCGCAGCGGTGGGAGCTTGTGCGCGAGCCGGATGTCATCGTAACGAAGGGGGGCGTGCTCATCCCGGACTTCAAATTCGTCCATAAAGAATTGAGCCTGGAGACGTATTTCGAGATCGTGGGCTTCTGGACCGAGGAATATCTCAAGCGGAAACTGGCGAAGATACGGGCATTGCCGTTCACGATGCTCGTGGCCATTGATAAAAGCTTAGCGTGCTTCAACTTCGAGCCCTTCGGGTTCGGGCTGGAGCAGCCGCTCATCCTCTACAGCAAGAAGGTGCCGGTTGGCGAGGTTGTCCAGTACTTAACGGCACTTGAACGAGAGGCAGTCACGAAGCAGGTGGCATCCCTGAAAGAGCAGGCAATAGAGCTTACAGGGGATATTATTCCGATTAAAGACCTGGCGAAGAGGTACGGGATGGGTCAGGATACCGTGCGAGCGAGCATGAAGGATCCGGAGTACGTGGTGTTCAAGGAGGTTTTCGTCAAGCAGAAGCTGCTGCGAAAAGTGAAGGAGAAGCTGGTGGCTGTCGAGAAGTACGTGGAGGCACGCAACATCATCGAGGAGGCAGGGCTAAGGAATGCGGATGAGGTGCTGGCGCACTTCGGATTCAGGGTGCAGTGGAAGGGGTTGGATCCAGGTGCGGCAACCATTACGCTTCAATAAGTGGTGTTAAACCTCAAAAAAATTCTAACTATGCGAGTAAGCAGCGCAAAGCGTCGGAGATACATGCACGTTCGACTTTAGCCGCTGGTTATGCATTCCTATCAACCATTTACTGCCCCAAGCTTCCTATCAGTGATCTGCCTTATTATGGCAGTAGTCGACCCCCAGTCAATTTCAGATAATTTGTTTGTTTTTGGAATGTGTACCGTAAATTCTCTTTGATTTTCAGTATGATGATGCCTAACGTCTCTCAAAAAAATCCAATACGCTTCGTTCTCTAACTCTACGTATTTTACGAGCATTACAACTGTCAAAAGACTACGAAGATAATTATATGTCGATATCTTTAATTGAATAGTTTCTTCGTTTTCATGCCCACTGCTATTTCGTGATGCTTTCAATTGGACAAGTAATTGCAATCCTTTTAGCTCTCCATTTTCCGCGATACCAATCTCGAAGTCTACGCCGTAATCATTTTGAGGCCGATTGACAGGCCAGCTTTGAGGTATATGATTACGTAAGAATGTTTCGGATTTCTGTTCAATGATATGCGTTTCATGTCTGATTGGATATGGCATCGTTAAGTCTTCCTAAAAGCATAACATTCACTTTTCCTCGCGGGTGCGGTATCTCCCTCCCTTCGGTCTCCGCGACTTCCAGCCACAGTTCGATAGCGATTTTAATCTCCCGTAACGCCGCCTCCTCTGTCTCGCCAAATGCCGAGCAGCCGGGTAACTCGGGCACCACCGCAATGTACCCTTCGTCCTCGTCACTATAGAAGATCTCGATCGCGTATTTAGACATCGCTTTTCCCTCCACGTGAATGAAGAGCATAAAGGGATTTAAGAGTAAAAGAAGATACGTATGAGAAGGAAAGAAGTAAACATGGCAGAGCAAGTCGAGAGCGGCTTTCAGAGGGAGAAGTTTAAGCAGGTGCTCCATTACCTCATCTTCAAGTGCGGCTCGCTGGAGAACGTCGGGAAGACCGTGCTCTTCAAGCTCCTCTACTTCTCGGATTTCGATTACTACGAGCTCTACGAGGAGAAGTTAACCGATGAATCGTATCGCAAGTTGGAGCACAGGCCCGCTCCGAGCCATTTTGACGACGCGGTGCGGGAACTCGAAGTCGAGGGCAAAATTGAAACGACGGTTGCGACATTCGGAACGTTCGATCAGCAGAAATTTCTCCCCGTTAAAAAGCCATCGCTGGATCTGCTCACGGCAAATGAGCTCCAGGTCATCGAGAACGATATCGCGAAATACTGCAGCATGAACGCAAAACAGATAAGTGCATTTTCGCACAGAGACATACCATATAAAGCAACTGCTGAGGGCGATATTATCGACTACGAATTGGTATTCTACAGAGACGTCCTGTTCTCTGTCCGAGAATACGAAGATGACCGAGTTCTTGCAGGTCGATGAATTCGCGAAGGACCTGAAAAAGTTGCGTAAAAAGTTCAGGAACATAGACCGCAAAACCTGCCAAAGCATCCAAAAGTGACTTTTAAGTGCGAAAACGTTATTCCACTATCCTATGTTCACCGAACTCACCGAAGGCACCACCAGGATTTTAGTACCGAAGCAGCACCGTACCCGATCCATGTTCTACAATCCGAAGATGGAGCTCTGCCGCGACATTGACGTCGCGAGCATTGCCGTTTTCGCCGCCTCGTATCCTTCCCAACCGCTCAGTTATGTCGAAGCCCTTGCCGGCACCGGGGCCCGTGGCGTTCGCGTCGCCAACGAGGTCGGCCTCCGCGTTACGGTGAACGATCACAGCACGCCCGCCTTTGAGCTGATTCAGCACAATATCGCCTTGAACGGCGTAGAAGCGCGGGCAACGGCATCGCACGAGAACGCGAACGTGCTCTTACATCGAACTCCGTTTGACCTTGTGGATCTCGACCCCTTCGGCTCGCCCGTGCCATACCTCGATGCCGCTTCGCAGTCGGTAAAGAAGTTGCTGCTCGTCACGGCGACCGATACCGCGCCGCTCTGCGGGGCGCATACCGGCGGCCTCCGGAACTACGGCGCGCGACCACTGAACACGGAATACCACGCGGAGCTGGGCACCCGCGTCCTCCTCGGCGCGGTCACCCGCGAGCTTGCCCGGCATGATAAGGCCGTCCAGCCGCTGCTCTCCTACGCCTCTGCACATTTCATCCGGCTCATCATACGCATAGAGCACGGCGCGAAGAAGGCTGATGCGAGCATACAGCGGCTCGGGTTCATCGCGCACTGCTTCGCCTGCGGCCATCGATTCGCCTTTCCGTACGCCGAACTGCTGGAGCAGTCCGTGACGACGACCTGCGCGCTCTGCGACCACCGGATGCGGCTCGCAGGTCCGCTGTACCTGCATCCGCTAAAGGTGCGTGAATTTTGCGAACGCGTGCACGAAGAAGTAGGACGGCGACCGCTGGGCACGAAGCGTGAGGCGTTGAAGATCCTCTTTACGGCCGGCCGCGAGCTGGACATACCCTTCTTCTACGAGCATCATGCGCTCTGCAAAGCACTGCGCATCCCGCCACCCCCAATCACCGCGCTCATCGACGCGCTACAGGAACGCGGCTTCTCAGCGAGTAGAACCCAATTCTCCGATACCGGGCTAAAGACGGACGCGCGGCTAGATGAGCTAAAAGCGCTGCTGGATAGGTTGTAACCCGCACTCTATCGATCGATCGGAAAGCTTTTTACAGCCCAGTGCGTTCTACGTAGTAAGGTACGGAGAGGAGGAAGGAGATGAAGGTACCCAATACCGGGGAGAATTTGAAGAAGTGCATCTGCCCGAGCTGTCCCAGTTATACCGAGTGCATGAAGAGCGGTATGGAAGGGCTCTTCTGCGCGCGCGGAAAGTCCGCCTGCGAGCTCGACCGGCTCGGCTGCATCTGCAACCAGTGCCCAATCCAGAGCGAGTATCTGCTCTTCGGCGGCTATTACTGCGCCATGGGGACCGAGTGGGACGAAGATTTCGGGAAGGCAGTCAGAACGCTGATCGGCACGGCCTTTGTTCCGCTCAAAGTGGCCGCGGAGATCGCGAGCGATTATACCAAGACCCTTGAGGCCGCCATACCCCAGCCCACCAAGATCGCTTCGTCCATTATCGATATGCGGATCAGCACCCTGAAAACGATCACGAAGGCGATCGAGAAAGAGACCGCGCTTCTGGAGCAATACAAGAAGAAGCTCGAAGCAGAAGAGGAGAAGAAGCGGGAAAAGGTAAAAGTAGAGAAATAAAAAGGAGTGCCGGGGGCGGGATTCGGACCCGCGACCTCAGCATTATGAGTGCCGCGCCCTAACCAACTAGGCCACCCCGGCGTCCGGTTCAGCTCAGCTCGCTGTACTCTCCCCGAGCTCACGACGCAGATCCCCTATCGTCGCCACGCGTTCCGCGACCGCATCATGCTGATGGATGCTCTCCTCGTTGAGCTGCGTTAAGGTAACGATAGAATCCTCCGGGAGGTACTGGAACGTCTCCACCACGTGCTTCGCCATTTCGCGCACGCAGTCCTCGACGAACATGGGACGTCGATGCGCGTCAATCACCAGCTTTGCCTCATCCGGCCGCTTCAGGAGCTCGTACGTCTTCGCACTCATCGAGCGCTCAATGATCCCGATGATCTTGTCCAGCGGGACTTTGTAATTGCCCTCCACCTCAATGGAGATGAAGCCGCGGCCGCGTTGATTATGCGTGGCGAGCGGAATGCTCTCGAGGAACGTGTTCACGTTTTGCTCCGAGACGCCCAGCTTCAGGAGGTTTTCCGTGGCCTTCTCCCGCATGAGCTCCTGGGCACATGGACACGCGGTCATACCCACGATCTCCGCGCCGATGATCTTCTTGATGCTCACACCGCTCACCGGGCTGTCTGGCGGGCAGCGGAAGGCACGCGCCTCCGCAAAGATGGTCGCGGGCTCATGGCAGAGGTTCCGCATCACCGGCGTTCGACGCATCAACATGTACTCGCTCTTCATCCCCACCTCAGCAACCGTGGCATACTGGTGACGGTCGAGCAATCGCCGCGCTACCTCACTGCAGAGATCCTCGACATCGTAGACCGGCTTGCTCATCGCCTCATCAAGCACCTCGTACATCGCTTCGAAGTTCCGCGACATGTTCGCGCCTTTAATCTCACCCGGGAGATCGACGAAGATGTGGAAATTCGAGACGAGAACGATTGGCCGTTTACCGCCATCACGAGCCACCTCCACCAATTTCTTCACGTTCTTCACGCCCACTCGCGTCAGATTGATCTTGATATCAGGGCTGCAGGCTTGCACATCGAGCAGATTCGGCGTCATTCCTCTCGGGTACTATGGGTTCTTGGGCATTCGTATTTAAATAAGATGTAATCGTGCTCAGCAACGCCTTTGCTGCTCTCTTCACCCTTTCACGTCCCGCGCAGCTCTCGGTGCCCACAGGCGAAAGGCAGAACGAAGTGAGCGGAGTGAGCCGCGGGTGTACGTACGCGCGTGGCGTGAGTTTATCATGAAGTACCTACCTATATCGAGCGAAGGGAGATGGGCAGAATTCTCGTTGCAGGTCTCGGGAATACCTATATGGGCGACGATGGCTTCGGGCCAGCAGTGATCGAAAGACTCCAGAGGAGAGAGCTCCCGGAGAATGTCGAGGTGCGGGATGTCGGCACCTGTGGCGTGACGCTGGCGCCCGATCTCGATGAGTACGAACTCGTGATCTTCGTTGATGCGGTCCACCGCGGTGGCAAAGTAGGCACGATCTATCGGAGTGAAATAAAAGCAGAGGAGGTGAAGGAACTCGAATCTGGAGATCCGATGCGTTCCCTCACCTTCAGCCTCCACGGCACGGGTTTAGAGGAGATCCTCTCCTACGCCAAGACCGTCGGCACGATCCCGCCGCGGGCCATTGTCTTCGGCTGCGAGATCGCTGAGACCGCGCTGGGCGACGGGCTGAGTGCGGCGGTGGAGGTTGCCGTGCCGACTGCGGTGGAGCGGATCCTGGACGAGCTACAGTGGTATGGCGAACGGGAGTAGCTCGTGCTTCACGACGTGCTCCCCGATGTGCACAGCCACGGCGCACCCGAGACATGGATCGAAGCTCCGGATCGTCCGAACGACATCGATCCCTTTCCAGCCTTCCGCGTTACCCGCTTCGGTTACCGGTGAGTTGATCAGCGCCTCCTCGTATGCCCCCGGCTTCCCCGCTGGATCCCTGCACGACGCGTTCCACGTCGTCGGGGCATGATACTGGTAGTTGTAGGTCTTCCCGTCCTTCATTACGCACCAGTGCGTGCAGGCTCCGCGCATCCCCTCGCTCGCACCGAACCCCATTCCTTCCTGGGGCTTCTCGTAGGGCGTCCATACCGCGGTCTTCCCCGCTTTCATCAGCGCGAGTGACTTCAGCGTCAGGTTGATCATGGCATGGGCGGAATACGCGTGGAAGTATGCACGTGCTCTGATTCGCTCGGCCGCATTGGGCTGCTTCGGGATCTTCCACTCGAAGGCCATCTGGTCCGCGTACTTGAAGCCCGGTATCAGTGCCTTCGGCAGCTCGAACTTGAGGCTGGTGCCGGTCGCTTCGGGCACCAATTTCGCCTTCGCGGTTACCCACAGCCGTGCGAGCGGGCCCACTTCGATGACATGATCCTTCTTATCGCCCTTCCAGTTCCACCAGCGTGGTGCAGTCACCCAGGAGTACTTCGAGCCCCATTTGCCGTATTCGCCCGGCTGCGGGAGTGTACGCTTGTTCCACGGATGCTCGTAGGCCAGTTCATTGCCCACCGGGTCAGTCTTCACTTCTTGCTCCCACTCGCTGGAGTACCAACTGCTGCCGATGTATTCGCGAATACCAACGTTGTACTCGATGAGATCGGTGGTCACCAGCTCGCCATTGAGAATGATACCAGGCGAGAGCATTCGCTTACGGCCCCACGCGGCCATCTCCGCGTAGTTCGCGGAATACGCCTCCGGATCATTGTACGCGCCAACGGAGCCGAAATTGAGCGGCCTCGCACCGACCTCCGCGTAGCCCTGCGCGAGCACGAAATCGACCAGATCATCCGTCACGGCGACCAGCTCCTTGGTAAAGGCCACGTGCCGCATGAGCAGCGTGAGATAAGCCTCAATGTCCGAAGCCGAGAGGCCCCACTTCGCTATGCCGCCAGGGACGAAGGAATGGACGTGCGGGTGCTTGGCACCGAAGATCGCGGCCATATTGTGCCCGGCTTTCTGCACGAGGATCGATCGCAGATAGAGCTCGCCGGCGAGCGGATTGAGCGCGGTCATGATATCGGCGATGGTTGAGAAGCCGTGCACCGCCTTCCGCTCGGCCTTTGTCGCCTGCGCCTCTTTCCACCAGTCGGGATTGAACTTCTTCACGGCTACCTCGCTGTAATCCGGCCCTTCGAGGTTGAGAATACCCACTTCGGCATCGTAGAGGTGCTCCGCACCGAGGACGAGATCACGGAGCGCGACGCCCATGGGCGGTGGTGAGACACCGTAGGTCTGGTCGCACGCGTTAACCGAGGACGTCGCATGCGGTAAAGGACAGACACCACAGCACCGCTGGGTAATCATGACCGCCTCCGATGGCTCTCTGCCCACGCAGATAATCTCGAAGCCGCGGAACATTGGGCTATACGCATAGGCATCGCTGATCTTCCGCGCGCCCGTATCGATCTTGACATGGACACCCATATGTCCCTCTATCCTCGTAACGGGCTCGATGGTGAGTTCACGCTGTTTGCCCGACGCTGCTGGCGCTGCTGTAGCTGCTGTAGCTGCCGGTTCTTCCACCTTCTTTCCCCCTATTATCTTCTCCCACAGTTTCGTCATCTTAGATCTTCCTCTTCTTATCTTTCTCCGCTTCCATCTGCTCATCGAGCGCCGTGATGAATTCGGGGAGCTGAGGCAGAAGCGATTCGATCACGGGCTTCAATCGCTCAAACCCCATCTCGGCATGCGCAATCATGCCCTTAATGTTCTCCAGGATGAAGGGCATAGCCGGTGCCTTGGCGAAGAACGGTGAGGTCGGCGCATCGGGGAAGTCGGGGTGTGTACAGCCGAAACAGGGGACACCTGTTCCCGTACAGCCACCAAATCCATCGGCCCACATCGTATTGTTGCAGTTCGTGATGATGCCCTTGCAGCCGAGTGCACCGAGACAGCCCGCGTCACCAAAAGCATGGGCGTCGATACCCTCAGCATAGAACCCGCAGATCGGACAGAGTTCGTGCATTGTATGGCCGAAGAAATCAACCGGCCGGTGCCATTCATCGAGCTCCGGGAGCGGCGCTATCCCGCGTGCCGCGAGTACCGCCTGGCCTAAGATCTGGATGATATTATCCGGCCTTGGCGGACACCCGGGGATGCAGATGACCGGGAGACCCAGCGCACCCTTCCACTCACGCCCTAAATACTCCAAAAGCCCCTGCGCACCCGTTGGATTGGGGATTCCATGCGGAATGCCGCCATACGAGGCGCACGACCCGATAGAAACTGCGGCTGCACAGCGATCAGCGAGCTTCTTCACGATATCGCTCAACTTGATTAGCCCTTCCTTATATTCGCCAACGACGCAGAAAACTCCGGGCGCCGCCGCGGCCTCATCAGGAATGGCGCCTTCGAGGATCAGAACGAAGGGATCGTACTTCCCCTCCGCGGCATCAACGAGCACCTTCGAGGCATCGTCGCCCCACTCGAACATGAGCGTCGGATGGTAGACGAGTTTCAACCCGTCAAGTCCGGGAATCGCCCCTGTTAAGACATCAATAAGCGTGGGGGAGCTTGCTTGCTTGACCGAAATAGTACAACCAGCACAGTCCTGCCCTTCGAGCCAGATTAGGTTTAACTCTTCACTCATCTTAGCTATACCTCCAAGTAGCTTATACCTCCAAATTGGTTCTAGTACCTCCACCCATATAAGCTTTTCGAAATTACGCGCGCCTGCCCCTCTGAGGGTAGGATACCACCCCCCCAGGCGACCGCTCCTAGGGTTCATTACGGCCGGAGAGCTTCAGTCGTGGGCGAGTGAGGAAGAGAAGTGGCGACGCGGGAAGAGGGGGATGGGGGAGCGCGCGAAAAAATAGAAAAGTTTATATGTGGACCGAGTAGAACCTAGAGTATACACGGAGGTATTATGACATGATTGCGCAAGAGCAAAAGCCTATGGAAGAGATTCTGGGATACCTGGAGGGGAAAAAGAATATTTTCATCCTGGGTTGCGGCGGCTGTGCTACCTTCTATCATACCGGTGACAAGAAGGCGGTCAATGATATGGCGGCGAAACTGGAGAAGGAAGGGAAGACGGTTACCAAAATCGCTCTGCCGTTCGGGATGCAAGCCTGCGATACTGAGAAAAGCGGGATGTATCTGGAACAGGCCAAAAAGGCCGTTGAGGGCTCTAATGCTATCTTAGTGATGAGCTGCGGTGATGGTGTGCAGGTCGTGACCGATTTCACGGAGAAGGAGATGGGTATCCTGAAGCCGGTCTATCCGGCAAATAACGCACTCGGGCTGGTCGGCGGCGGCCCGACGAAGTTCAAGGAGACCTGTCTCTCCTGTGGCATGTGTGAACTGGGCAAGACCGCGGGTATCTGCCCGTTGACCTCGTGCGGCAAAGGCTTAATGAATGGGCCGTGCGGCGGTGTGCGGGTCGATAACAAGTGCGAGATCGATCCGGAGAAGGAGTGCGCCTGGGTTCGGATCTATGAGCGGATGGAGAAGCTGGGCGAACTCGACAAGTTCATCGAGATGCGCGCTCCCCATGAGTGGAGTAAGTGTCTGAGGCCACGGCTGTACTCGATCGAAGAGCCGCTCACCATGACAGACATGATGGGCTGCATGCTCAACTGGAACACCATGAAGGGCTACATGTCGTTGATGTTTGCGAAGAAGCCGGAAGAGGAGAAATAGAGGAGGAGAAAGATGCCAGAAGTATATAGCCAGTTGATGAAGGAGATAACAGAAGGCCGATTCGTCTTTACCGGCGAGCTGGAGCCACACAAGGCGGGCGACGTGAACGATCCAATCCAGGCGGCGAAGGAGTTGGTGGGCCTCGTTACGGCCTGTAACGTGACGGACAACCCCCAGAGCTTCGCGTACGTCAGCAGCCTGGCCGCGTCGTACAAGATCCAGAAAGAGACGGGGATGGAGTGTGTCTACCAGCTCCGGTGCTCGGACAGGAATCGCATGGCGCTCCTATCTGATATCCTCGGCGCGGGCACGCTGGGGATCAAGAACATCTTAGCCTTAGCGGGCGATCACGTCTCGCTTGGCGATACCAAGGACGCAAAGCCGGTCTTCGATCTCGACTCCACCACCTTGATCCATCTGATCCGCGAGATGGTGGACCACGGCAAGGACCTCGCGGGTAACGAGATCCACAACCCGCCGAAGCTGCACGTCGGTGGCGCGGCAGCGCCGGGCGCGGCGCACTTGAAGTCCGAGGTCGGGAAGGTGAAGCGAAAGATCAAGGTGGGTGTCGAGTACATACAGACGCAGGTGGTGTACTACCAGGATATTCTGGACAAGTTCTTCAAGGAATTGGGGCCCGTAAATACCCCGATTCTGGTCGGCATCTTCCCGGCGAAGAGCTTTGGCGCCGCGGACTTCTTCGACAAGTACGTGGCAGGCGTGGACGTCCCGCCGGACTATCTCGCGGCATTGAAGAAGACGCAGGATATCAAGGACAAGGAGAAGAAGAAAGAGGAGATCGACCGGATCAACATCGAATTTTTCACCAGTTTCCTGGAGTACCTGAAAGGGACGCCGGCTGCGGGCTGCCACATGATGGCCGTGGGCTATCCGCGGATCATCGCACCCCTGAAGAAAGTAATGGTGTAAAAACAAACAAACCGGGAAGGTAAACGGAGGGGGCTTTTTTTTCTGCCCCTTCTTCCTCTCTCTTCATTTCGTGTCTCTTCTTCTCCTTTCGTGGCGAATCGCCAGCAACGCCGCTGACCGCGAGTGTTAGCCGTCAATAACTGCGCTGCGGCGCCTCACTGGGCGCATCGCTACAGGACATTTGAGCACCCTTGATCCACGAGTTCGGCACGAAAGGGCACTCAAAGAACAGCGTTGCAGCCGTGAACGGATATGAAGCGATTCATTGTACGTCTCGGAGCAGCTCCTCGATCGCCATCCGGACCGCTGTTTCGGACGTATAGCGCTGCTGCCAACCCAGGTTCTGCAGTTTCGAGGCGTCGAGCAGCATCAGCGGGACATCGCCCTTCCAGCCGCGATCACCGCCGGTAAAGGAGAAGCGCGGTGTAACACCCATAGCAGCGCAAACGAGTTCGGCGATCCGCGTCACGGTGATCATGTCCGTCGTGCCGATATTGAAGATCTTGACCCGCTCCGACCCGGCTGTCGATGCCTGTGCTGGTGCGTGCAATCCCGCAAGCATCGCCTCGATGCAATCAGTAACGTAGATGTATGATTTTGTCTGGGTGCCGTCGCCGAGGATCTCCAGCTCACGGGGATTGCGTCTTATCTTCTGAATGAAATCGTAGATGACGCCGTGCGATGACCGCTTGCCGATCACGTTGGCGAAGCGATAGATCCAGGCATTCAGCTCGAAGGTATGGCAATAGGAAGCGATCAGTGCCTCACCGGCGAGCTTTGACGCGCCGTAGAGCGAGATGGGGAGGGTCGGGTACTCCTCGGGCGTGGGGAGCTGCTTCGCCTCGCCGTAGACCGTAGAGGTGGAGGTGAAGATGATCCTTCGCACAGAGTTGAGCCGCATGGCTTCCAGCACGTTGTAGGTCACGAGGATATTCTGCTCCAGGTGGATACGGGTGTTCTCCGCACCGAGCCGGACCTCGGGGTTCGCCGCGAGATGCCAGACCTCATCGATGCCCTCGAAGAACTCAGTGATAGCATCATGCAAGAGGTCGACCTTGTGGAACTGGAAGTTCGGGTGACCACGGTGCGGCGCGATGAACTGCTCATTCCCGGAACTCAAGTTGTCCAGCACGATCACCTCATGATTCGCAGCCATGAGATGATCGACCACGTGCGAGCCGATGAAGCCCGCACCACCCGTGACGACGATTCTCATCTTCTCACTATTCGGGTTACCGCGAAGCTGGTAGAGAAGAAGCCGCAGCTCGTTATAAAGCTTCCGATTCGGGATTGGCCGCGGCAGGATAGGAGCCGAGGAGTTTCAACAGGGTGACGTGCTGGTCCAGCGCATGCACTGCTGCGGTGATCTGCTCGTCCTCGATGTGCCCTTCACAATCGATATGGAACATGTAGTCGCCCAGCGCGCGTTTGGACGGGCGCGACTCAATCTTCGTGAGATTGATGCCGCGGTGCGCGAACTCGCCGAGCGCATGGTACAACGCGCCGGGACGATCCTTGAGAGCGATGAGCAGTGAAGTCTTATCTCTGCCGGTTGGCGCGGTTGCGACTCCACTAGGGGTGAGCACGATGAAACGCGTAACGCTAGCCTTATCCTGGATATTCCGTGCGAGTATCTGGAGCCCATATTTCCGCGCCGCGGCTTCGGAGGCCAGCGCGCCGATCGCATCGATCTCCTTAGCCAGTTGCGCGGCTCGCGCCGTGCTCTCCACCGCATTCACCGTGATCCCTTGAACCCGTAATCGCTCGCGTATGAACTGCTTACACTGCGCCATCGCATGGGGATGCGAGAGTACCGTACGCAGCTTCTCGACGGAGTCCTGGGCCAGGAGGCAGATACGGATCGGTACCAGCAACTCACCAACGATCTGCAGCTGCCCGATAGGTTCAGTGGAGAGGATATCCAGCGTCTCACCCACCGAGCCTTCCAGGGAATTCTCGACCGGCACAATGCCGTAGGCTACCTCGTGTCGAACAATGCTCTCAGCCACATCGATGATCGTCTCGAAGTAGGTGAGCTCTGTCCTATCACGAGTTTCTTGATTCCGTTCCGCGAGCCAGCGCAGCGCAGCGGTTTCTGAGAACGTCCCCTCTGGGCCTAATACGCCGAGTTTCATCCCGTTGTTACGGCTACTTTCATGCTGCGGGCATAAATAGCACGGTAACTGCGAAAGAAAGCGATTGAGGAGCGCCCATTCCACTGCATCGAACGAGCGATCCAGGGCGTTGCAAAGCCCGGTGGGGGAAGCGAGCGTAAGGGCGGCTTTATATACGAAGAGCCCTGTATCTTACTGGTGGTGCCGTGGGGAACCGAGCGCCCTGGTAGCATAGTCGGCAATGCGCCACCTTGGTAAGGTGGAGATCGCGGGTCCAAATCCCGCCCAGGGCTTACTGGATTGGCGCTAGAGTCTTATCTTGCGACTACAGCGGTGATAGCTGAGCTCCCCAGTAGACCCTTGAGCAGTTCCCGATACGTTTAACTAGGGGTATAACCAAGAGATCACTCGTCGTAGTTCCGAGAGGTGCGCGGCGAACTATGAGCCGGCGTAGTCTGGGGTGTAAATTGCTCATTGGTGCGATTCCACTGGCAGAGCAGTATACACAGAAGTACATAGTTCAGCTCACCGAGGAGCAGTTCCGGACTCACGTGCCGCTCGATGGGAACCTTCATATCCTGCCGGAGTGAGCGATGGCTGGCGAAGAGGCATTTATCCCTGCGGACGAGATGCTGACCGAAGCATTTGCCGCGAATGCGGAGCAGAAGTGCCGTAAGGTGCGGCTGGTGAAGAGAATGCCCATGCTGCTTGCTGATGAGTCAGAGCCGCTCCAGACCATTCTCATCTGCCGTGATCCTGGAGAGCGGATCTTGATCGTGAAGGAGTTTGACCGGCCGCGTAAAGGTAAACGATCGAGTCAGCTCAGCAGTACAACCGGTTCACGCCGTTGATGAGCGCAAGTACCGAAGCAATCACGATATCCTCGCTTACTCCGCTCGCCGTGATCATCCGATCGCCCCGGCTGATCTTCACGATCACGTTGACCAGCGCATCCGTGCCGCCGGTGATCGCATCGACGTGGTATTCCTCGAGCCGGAGATCGTCCATCGCCATCCCGGACATCGCCTTCCTCAGCGCGTTGATCGCCGCATCCACCGGTCCGACACCCACGCCCGCTTCGATCACATCCTCGCCATCGATCTGCAAGCGGATTGAGGCAGTCGGCCGTACATTCTTGCCGGCGACCAGCGAGAGGTCAATGAGCTTGATCTTCTCCTCTCGCTCGAGCTTCAGCACATCCTCCACGATCGCCTGCACGTCGGTATCCGTGACCATTTTACCTTTGTCGCCCAGCTCCTTCACCCGAGCCACGATCTTCAGCGTCTGGTCCTCGTCGGCCGCGATGCCGAGCTCCTCCAGGATACGTTTCACGGACGCCTTCCCGGTATGCTTCCCGAAGGTGAACCGCCGCTTTCGACCGACGATCGCGGGATCCAGCGGCTCATAAAGGCTCGGATCCGCCAGAGTGCCGTGGACGTGCATCCCGGACTCGTGCGTGAAGGCGTTATCGCCCATGAGCGGCTTGTTCGGCGCGATCGGCATCTTGGTGACGCTCCGGACGAACCGCGAAGTCTCGTACAGCTTCTCCTTCACGATTCGCGTCCGTAGGCCATAGAGCAGCTCGAGGGCCGTGGCCACCTCCTCCAGCGAGGCATTACCTGCGCGCTCGCCCAGCCCGTTCACCGTCACATGGACGCACGAGGCGCCCACGGAGACGGCGGCGATGGTATTCGCCGTGGCCAAGCCGAAGTCGTTATGGCAGTGCACCGCGACGGGTGTCGTGAAGGTGCAGAGCGGCTGAAAGAGCTCTTTCGCACGCTCGGGATACAACACCCCGACGGTGTCGCAGAAGCATAAGCGGTCAACGATGGGCGCGAGGGTGGCGAAGAAGGACTTGAGAAATGCCGGATCTGCGCGCGACGCGTCCTCTGAGCTGATCTCCACCTTTAAGCCATGCGCTTTCACGTACTCCGCCATCTCGATCGTCCGCGCGAGCAGCGTCTCCCGATCCAGCTTTAGCTTCTTCTTGATATGGGAGTCTGAGACCGGAGCGACGAGGTTGATCCGGTGAACATCACAGGCTATCGCGGGATCAATATCGCCCTGCAAGAGTCGAGCAAACGAGCAAATTTCTGCCTTGAGCCCTTCGTTCGCAATCAGCTTAATTGCCCGCTGCTCACCCTCTGAAATGATCGCCGTGCCCGCCTCGATCACATCCACGCCGAGCAGATCCAGCTGCTTGGCGATCTGCAACTTCTGTTCCGGCGTTAATGAGACCCCGGGGGTCTGCTCGCCATCACGAAGCGTCGTATCAAAGACCTCGATCGTTCTTGCTTCAGCCATAGCCGGTCAGTCTCCCCTCTTCAAGGTAGTTCTGAATCGTATCTTATAACCCGTACCATTTAAAGGTTCTAAGCTCCTCACCTCATTTCCTCAGTCCCCGAGCATGACTGCAGGCTCCTTGCCTTGAGTGCTTCGACCCTGCAATGGCGGACTCACGTGCAGCCGGGGAAGGGGCGATCGTGAAGTTTCACAAGGTTCTTATAAATGGCGGGCGTATTGTACGCCATGGAAACACCGCAGAATTCACCTGCTGGTATACGGGGGCAGGATACCGATTTGATCCGGCCGCCGATGCGGGTTGCGGACATCAAGCTCCGGGGCCAGGGGATGGCGCCTGATCGGTTAGCGGGCATTAAACGGGGCTTACGCACGCTGCACGCCGCGGAGACCATGGCCGTCAACGTCTATAAGTTCGAGCTCACGAGCGAGGCGAACGAGCTCAATCGGCTCCTGGTCGCGGCGATGGCGAACGAGATGACCCACCTCCAGGATTTCCAGATCAAGCTCTACGAGTACGGATGGAAGCCGAGCAAGTCACGCTGGCTCAACTGGCTTGTCAGTGCGGTCTTTGGTTACGTCTCGCGGCTGCGTGGGCCTAAGGCGATCCTCGAAACGGGCATGTGGGTGGAGACGAAAGCCTGCCACCACTACGACGAGCTACTCAAGACCGTTGCGTGGGATGAGGATACTCGCAAGATAGTCGAAAAGGACCGAGCGGACGAGGATGAGCATATCGCCCGGTGGCAAGGGCAGCTCCAGAAAGCATGAGCGGCTAGCCGTGATGAGGCGAAGTAAGCGCAGTGTCCTGCGAATCAGGTTGTGCCGCGTTAAACCCCGTTAAGAAGACGCTCATAGTGGTGACTTGTGAAGGCACTCATCATTTCCATTTCGAAGCATCAGGGGAATACTGAAACGATAGCACGTGCCATGGCCACGGCAACTGCAGGCCAAGCTCTTGAAGCTGCCTGAACCGGAGTTCCCTCCGCTCGAAGAGTACGACCTGATCGGGTTCGGCTCGGGTATTTACTGGGGCAAGCATACTCAAGGGCGCCTTATTCGTGTTCGGCGTTTACCGCCGCGGCAACGTTTGTCCGCGAAGATGTAGAACGATCCGAGCAAGTCGCTTGACCTCATTCCTTCGTGCACGGGAAGATCCCGCAGGTGGCCCTCAGCGGAACAGAGGCTGGCCGAAGTTACCACAGCTCCTTTACCTTTGCGACCTCCACGACTAGAGAGATTATTAATGACCTGGTTACCAATCAACTCAGCGACGATGAAGCGACTGGCAGAACTTGATGCGGTACTTATCACCAACGCGGAGCTGAAAGCAGCGATCGAGGCGATTGGCTGGCGGCAATTCATCGCGGAGATACAGAAGGGCTTCGTCCAGAGCTCGCTGGGCTACAGCGTCACGCCGCCGAAGGTCTACGTGAACACGCCCGTCTCGGATATGCGGTGCATGCCCTCGTATTTGCCGAAGTACAACCCGCGATACTGTGGCGTGAAGATCGTCTCGGTCGCGCCCCAGAATCGAGCCTGTGGTTTGCCCTGTGTGCTGGGCGAATACCTGCTCCGTGATGCGGAGACCCAGCAATTACTCGCCATTCTGCAGGCCGAGGAGATGACTGCGTACCGTACGGGCGCGGCTACGGGCGTGGCGACTGACGCGCTGGCGCGCCGGGATTGCGCGACGCTGGGAATAGTAGGCACGGGAAAGCAGGCGTACTATCAGGCGAAAGCGATACTTACCGTTCGACCTTCGATTGCGCGCATTAAGCTCGTTGATCGCGCGAAGGATCGTGCGATCGCCTTCAAAGCGCGTTATGAGCGTGAATTCGGGGTTGATACGGCCG
>CAYYNW010000012.1:0-21496 GCA_964473145.1 uncultured Halobacteria archaeon
CCCTGGATCTCGTCAAGAAGCATGATATGTCCACCCTGAGGATCTTCCATTCCGTTGGTGAGCCGATCAATCCCGAGGCGTTCCGCTGGTATTATGCCAACATCGGTAAAAGCGACATCGTGGCTTCAAGTACCTGGTGGATGACCGAGACTGGCCAGATGCTGACTGGCCACTTCCCGGGCCTGGGCAAGATCTTCCCCTTAAAGCCGGGAACAAATGGTTACCCCTTCCCGGGCACCGGAATGGACGTGCTCGATGAGGATGGGAACCCGTGCAGGCTTGGGAATAGAGGCTATCTCGCCCTCACTATTCCATGGCCGGGTATGCTCATGACCCTGTATAAGGACCCGGAGCGGTACGTGGAGGTCTACTGGTCGAAATTCAGCAATAAAAAGGAGAACAAGTGGTACTTCTATACCGGCGACTTCGCCGTGAAGGACGGCGATGGGTATGTGTGGGTCCTCGGAAGGGCTGATGATATCCTCAAAATCGCGGGCCACCGGGTCGGCACCGCTGAAGTAGAATCCGCGATGATTCTTCACCCTGCGGTTGCCGAGGCCGCGTGTATCGGTCGGCCCAACGAGGTGAAAGGTGAGGTACCGTTCATCTTCACCGTCCTCAAACAGGGGTACATCGCAAGTGCGGATCTTGAACGAGAGCTGAAGCTGCATTTACGAAAGACGATCGGGCCCATGGTCGCCTCCGATGCGAGCATACTCTTCGTGGATATGGTCCCGAAGACGAGATCAGGTAAGATCATGCGGCGGTTGCTGAAGGCCGTGGCGACGGGCGCGAAGCTGGGTGATGTCACCACCTTAGAGGACAAGACCGCGATCGAGGAAGCTGAGAAGGCGTACGACTACCTGAAACAGGTGATGGAGAAAGCCGAGAAATAAGGACGACCGAGAAGCTGACCACACGGTGAGCGTGAAGCAGGGAGTGCTGTGCATGCCATCCATGCGCAGCCTTTTCCCCTTTTCTTCCGGTGCCCGCCCGGGCCGGGCCTTGCAGCTATTCTGGTTTACCGCAGCGGTACCTCCCGGCGAACCAGGAGATGCAGCCGCAATCTCCGCGAGGAGGTGCTTTGCCTTTGAGCAGCGGAGGGATCTACGACCTCACGAGGAGGTTGCAACCGGCGAGACTGCATACAGAGGCGTTCAACAATGTGATACTGATCCAGGAACTCGTTTGGAATAACTGGAACATTGAGCATATCGGCAGGCATCATATTTTACCCCGGGAGGTGGAGGAGGTTTGCTACTCAAATCCTGTTATAAGCAGGGCAAGAAATGGAACGCTACGTATCATAGGTCAAACTTATTCTGGACGTCTTCTTACCATTTTTCTTGCTTCCCGGGACAGAGGAAGTTATTTCGTGGTTACAGCGCGGGATGCCACCGAAGCCGAACGCAGAAGGTTTAAAAAGGAGTGAGTGAATTAGCAGTTATACTCTACCATAAATAAGAGCAAATCGACGAGATATGGGTAAGATACCAGTATTTAAGAGCATTGAGGAGGAAGCGGCGTTCTGGGACACCCATGATACGGAGGAGTACGCAGACGATTTTGAGGCGGTTGAGGTGACATTTTCGCGACCTTTGAAGCATAAATGGCTGGTTACCATCGAGTTGGATGAAGCGGCACTCAGTCAGCTGAAAAAAGTGGCTGCCGGGAGTGGGAAAAAGCCCGAAGTGCTCATTCGGTCCTGGGTGCTGGAGCGTCTCAAGGGGTAATATGCGTAAAATCTCGTGTTGAAGCTCGCTGCTTTACCTTTTTGACGACTGCCGCCCTACTCGTAGGGAGTACACGGTGAGGCCATGCCGGAAAAGGTAGAGCTCTTAGCACCTGTCGGAAGTCCCCGGGCACTGCAAGCGGCGGTCGAGCACGGCGCTGATGCCGTTTACTGCGGCGTGGGAAAGTTTAACGCGCGCCGGCGTGCGGAGAACTTCTCGCTTCAGCAGCTGAAAGATGCGGTGAGCTACGCGCACGAGAACGGTGTGAAGGTCTATACTACTTTCAATATTCTCGTGAAGAATCACGAGCTCCAGGAATTCTTCGATGACGTTGCAGAAGCGTATACACGCGGCATTGACGGCATCATCATCCAGCATATCTCCTTTGCACGGTTACTTAAAGATACGTTCCCTGATCTGCGGGTCCACATCTCGACGCAGGCTGCTGTTTCCAACTCGTATTATGCTGACCTGCTCGACGGTGCGGACCGCGTAACGCTTCCTCGTGAGCTCTCGCTCGCGCAGGTACGGGAGTTCATCGCAACGACCGGGTTAGAGTCGGAAGTGTTCGTCCACGGCGCACTCTGCTTCTGCTACAGTGGCCTCTGCCTCTTCTCCAGCTTCCTCGGTGGCCGGAGCGGCAATCGCGGGCTCTGTGCTCAGCCGTGCCGGAAGAGCTACAACGGAAGGTACCTGCTGAGCACCAAGGACCTGTGCCTCGTGCGCAGAATTCCCGAGCTCATAGAAGCAGGGATCACCTCGTTCAAGCTCGAAGGTCGGCTTAGAAGTGCCCGGTACACTGCACTTGCAACTCGGGTCTACCGGCTTGCCGTTGAGTCTTACTACGCGGGTGATTTCCGCGTGCCCGAAAAGGAGCTCAAAGAGCTCGCGCTTGAGTTCAACCGTGACTTCACGGAAGGGTACCTCTTCGATGCCACGGAGATCATCGCACCGGAGACGCCGAAGAACCGCGGGATTCCACTCGGCGTGATTGGCTGGGATATGATGATTACGCTGCAGGAGCCCCTGTCGATCGGCGACGGTGTCGGCATCTGGAGGAAAGATGGCATTGATGGTGCGGTCATCACGAAGCTCGAGAAGGACGCCACTCCAGTTTCCCGGGCAGGAGCCGGGGAAACGGTAAAACTGTTCATCCACGCGGCCGAGGGCGATCGCCTTTATAAGACCTCGTCACCCGAGGTAACCTGCTTTGCGCCGCTCATCCCGAAGCCCGCATTGAGCACGCCGGTACGCTCAAAGCGGCGGGTACGATTGCCACATATTGGATCTCGTGAATCAAACGGGCTGGAACTCCTGGCCAAGGTTTATTCCCGAGAGGAGGCGCATGCCGCGCTGCAGGCAGGTGCAACCACCGTTTTCTACTCGATCTTCGCCGATGATTTCTCCGAGAGCTGCGCACAGCCGTATATACCTCGGATTCTTTCTGACTCCGAAGCGGCTGATGCTCTTATGCGGGTAAGTGCACTTGAATCAGATGCAAGCCTTCTCGGCAACCTCGGGCTGCTCACAAGACTCGCGCATTCGAAACCACGAGCGATCTATCTCGATTACAACGCGAACGTCTTCAACGACCTCGACCTGGACTTCGTGCGACACTTTGGCGCAATTCCTATAGTATCCCCGGAGCTCACCTTTTCGGAACTCGCAGCCTTCAAGAGCAAGCAGTTCGCAGTGCTCGTGCACGGGAGACCCGTGCTCATGACGACGAAATATCCGCTTCCATTACAAGCACTGGAGGACGACCGATGCTTTATCTTCCCCGTAAGACGGGAATTCACGTACACGCAGATCCTGAACAGCCTGCCGATCGGGCTCTTCAATGAGATCTTGAAATTCTGCGAGGTGGGGATCACCAGGTTCTTCTTCGATCTCACCGATGGCAACGCGGCCAAAATCATCGGGTTGTACCGGGACATCCTCAGCGGAACGCCCGTAAAAAAATCAGCGAGGCGGAGGCACACCCGCGGGCATTTCACGCGTGAGGTTGAATAGGCCGATCGCTCTACCTGCTGCGGAACGACCCTCAGCGCGCCTCAAGGCACCAACCGTCGGCGATCCCGCGGGAAGAGCACAGCCTCCCGCACGTTCTCCAGCCCGAGCATGCACATCAGCAGTCGTTCCGCGCCGAGCCCCCAGCCCGCATGGGGCGGCATGCCGTACTGGAAGGCGCGGAGGTAATACTCGAAGCTCGCGGGATTGAGCCCCTTCGCATCGATATTCTCCTTGAGCAATTCGTAGGAATGTACGCGCTGCGAGCCGGAAGAGAGCTCCAGCCGGGGATGCATCAGGTCGAACGCCTCGCAGGTCTCTTTGCCTTCCGTTGGCTGCGCATAGAATGGCTTGATGGCGCGCGGCCAGTCGGTAATGAAATACAGTTCGCCGATCGCCTTTCCCAGGCGATGTTCCGCGGAGGTGCTGAGATCATCGCCCCATTCGGTCTGCTCGCCCTCATCCACGAGGAGTTCGATCGCTTCGTCGTACCGTATGCGCCTGAAAGGCGCTTTCGGTACCTGGAAGTCGATAGAGAAGCTGCTCAAGCCGGGATAGGGGGCAATCTGAGAATAAACAGAGACGATGAGCTCCTCCAGGAGCCGCATCACGTCCTCGACGGAGACGAAGGAGACTTCAACGTCAATCGAGGTCGCTTCGTTGAGGTGCTTCGTGGTATCGTGCTCCTCGGCCCGGAAGATCGGCGCGATCTCATAAACCTTGTCGAGGCCCGAAGCCATGAGCATCTGCTTGTAGAGCTGCGGGCTCTGGTTCAGGAAGGCTTCACGTTCAAAATAGGTGATGGGGAAGAGCGCGGTGCCGCCCTCAGTTGCGGAACTCACGATCTTGGGCGTATTGATCTCGATGAAGCCGCGCTCAGTGAGGAAATCGCGGACTACCTTGAGCATCCTGCTCCGGATGATGAAGATGTGCTTCGTTCGCTCGGTCCGCACGTCCATGAATCGCGCGTCCAAGCGCGTATCTAGCTCGGCACCGACCTTACCGGTGGTATCGAGTGGCAAGATGGACGACGCCTCGCTCAGCACCTCCATACGGGTAGGAATGAGCTCGTAGCCGTTAGGCGCTTTTAGCTCGGCCTTCACCACGCCGCGGATAACGACAACTGATTCGCGTGGCACTTTCCGCGCTTGCTCGAAGAGCTCCTTGTCCACTGCTCGCTTGAAGAGCGTCACCTGCGCGTAGCCTTCACGATCACGGATAATGAGGAAGAAGAGCCCGCCGAGATTGCGTTTCTCGTGTACCCAGCCGGCGATCTCTACCTGCTTGCCGTCATCAGCCGCGGTGATTTCAGAGGAGTATCTCCGGTTCTCGATCGGGACGTTCATACTCTCTACTTAAACCGCGCGGGTAATATAAAGCACCTTCTAAGGACGCGGTCAAGCTCTTTACAAGGGCTCGCGGGGTCGTAGGACCGCAGAAGAAACGGTTTGGTCTGGCCCCTTATTCTAACAGCAGCCGGGCAAGCATGCTCTTCCGGTCGTCCTTCTCCTCCTCATCCTCAGGCCATCGGTCGGTCCTCGGGATCTTCCCCCTTCGCTCGTCCTCGTCGACCTCTTCGGGCTTCGCTGCTCGCCCGCCATGCTCGCTCTTGCGTATGCGCACGTCGACCATGATGGGCATCTCGATACTCGGGCTGGAGAGCAGCGCGACACCCTGCGGTATTCGTTTGATCTCCTCCTCCATCCCACTGCTCATGAACTCGAGTCCCCTGCTCAGCGCGGTGATGTCATTGGGGTTCGTCACGCGGAGGATGATCTGCGTATTGCACTGCGAGATCACGTTCTTATCCACGCGTGCGGGCCGTTGCGAGATGACGAGCAGTCCGAGCCCGAACTTGCGACCCTCAGACGCGATGGTGCGGAGAATGCGGGAGCTGACCGCCTGCCCGAAGCCGCGTTCGGGGCAGAAGTTGTGCGCTTCCTCGATGACGAGCACGAATGGCGGGATCTTCCCCATCTTCCGGCCCTCAAAGACCTCTTTACAGAGCCGGTAGACGATCAACTGCTGCAACTTCGGGTCTGCACCCTTCATATCGATGATCGTCGCTTTGCCCGCGATCACGAGCTCCTCGATCCGGGTTGGGCTGTCTGAGAGGATGCCAGTTTCCCTCATCCGTTCGAGGAAGTGGATGATCCGCCACTTCGCCGTGCTCTTGCTCTCCGCGACCTCGCGAATGATATCCTCGATGGTGTAAAACTCCTTCTTCTTCTTGATCTCGTTGATGCACTGGTACAACACGCCCAATTGCGCATCGGAGAGCGTGAAGAAGTCGTAGAGCTCATTCACACTCAGGTTGATCCCATCGATGCGGAAGAGCCGATCGGCCGCGGGATTGATGGAAAGATTGGCCGGAGTAAAGACCACGACCTGCGAGGCGTACCCGCGCGGCGAGATCCCGAATTTCTCCATCTGTTTCCGCTCTTCCTCGTTCTTGTTCTCATACCTGAGTGAGAGATACTCGCTATGGGGGTCGACGATCAAAAGCGGCACGTTCTTCTCGAGCAATTCCTCGATGAGCACGCCCGCGGTATACGATTTCCCGCTGCCCGTCTTTGCGAGGATGCTGCAATGCTTCTGGATCAGCTCATCCGTCTTGAGGTACACGGGAATGTCCCGCCCGTCGAGCATGCCCAGGTGGATGCCGCTGGATTTGAGCCCCAGAGTTTCCATCACGAAGGTCTGGTCCGCTTTGAAGACCTTCGCATCGCGGGCAAGCGTGCTCCTCGGCTGCATGAGGAAGCCGCGGTCGTCTTTATACCCGATGATCTCCACGGCCGCTTTCTTCTCCTCGGCATCCACCATGGAGACGACGCGACCGAGTATCCAGCCGTCTAATTCACCCCATACCTTCACGTATTCGTTTCGACGCACCTCGCTGGTGACGATAAAATCGAACTCGTTTAAACCGACGTCACCCGCGACCGCGCCCACCACCTTGTACATTTATGCTGGATACCACGTTCTTTCAATAACGATGTAGCCATATTCCACTTTGGCTACTCGACCCCTATCACCACCCGTTAATCGCACGGTATGGGTCTTTTTCTCAATTCTCCGAGCGTACAATGTTGCTTTTTTAAAATAGTAGATCTCTTCATCAAACCGATCCATTATTCAACCTCTTCTTTCTTTACTTTGCCTTCCTCTCCCAGAAGCTTTAACACTTCTACAATTACAGACGGGTCTAACCGTAAACTTTCTATAATTTCACTGGTCGTGCATCCTGGGTGTCTTTTTATATACGTGTCAACCATATACCTCGCTTCGCTAATGGGAATAAAATCTAATTCTAAGACTTCGCCCTCGGCTATAGTCCCCTCTTGGATTTGTAGTTTTAGATCCGAGATCTCTTTCCGAAGTTCCCAAATTTGTTCTTGGAGATCCCTAACAATCCTCTTGGACATTCTCTCCCGTTATAAAATGAGCACCGCGTTCACCAGTCCTACTTGACCCGGTCTGCTGGTAACGACCGCATCGCCGATCTCTGTCTCGATGACCGCGCCTTTCGTGGTGATGTTCCGGCGTGTATAAAATGGATTTGCGGGGTTCTTCTTGACCGTGAGGATCTTCACCTTCTTGCTGGTGCCGCTCCGTGGGTCCGCGACATTCGCGAACTCGCACCGGAGCAACCGCAGCTTGAAATTGCCCCCGCGCGTTCTGATCATTCGTCGCCTCGTCTCGCCGATCGTCGTGTCGGCTGCGGGCCGACCGGCCTCGTGCGCACGTTTCCGTCGGCTCAGGTGCCGCCTTCCTCCCGTGAATTTCCGTCTTGATTTACCTTGCCATCTCATTTCCTACGGACCTACAAACCCACATTGAGCACACCGGTATAAATTACTTTGCTTCCGGCACTTCACACAGCGTCCAATCTCGTTCTCACCGCAGTTCGGGCACGGAAAAACGGTGAAGCCCTTCTCCAGGAGCTTTACTCCGCACGACGTGCAATACTCGATCATACCCTGCTCCCTTTCTTTTTAGTTCGATCTCTATCGTGAGTCCCTTCTTTCCCTCTGCTTCGGTCGCCGTCACGCTCCTTAGAGCCAGCACGGTGGACGGCATACTATACTTACATCGCCCCCCCTTTATAAGAAGGTCTGCCGCGATCTCCACTTCCTCGGCACGCGTCGGTGGTGGTTGGCCTGAGATATTCGCGCTCGTGGTGGTTATCGGGCCCGTTCCGCGTATAAGCCGCAGTGCGATCTCATGATCGGGGAACCGTATGCCAATGAGGTCCGATCCGGCCGTCAGGAGGTCGGGCACGCACTCCTTTTTCCGCAGCAGAACGGTGACGGGCCCGGGCAGCAGCGCACTGAGCAGATCGAGCGAGGCAGCATCGACGTACGCGACGGTCTGCAGCATCTCGAATGAGGCGACCGCGATAGAGATCGGCTTGGATAACTCGCGCCGTTTCAGCTCGTACACTTTCCGCACGGCGGGTTCTGAGAACGCGTCCGCGCCCAGCCCGTAGACCGTCTCAGTGGGGTAGATTACCGTGCCGCCGTGCTTGATGCGCTCGATTGCCGCTCTTATTTCAGCGTCAAGCGCCGGGCTCGTGTCCAGTTCAACCGTAGCGGTCATGGTGGTACACCTCGTTCAAACCGCAGGGGAATACCGTGCGGTACCTCGCCACCCCTCAGGGGAACCATCCCTCAGGCTGCAGGAGGAACGCCAGCTTCTCAGGCTCCTGGAGGAGCTGATACATCTCAACCTGCTTCCTCAGCCCCATTTCCTTGATCCAGGTATCTTCAGGCTGCAGTATCCGCAGAGGTGGCACCTCCTTGTACCGCTCGTTCTTGGTGATCGCACCGGTCGTCAGCTCGAAATACGCGGCACCGCCGTGCTGCTTGTACGGCTCGTAGATCGAGGAGAACGTCCGGGCAACCCAGTTCGCCATCTTCAGCACCTGCGTGGACGGATTGATCGTCACGTGCCCGTACTGGGGTGGAATGATCACCTTGTCACCCGAGCGGGCAATAACGAAGATGACATCAGTGATACGTTCAATGCGGTGAAGTACCTCACGTTTCTGGAGAAGATAATGCGCTTCGCCCTCGAGCACCTCATAGATCTCGGGATAGGTCAGCGTAGAGCCGGGTACGCGGGGATGGTAATGTCCCGCGGTCTTTATGAATTCCCTGCCCAGCGTCCTCGGCGGAATGATCGTGATATCGTACCGGAGGTCTCGTTCCTTGATCTTGTTCGCGTCCTCAGCGCTCTTCGCGACTTCACGGAACATGTAATAGAGCGCCATGTCCCGGCTCGCGGTCGCCAGGAACTCCTGATCGAAGATGACCTCTGCCATCTCGCCCAGTAGTCGCACATCGGGATAAAACGTTCGCGTTCCGAACTGCAACTTGTTCCACGGTTCGGCCATGAGCGACGATGTATAAATAGCTCATGGCGGCTATTAAAGCTATGAACGCCCCCGCACCGACAGTCAGCCTCCAATTCGGCCGGAAAACGACCCACTATGAGGTCATTCACGTGCCTGTACCCCATATACTCGTGGCGTCCGCGAAGGAGCTCCATGGGTGGTGGAACGGGCTCGCGCCATACGGTAATCGTGAATGCACCGCTGAGAAGCTGCTGATCAACCCCTACAACGGCTGCAGCCACCACTGCCTCTTCTGCTATTCGCACGCTTTGGGCGGCTATTTCACGCTCTTTCGCGAGCGCGGAGTGGTCACCGTCTTCAAGGACTTTGATAAGCAGGTTGAGTCGCAACTGGACGGGCTGAGAGTCGCGAGCTGCGGCTACCTCTCACCGGTCTCCGATCCGTTCCAGCCGGTTAACGCGCGGTACGAATTGAGCGAGAAGATCATCAAGGCGATGGTGAACCGGAACATTCCGGTACATGTCACCACGAAAGGGAGAATAAGTGAACCGGCACTGCATCTCCTCAAACGGCAGGAGCACGCCTATGGTGAAGTCTCGCTCTTGACGCTCGATGAGGAGAAGCGACAGCGGCTGATGGCTGGTGGTGCCGTGACGGACGAGCTGCTGCGGAATATCGAGCGGCTGGCGAATGCCGGGAAGTTCGCCGTATGCCGCATTGACCCGATTATCCCGTTCGTGACCGATAGCAGGGAAGAGCTGGATGCGGCGGTTCGCGAGGCGGTAAAGGCAGGTGCGGGGCAGATCATCACGAGCTGCCTGGATATTCCCGTGCAACTGAGAACCAAGCTAATTGGCGAGCTGGCTCGGCGATTTGGCGTTCCCGAGCAGCGGTTCGCGAGGCTGTATACGGAACTGATGAGCGGACGACTGCATGCAACGCTCGAGTACCGGCAGAAGCTGTTCAGCACGATGCGGGCAATTTGCGACAGGAACAGAGTACCAATGAGTCTCTGTATGGAGTTCGAATCGCTCGGCGGGCGGCGAGTTCGAGGCTTGAACGAGGTGTATATGAGCTCGTACAATTGCACGGGCAGGAACGTGCCGCTCTACGTGAGATCCGGGTCTGGGAGGTGGTTCGAGCCGGTTGAGGGCTGCAGGGGCAATTGTGTGAAGTGTCATGGTCTTGAGCGCGCGCCTGCTTGTGCTATCCCGGAGTTGCAACGGGCTGGCGCGTGGAAGTTGAAGGATTACCGGCGGTGGAGCAAAGAACTAACCGTAAGAAGCGCGACTCAGAAGACCGGTGGGCCTAAAGGGCAGTAGCGCAGGCTTTTACTTCCGAGATCACATAAGTAGTGGGCAGGGCCATGAGCACCGCGATGTACCTCGTCAGAGCCGTGAGTCTGATTATACTGGGCGTGATCGTGGCGAACCTCATCCTCGAGAGCACGGCGATGCGAAAGCTCTCACCGCTCATTCGACCCTTCTGCCGCGCCGCGAACCTGCCCCGCGAAGGCGCTATTGCGCTCTTCACCGCATTCTTCAACTCTACCACAGGCAAGTCGACGCTCGCGGGATTTTATCACGAGGGTAAAATCAGCGACCGGGAGACGATCCTGACGCTCCTGATGAGCACCTTCCCGATCGTCGTGGGCGAATCGCTCTTCCGGGCTCAAGCACCGGTTGCGCTCGTGCTCTTAGGCCCGGTGATCGGCGGTATATACCTCGCGCTGACCCTGCTCTCTGCCTTTCTCCAGTCGCTCGGCGCGTTCGTCTACGCGAAGCTGTGGTTACCGCAGCAGACTTGCGTGGCGGATGAGCAACTCCACGCGGAAACGACCGGGAGATCACGGCAGGAGCGAACGGAGATCGCGCTGAAGAAATCGGCGAGCACCTTGAAGAAGGTCGTGCCCTCGATGATTATCGCGTTTTTGATCGTGGACCTGCTCTTCCTCTTTGGGTTCATGGGGCAGATCAGCAGCATCTTCGAGCCGTTCTTACGGGTGCTTGACTTACCGGGTGAGGTGGTTACCGCGCTGGTCGCGGAATTGGCGCACTTCTCCGCGGGCTATGCGATCATAGCCGCACTGCTCGCCAAGGGCGTGCTTACCACGGGTCAGGCGATTCTCACGTTACTGATCGGGAGCATCTTCACGATCTCTATGGTCTATCTGAAGTACAGCCTCCCCCTGTATACCTCCTTGTTCGGCAGGTTCGGGATAAAGCTCACCGCGATCACCTACCTCAGCAGCATGGTGGCGAAGCTCATCGTTATCCTGCTGGTGCTCGCGCTACTGTGAGCCTTGCTTCACCAGCTCAATCCCGCGATCACAGCCGTGCTCCAGCGCGCCTTTTTTATACAGGACGTACCGAGAATCACCTGAGGTCTTGCTTTTGGCCGACGGAGGGTTGATGGTGATGAACATCGTGGTATTTGGCCCGCCGGGCTCCGGGAAAGGGACGCAGGCGAAGATGCTGGCCGAGAGCTACGGGATACCCCATATCTCGACCGGGGACATGCTGCGCGAACATTTGAAGCGCGAGACGAACCTGGGACTCGAGGCGAAGTCGTACATGGAAAAGGGCGAACTGGTGCCGGATGAGATCCTGGTCGGCATGATGAAAGAGCGACTAGCGCAGCCCGATTGCGACTCCGGGTTCCTCCTTGATGGGTATCCGCGAACCTTGCCGCAGGCGGAAGCGCTGCGGGGGATCCTGCGTGAGCTGCGGAAAGAGCTCGACCTGGTGCTCAATATCGAGGTGCCCGATGCGGACTTGCTCAGACGGCTCTCGGGACGGCGCATGTGCCCTTGCGGCGCAAGCTACCACCTCGTCTTCAATCCGCCGAAGCGCGCGGGCATCTGCGATCGCTGCGGTCACGAGCTCTATCAGCGCGCGGACGACCGAGAAGAGGCGATCATGAATCGCCTGCAGGTCTATAAGCGGCAGACGCAGCCGTTGATCGCGTATTATACGCGAGCGGGCCGGATGGTCACCATCAACGGTGCCGCGGAGATCCCCGAGGTCTTTGCCGAGATCACGACCGTTCTGGATGGGTTACGGACGAGGAAGGCGACGAAGTAGCAGGTGCGGGACTGCGGCCGATGGAGAGCAGCGGCAGCGGGCGATCAGAGCATGAAGATCTTCCGCTTCTTACCCATCCTGGCCGGTGCGAGATTGAAGACCACGGTCTTGAGCCGGGTCATCTCCTCAATGCTGTACCCGATCCCTTCCCGGCCCGTGCCGCTGTCCCCGGTACCGCCGAAGGGGAAGAAGCCCACACCGTGCGCAGGCGCGTCATTCACGGATATCTCACCGTCCTTCAAACTCTTCGCGACTCGCCACGCCTCGTAGAAGTTGGTGGTGAAGACGCAGGAATCCAGGCCGTACTTCGTATCATTCGCCGCGTCAATGGCCTCCTCCAGATCGTGCACGCGATGGATCGTGACCACCGGGCCGAAGGTCTCCTCCTGCATGATCGCGGCAGCTCGCGGCACTCGATCGAGCACGGTGGGCAGATAGACGTTGCCCTCATACCTGCCGCCCAGCAGCAGCTCCGCGCCCGTGACCGTCGCATCCTGGACGAGGCGGTGAACATGCAGGATCGCGTCTCCATCGATCAACGGCCCGACCACCGTTGACGCCTCCCACGGGTCGCCGTAGCTCACGGTCTTGACTTCCGCCACGAGTTTCGAGACGAACAAGTCGGCGATCTCCTCGACGACGATGACCCGGGAAATGGCGTCGCAGCGCTGCCCGGAGAAATTTAATGTGCCGTGCACCACTCGCTTGGCTGCCAGATCAAGATCAGCACTGGGCAGAACAATCGCGGCGCCCTTCCCGCCCAGTTCGAGGTGGAGGTGCTGTTTCATCCCCGCTCGCTGAGCGATCTGTTTGCCAACCTCAGTGCTGCCGGTGAAAGAGATAGTACCGATTCGAGGATCGTCGATACACTCATCAAGGATCTTCCCCGAGGTGGTGATCACATTGAGCGCGCCTGGGGGAACTCCTGCATCCGCGAGCAGCTTGGTGAACATGAGGAAGGTGATCGGGTCCGCGGAGGGCAACTTCACCACCACACTATTACCCGCGAGGAGCGCGGGAACGACCTTGGAGGAGGTAATGAAGAGCGGATAGTTGAAGGGTGAGATGGCGAGCACGACGCCCACCGGTTCTCGCAGCACAATGGCGAATTTCTGGAGGGTGTCTTCGGACCAGTCGCCGGGCACATACTCGCCGAAGATCTTCCGCGCCTCTTCAGCCGCCAGGTTCATCCGATTGATCGTCGCACGCACTTCCGCTTTGGCGTTATGGACTGGTTTCCCCGCTTCGAGCATGAGCGTTCTGGTCAGTGCGTCCTCATGCGATCGAACAATTTCTGCCGCACGTTTGAAGAGCTCGATTCGTTCAACACCCGGCACGCTCCGGATGCTCTCACGATTCGCCCAGGCGCTGTCAATGGCCAGTCTAACGCCACTGCCTGACAATTTGGGGACGTAGCCCACGGTTGTGCCGTCAAAGGGATTGAGGACCGTGAGGTATTCGTCAGCATAATAGTCCCAGTTTCCGCCGATGTAGTTCTTCAGGTAAAAGTCACCTGCCCGCTCTTCATAGAGCGGCTCTAACTGCTTGGGAAAACTCAAAGTCCTTTTTGCCACACTCATACACCGTAGGTAAGGACTCAAGTTCTTAAACCTTTGAGCGATCCCACTTTTCCTGGCTTCGGGCTCGGGAAGCAAGTTTAAATGCTACGAGACAAAGTAGTCACGGAGGAAAAAGAACGTGCCGCTAGTTCAGGTGCATGTCTGGAAAGGGTTTGGCGAGGAGAAGGCGAGGATCGTGATTCAGGAGATCACGCGCGTCTTCACGGAGCTGGGTGTCCCGGCTCATGCGGTCGAAGTGCTCGTGCATGAAATCCCGAAGACGCACTGGGGGATTGGTGGCGAGCCCGCCTCAGAGAAGCTGAGAGAAGTATCGCCCTAAGCCACCCGCTGCTCGCTTCAGTTACCTTCAGCACGCGCCAGTCTGTCTGTCCTCAAGCCTCCTTCCAACCAGGAGGATTATCACTACTGATGCCGAGGCGTTAAAGAGGATGGAGAGCGTGAGCGCAGGATAACTGATCGCAGCCCAGGTCGCGAAGAGGTTGGCCGCGAAGGAGGACGAAGAGGCTACGCCAGGAACAGGCACTTCGCTCGGCGCGAGTGCACCGATGGCAAGCAAGCCGAAGAGCGCGGAATAAGCAAGCAGGCGCATCCGGGTCAGGGCAGCCGCTGAGTTCATCGGTGATGGTACATTTGCCCCAGCCATATTAAAAAGTGGGGTAGAAACCTTCGAAGGCAACGGCAAAGAACGAAGGAAAGTTCGGAGGAGACGGTGAGATCAGGGGGTTTTATGTTATCGGACATGTAAGTAAGCGTTAACGTAATGAAATCTCACACTACTCAAGAGAACGAACAGGGGTAACGATGCAGAGAAAAACAATAGCGATCTTGTAGCCATTATGGCGATCGTTCTGGCCGTTTACGGTGCCGGATGTGCGGAGAAGGAGCAGGGAGCAAGCGCGTCCAGTGCGCCGACGGTCACGCCAAAGGCGACCGCAACACCAACCGCAACATCAATGCCGAAATCGATTGCACACGTGGGCGACACCGTTAAGGTTCACTATACGGGCACGCTGGATGATGGCACGGTATTCGACACCTCGGTGGGTCGCGAGCCGCTCCAATTCACCCTCGGCGCCGGCCAGATGATTCCCGGGTTCGAGCAGGGTGTACTCGGCATGAAACTCGGTGAATCAAAGAGCATAACCATCCCGCCGGATCAGGCCTATGGGCCCGTCTATGACGAGCTGGTCTGGGTGGTTGATCGTGCTCAACTACCGCTGGGTCTGGAGCCTGAAATGGGGCAGCGGTTGCAAATGACGAGCGCACAAGGTCAAATCATCATCGTCACGGTGATTGAGGTCTCCGCCACGAATATCACAGTAGACGCGAACCATCGACTGGCGGGCAAGACGTTGACCTTTGAGATCCAGCTCGTTGCAATACTCTGAGTCCAGAACCACGTCCTACTCGGGCTCTTCGGGTACTCGATCGAGCTGTGCGAATAAGCGCGGCTTTTACATGCTCCGCGCGAGGTAAAAAATACTTCGAATACCTCGTGGCACGTGATAGATATCTTGACGGAATTTAATGATTTTAGATCTCGAGTGCATCGTCTTATGATCTATAGCTACCGCAGTATCAATTATCTCACAGATATCCTTTCGAATATCTGCTTTCAAGTAATCTTCATTAATCCGGTGATAAATATCAATGAGATCTTCTATAACCACAACAACATATCCATTGAGCAACTTTTCTTTATCTTCTCTCCTCGTCCATATCATGTACGGCGCTACTAGTGATAATTCATGTTTAAAGTTAGATATGAGTGTATTTATGACGTTGCCGATTTCCCGCTGGTGCCTCAGGATAGCATTATCTGTTTCTCGCCATTGTGTTAACAGGACCTTGGTCATATGACGTTTCTTCACGATATCATCGATCCGCTGTTGTTGAGCTATCATTTCCCGCAGCTCCTGTCGCCTCTTCCTCAGCTCCTCGAGAGTCCGATCTTTCTTCTCCTCCCAGGCCTGGATCTCCAGCTTATACTGGAGGATCCGCGCCAGTTTCTCCTCCAGGAGAGCTTCAGCAAGGGCCTTCATCCTGGCTTCGTCCTCATTGCTGCGGAAGAGCTTGAGCATCCTCAGCTACCTGATTTTTATTTGCATGAACAAGTGAACTGTGGCTACGCCTCCCCTCAGGCCACGCCACCAGTAATCTCCGGAGCGTACCAGATCATATGAAGGTAGGGGTATATAAAGCTTGCGGGTGATCGGCCGGTGGAGTGCCGACGAGCTCCGGCATGTCCATGGTCAGGACGGCTTTGCGTGTAACGCCCGGCATCCGCTTCTTGAGCAGAGCGCCCACCCTTCGTAGTGAGAGGTGAGGCTGATGGAGCAGTTAAAAATCCGTTCTCAAGATCCCGGTGCTCGGAAGAGCGATTGTAGGGGCTTACCGTCCCCGCAGCGCGGTTAGTGCGTCACCCGTTGCCCGTAGCAGTTCACGCCGGTGAACTTCTCCCGGTACGATTGCAAGAGCTGCGTCAGCGTTCGTTCCGGCGCTTTCACGTGCTTGAGCCGCTCTTTAAGCTCCGCAGCGCTCAATCTCACGTTGAGCGATCGGTTCGGGATATCGATCTCAATGAGGTCCCCGTCCCGGATGACACCGATTGCACCGCCATTGTACGCTTCCAGCTCCACGTGGCCGATGCACAGGCCTGAGGTGCCGCCGGAGAATCGGCCGTCGGTGATCAACGCGACCCGTGTATAACCTGCACCTTTGATCGCATCGGTCGGCGTGAGCATCTCGGGCATGCCCGGCGCGCCCGCGGGCCCCTGGAACGGCAGGACGAGGACGTCCCCCTCCACGATCCGCTTCGCTTCGATCGCATCCAAGAGCGCCTGCTCGGTGTAAAAGACCTTCGCAGGCCCGCAATGCACCCTCATCGAGTCGCCCACGGCCGTTTGTTTGATCACGGAGCTGTGCGCGATATTCCCTTTCAGGACTGCGATCCCGCCTTCTGCGAAGTACGGGTAATCGAGCGGCCGGATGACCTCGTCATCCACGACACGGCCTTCCGCAGCGATCTCCGTGATGGATCGCCCGTTCACGGTTGGTGAATCCTTGAGCATCTCCTTTAACCGGTTGAGCACCGCAGGAATACCACCTGCACGATCGATATCGGCCATCTCGTACGGGCCTGCGGGAATGATTTTACAGAGATTTGGCGTCTCGCGCGAGATCGCATCGAAGAGATTCACGTCGATCTCAACACCCGCCTCTTTCGCGATCGCAGGAATATGGAGCACGGTATTGGTCGAGCCGCCCATCGCCATATCCACCCGGATCGCGTTCTCAAACGCGTTTGCGGTCATGATCTCACGCGGCTTCACCTCATCCTTAGCCAGGGATACGATCCGCTTACCGGTCTCGTAGGCCTGCTCCTTCTTCTTCGGAGCGATGGCCAGCGTCGTTGCGCAGCGCGTGACTGACATCCCCAGCACCTCCGTAACGGTCGCCATGGTGTTCGCGGTAAAGAGCCCGACGCAGGAGCCTGCACCGCAGATCATGTGCGGCAAGAATGCTTCCGCCTCGGCCGCACTCATTTTGCCCGCCTTGACCTTGCCGACGATCCCGAAGCCCTCGATCGGGTGATGTTTCTGCCCCTCCACGACGTTCGCCTTCATCGGACCGCCGGTAAGCATGATCGCGGGCAAATTGAGCCGGCTGGCCGCCATGAGCATGCCCGGGGTGATCTTATCGCAGTTGGTGACGCCGACCCAGCCATCTAAGGAGTGCGATAAGGCCATGATCTCGATATTATCCGCGATGTGCTCGCGGCTCGGCAGACTGAGCCGCATCTCCACGAACATCGCCACACCGTCACAGACGCCCGGGACGCCCCATTCCAGGGGTACGCCGCCCGCATCACGGATGCCGCGTTTCACTTCCCGGGTCAATTCGTTCAGATGGATATGGCCGGGCACGATATCGTTAAAGCTATTCGCCACGCCGATAAACGGTTTGTCCGGCGCGAAATCCTCGGCGGTGAGCCCTGCGGATCGTAGCAAAGCCCGGTGCGGCAGGGTCTCGATATTCTGCTTTAAAACGTCTGATCGCATGCATGTCACCCATGATTACAAAGCGCCCTGTCTATAAAATTCTGGTAGCGAGGATTTGCGGCGTGATCACCTGCGCGAGCACCTGACCCGTCCGGTTCCCGTAGCCCGTATGCCGGGACTGGAAGTCGAAGAGGAAGCGTTTGGTAAGCTACGAATTCAATTGCAGCTAAGCCGTTGAGCGGCTCGGCCCGACGGATGCGGGGATAGCTACGAACAGAGTCGCAGTTATGGAAACTTATTTGTACACCCTCCGCCAAGGTGGTTCTCAGCGCAGTAAGGGGGGAGCGCTATCAATACCCCCTCACGTAGGAGGGAAGCGAAGAATGAAGAAGCTCTGGATGATCAGCATGATCGCACTGGTGGCGGTATGCTCCGCGATCGCCAGCGGGTTTGTAGCGGTGCCCGAGGTGGGCGCGGTCTATGGCGCGGGTAATTCGACCATCTCGGTCTCAGGAACGGGCGTGCTCGAAGCCGAGCCGGATCAGGTGACCGTGTACCTCGGCGTGGAGACGCAATCGCGGAATGTGACCGATGCGGTGGAGCAGAACTCCATGAAGATGGATGCGGTGATTGCCGCACTGCAGGGGCTGGGCGTGCCGAAGGATCTTATAGAGTCGAGCTATTTCAGCATTTATCCGCTGAAAGATTACGAACGCCCAGGCGAAGAGCTCATCGGCTACCAGGTGACGAACGAGATTGTGGTCGAACTACACGACCTGGGCAGGGTGGGCGAAACGATCGATGCCGCGGTCCTTGCGGGTGCGAACCGGGTAACCGGGATCGAGTTTGGGTTGACTGACGAGCGCGAGCAGACCTTGAGGCACGACGCACTCAGCGAGGCCTGTGCGGATGCACGACAGAAAGCAGACACGATCGCCGGCGCGACAGGTTTAAAGATCCTCGGCGTGTCGACCGTGCGGGAAGGCGGCGTCTACGTCTATCCGTACCGCGGCAGCGACTTCAAGGAGTACAGCATGGTATCCTCAACGCCGATGCCCGTCGTACCCACCCCGATCGAGCCGAAGGGCATCGTGGTGACTGCCACGGTCGAGATCGTCTACACCTGCCTGTGAAGATCCGCTGATCATGCACTATTGCTTGCAGGCGAGAAGTGGTGACGGCAAGAGGGAACGTCTGGCGTAGCCGTGTAACTGAGACACGGCTGCGCCACCCTCTTTTTTTTCCACTGGCTTCCGCTGCTCCTTGCTTTGAATGACTGTTCTGTTCTTTTGCTATGCTGGGCGAAGCAGCGGGTTTCTCTCCTGCTCTGTCCTCACTGGCGGCGGCGCTGCCACATCATAGAACGTCGGATAACTTAACCACAGCCACCACGCGGCACCTGCTGCTTGAGATGACCCTGAGCTTTGTCCCAGTAAGACCGCGCGTCCTCCCGGATACCCGCGATCTCCTCAGGGGTCAAGTCGCGCACGACCTTCCCGGGGCTACCGAGGATCAGCGTACCCGGCGGATAGCTCTTGCCCGGGGGTAGGAGCGTTCCGGCACCGATGATGCTGCCTCTTCCGACCGTGACGCCCATCAAAATGATCGCACCCATACCGATCATGCAGCCATCCTCAATGGTACAGCCGTGAACGATAGCGCCGTGTCCCACCACGCAATACTCGCCGATCCGGGTTTCATGTCCGGTGTCGCTATGCACCACGCAGTTATCCTGGACGTTCGTCCATGACCCGATCCGGATAGCATAAGGGTCACCCCGAATGACCGCATTTGGCCAGACACTGACGTGATCGCCCAGCTCTACATTCCCGATGACCGCGCTCAGCGGGTCGAGATAGACTGGCTTCCCGAGCTTCGGATAGTACTGTTCAAATCCGCGAATGCGCTCTTTCACGCTCATCATCCTCCTGTAGGTGTACGAAGATCCTTGTTGGTTATACGTACCTGCGCACTCACCTCACCTTATCGACTGCAGGTGCCAAGCCCGTGCTTCTCGAAGTACCGCTGATGGTATTCTTCCGCGCGCCAGAAGGTCGCTGCCGGTTTGATCTCCGTGACGATCTCTCGCTCATACAGTCCCGAGTACTGGAGCTTTTCTCGCGAGGCCCGTGCCGATGCTTCCTGCTCCGGCGTGTGGTAGACGATCACTGACCGATACTGCGTCCCGATATCCGGCCCCTGGCGGTTCCGCGTGGTGGGGTCATGGATAGTCCAGAAGACGTTCAGTAACTCCTCGTACGAAACGACCGCGGGATCGTAGACCACTTCCACGGCTTCGGCATGCCCTGTCAGACCCGTGCAGACGTCCTTGTAGGTCGGGTTCTCAAAGGCGCCGCCCGTAAAGCCCACCGAAGTTGAGACGACGCCGTTCACGCACCGGAAGGCCGCTTCCACGCCCCAGAAGCAGCCTGCGGCGAAGGTCGCCTTGAGCATGGTGATATGCTTCTCTTCTTTCTGGCGCGGTATAAAATTTACGCCGCGGGGACAAGCGGCTGCCCTCTTCCGCGTGGTCTGCTGTACCCTTCTTGAACTGGACAAGCAATAAGGTTTAAAAACTTACTTATCATAGTATCCTGTAAGCGAGCGCAGATGATGCTCAGGGAACGATGCGCGGCAAGGTATCGGTGGGTATGGATTGGGTGAGGTAAGCTGCTTAAGAAGCGACAAATGGGATGGGGCGAAAATCAACGAGTTTCGGTTTTAGTACTAAAAGGAGGTAAAGGTGATGGAAAAAAGGGGTAATTTATACGTGGGAATTGGCTTCTTTATTTTTGTGATGGCAATTTTTATTGTATGGGGTGCAAGCCTTATCCTTTATCTTCCTGATATCTTCCCTTATGTGTTTTCAGAGAAGACACAAACGATAACACTTTACCTGTTCCTCGGCGCGTTGTTTTTCCTGTCCATGGGGGCAGGAGCTATTGGATATGGTCTTGGTATATCAGCAGGTTTCGAGAAGGTGCTTGGTAATCCCAGTGATGAACTAAAAACAGGGAAGGTATATATTGTTGAAGCGATAACAGAACTTGAAGGGAGAGGGCGTTTTTTTACGCTCAGGACTAACGATCCTAAATATCCAATTTTATTGTTTGGACCGAGCAACTTAGAGGCTGTTGTCCGTGACAAGATAACAAAGACTGAACGAGGCATAAGTATTTTGAAGGAGACGTAAGTTTATTGCTTCTGTTACCTTCCGGTTCAAGCCCAGCCCTTCACCGCGGCTGCACTAGTATCACCTAAAAGCTTGCGGCTATGACCAGAGCTATCGCAACTTCAACCTCGGGTTTCGGGTTCTGCAGGAATTATAGCCGCGGTACCCGTGGACGTGAACGGGAAGCAGCACGAAGAATGGCGACTGTAGCTCAAACTTTTTGAGTGTGCGTCGGAGTCGTGCCTTCACGCGCGGTTGGTGCGTCACCCAACCCACCCCAAAAGCCACCTCACTCACTGATTCGGTGGATGCGCTAGGGAATGACGTTGAGCTGCATCTCGAGCCAGTGCACTTCAAGCCACAAGACGATTGATGCGGCGGTGACCTCCAGAATTGAAAGCACCGACCCTACCTTGAGATAGTCCACGAGCCGTATCGTCACTCCTTTGCGCTTCATGGTATCCAGCCACATCAAGATGGCCAGCGACCCCAGGGGGAAGAAGTGTGGCCCCAGGTTGTTCCCAATGATGTTCGCGAAGACGAGCGTGGTGAAGAGCTGCG